>CAMDBU010000161.1 GCA_945889495.1 Syntrophobacter sp. SbD2 | reverse complement strand
GTTTGAAATGGCCGCGGTGCACCCCGCATAAGGGTCAAAGAGTGAGGTTTTTTCACAGCTACGGCAGGCGATGATGAAATCTATCACTGGCAGAACTATAGCCGCCGACACAGTGCGATTTACAATGGGGTTTTTCAGCAGAATCAGGATTAACACCGAATGTCACCGAGCGTCAATGCGCCATGAGTTATTCAGCGGCAGCCACTGAGGCCGGTTTAGGAAACCGTCCAAAGCCGACTTTACCTTGACAACTCAGTGCGTTTCCAATACAAAATTCGCTAGATCGACGGATCAAAGCGCATTCAAGAATCCATACCTTTTCAAACCGGGGAGGTATGGTTTTTTTTAATCGCGGTCATGAGATGAACCATCCATTTTTGCCCCTGCTGGTGATGTTCGCAGTTGCGAGCGTGATCGTCGTCGCTTTGCTGACGGTGGCGTCGCTGTTCGGTCCCAAGTCGACCAACGCTGCCAAAAACGATCCCTTCGAATCGGGCAATCCACCTACCGGCGACGCGCGCATCCGGTTCTCGGTGCGCTTCTATTTGGTCGCCATGTTATTTTTGATCTTCGATCTGGAAGTGGTGTTTCTCTATCCCTGGGCGATCTATTTTCGCCATCTAGGGGTCTTCGGTCTGATCCAGATGGGGATTTTCCTGGTGATCCTCACCGTCGGCTACGTTTATGTTTGGAAAAAAGGGGCCCTTGAGTGGGATTGATCGTTCATGGCTGACGCGAGCCCCCAACTCCAACATGTCCAAGATAAGCTCGGCGCGAAAATCTTGAGCGCCAGCGAGCCCCAGGGCGACGATGTCATCATGCTCGACCGCGCCGGCTTGCGCGACAGCTTTCGCCAGCTCAAGGAAGATCCTGACCTGAGCTTTAACTTTCTTTCCGACATCACCGCGGTGGACTACTGGCAACGCCAGGAGCCGCGCTTCGAGGTGGTTTACCAGTTGGTTTCGCTCACCAATCGGCGCCGGCTGCGGGTGCGGGTCGGCGTGCCGGAAAGCGACCCGGTGGTGGATTCCTTGACGCCCTTGTGGAGCGGCGCCAATTTTCTCGAGCGCGAAGTTTGGGATCTCTACGGCATTCGATTTAGCGACCACCCGGACCTGCGGCGCATTCTCCTCTACGACGAATTCACCGGCCATCCGTTGCGCAAAGACTATCCGGTCAATCTCTGCCAGCCGCGGGTGCCGGAGCGCCATGTCGATGGCACCTTCGTCGACGAGCGCTCGAAAAATAAACTCCAACGTTTGCAAAAAACTCTCGCCAAGAAGCACTAGCAACCAGGCCCGTACCACTCGATGAAAGCCGAAAGTCCAGAACTGCCGCATGAGATCATGGAGCTCCAGATGGGACCCTCCCATCCGGCGACCCATGGCACCATCAAGTTCAATTTGAAACTCGAGGGCGAGAAAGTGCTCGACTGCGATGTCGAGATGGGTTTTCTCCATCGCGGTTTCGACAAGAGCTGCGAGCAGGCGACCTGGACCCAGGTGATTCCCTACACCGACCGGCTCAATTACGCCTCCTCGTTGATCAATAACGTCGGCTACGCATTAGCCGTGGAAAAGCTGATCGGCGCCGAGACCCCGCCGCGCTGCCAGTATATCCGGGTCATCGTCAGCGAGCTGGCGCGCATCTTCGATCATCTGACCTGCTGCGGCATGGCGGCTTCCGAATTGGGCGCCATCACCGTCGGCTTCTACATGATCGAAGCGCGCGAGATGATTACCCGGATCATTGAAAATCTCACCGGCGCGCGCTTGACCGTCACCTATGTGCGCATCGGCGGCCTCAAGCATGATTTGCCGGAGGACTTCGCGGCGCGGGTGGCGGCGACGTTTACGACCATTCGCCGGCTGCTTGGCGATTGCGATAGTTTGCTGTCGCGCAACCGGATTTTCCTCGACCGCATGTCCAATGTCGGCGTGATTTCCAAAGAATCCGCCCTCGATCATAGCCTCACCGGGCCGATCCTGCGCGCCACCGGTGTCGACTACGATATCCGCAAGGCGTTTCCCTATTTGGTTTACGATAAAATGGATTTCGAAGTGCCGGTGGGCAGTCATGGCGACAACTACGATCGCTTTCTGTGCCGGCTGCGCGAGATTCACGAAAGCATGAGGATCGTCGAGCAGGCGCTCAAGCAGTTGCCCGTCGGGCCGGTGTGGATCGACGACCCGCGTTTCGTCCTGCCGGAAAAAGAAAAAGTTTATGGCAGCATCGAAGGCTTGATGCACCATTTCAAAATCATCATGGAAGGCATTCAGGTGCCGGCGGGGGAGACCTATAGCGCGGTGGAAGGCGGCAATGGCGAGTTGGGTTTCTACGTCGTCAGCGACGGCGGTGGCAAGCCCTATCGTTTGCGCGTACGGCCGCCTTGCTTCATCGCCATGGGCGCCTTCGCCGAGATGATCAAAGGTTACATGGTGGCGGATATCGTGCCGACCTTCGGCATGATCAATATGATCGGCGGGGAGTGCGACCGGTAGAAACAATTAATAATTGAGAATGGATAATGGAGAATTCTCGGATCTCCATTCTCGGTCGATGAATTATGGCTTTAGAGTTTTCTCCTGAGACGTTGAAGGCGTTTGAGGCAACGGTGGCGCGCTATCCGAAGAAGGAAGCGGCGATGCTGCCGGTGCTTTACTTGGCTCAGCGTGAGTTCGGCCATCTGGGGCCGGAGGCGATCGAATACGTTGCTAAATTGATGGACCAGGCGCCGGCGCGGGTTCATGGCGTGGTGAGCTTCTACACCATGTACAACATGAAGCCCATCGGCCGGCACCATATTCAAGTCTGCCGCACGCTGCCCTGCGCCCTGCACGGCGCCGAGGAAGTGACCGGATTTCTCAAAAAGAAACTCGGCATCGACTGCGGCCAGACCACGCCGGACGGCCGCTTCACGCTTACGGAAGTGGAATGCTTAGCCTCCTGTGGCACGGCGCCGATGATGCAGGTCAATGACGACTATTACGAAAACTTGACCGAAGAGAAAATTGATCAGCTGCTCGAAGCGATGAAATAGCAATGGATAATGGACAATGGACAATGGATAACGACGGAGTCGGAATTTCCGAAACATTATCCATTGTCCATTATCAATTATCCATTTTTTAGATTGCCATGGAAAAGGTCTTACTGCGCAACATCGGCGTCCCCGCCTCGCACACCTTGTCGACTTACCAGTCGCGCGGTGGTTATGCGTCTTGGCGCAAGGTGGTGCAGACGCTCAAGCCGGAGCAGTTGATCGAGGAAGTCAAAGCTTCCGGTCTGCGCGGCCGGGGTGGCGCGGGGTTTCCCACCGGCATGAAGTGGAGCTTCGTGCCGAAAGACAGCCCCAAGCCAAAATATTTAGTCTGCAACGCCGACGAGAGCGAGCCGGGAACTTTTAAAGACCGCTTGTTGATCGAGCAGGACCCGCACGGGCTGGTCGAAGGGACGATGATCGCCGCCTTCGCGATTCAATCCCACACGGCGTTCATTTATATTCGCGGCGAGATGGCCTTTGGCGCGACGCGGTTGGAGCAGGCGGTGGCCGAGGGGTATCAAGCCGGCCTGATCGGCAAAAACCTTTTTGGCACCGGTTACGATCTCGATGTCATCGTCCATCGCGGCGCCGGGGCTTATATCTGCGGTGAAGAGACCGCGTTATTGTCTTCGCTGGAAGGCGGTCGCGGCTGGCCTAAAGTCAAACCGCCGTTTCCGGCTACTCACGGTCTGTTCGGTTGTCCGACGGTGGTGAACAACGTCGAAACCCTCGCCACGTTGCCGTGGATTCTCGAACGTGGCGCGGCGGCCTATAGCGCCATGGGCACGGAGAAGAGCAAGGGGACCAAACTGTTTAGCGTCAGCGGCCATATCGCCCGGCCAGGGGTCTACGAACTCGAGATGGGTTATCCGTTCAAAAAATTTCTCGACGAAGACTGCGGCGGCGTGCCCAATGGCAAAAAATTAAAAGGGGTGATTCCCGGCGGCGGTTCCATGCCGGTGTTGAAGCCCGAAGAATTAGACAAAGTAAATCTCGACTACGAGTCGGTGGCGGCGGCCGGCAGTTTACTCGGCTCGGGCGGCGTCATCGTTATGGACGAGACCGTGTGCATGGTGCGGGCGGCGCTCAATCTGGCACGGTTTTTTGCCCATGAATCCTGCGGTCAATGCAGCCCCTGCCGCGAGGGCGTCCACTGGATGGAGAAAATTCTCCACCGGGTCGAACATGGCGGCGCGCAGTCGGGCGACTTGGATTTGATACTCAATATCGCCGGCAATATTGCCGGTAACACGATTTGTCCGTTCGGCGATGCCGCTGCCTGGCCGCCGGGCGCGTTCATTCGAAAATACCGCGATGAGTTCGAAGCCCATATCGCGGCGGGAAAGTGCACGGTGAGGAATTAGTTATCAGTTGCCAGTTGTCAGTTCCCAGTTCGGAACTGACCACTGATAACTGACCACTGACAACTATTTATGGACCCAGTAAAGTTCATCGTTGACGGCAAGGAAGTCGTTACCACCAAGGGGACCACCGTGATTCAGGCGGCGGCCGAGGCCGGGGTGGCGATCCCGCACTATTGCTATCACCCCAAGCTGTCGATCGCCGGCAACTGCCGCATGTGCATGGTCGAGATCGAAAAAATGCCCAAGCTGCAGATCGCCTGCAACACCCAGGTGGCCGAGGGCATGTCGGTGCTGACCCAAAGCCCCAAAGTGGTGGCGGTGCGCAAAGCGGTGATGGAGTTCTTGCTGATCAATCACCCGGTGGACTGCCCGATCTGCGACCAGGCTGGCGAGTGCCAGTTGCAGAACTACTACATGGAGCATAACCGCCAGGAGAGCCGCCAGGAAGTTGGCAAAATTCATGACCGCAAGAAAACCATCTTCGGTCCCAATGTAGTTTTCGACGGCGAACGCTGCATCAAGTGCACGCGCTGCGTGCGCTTTTGCCAGGAGATCACCAAGACCAACGAACTGGCCGTGATCAATCGCGGCGATCATTCGACGATTTCTTTATTCGACAACGCCGTGCTCGACAATCCATTGTCGGCCAACGTTGTCGATATCTGCCCAGTCGGCGCGCTCACCGATCGCGATTTCCGTTTCAAAGTTCGCGTCTGGTATTTAGAAAAAACCCCGTCCATCTGTCCGGGCTGCAGCACCGGCTGCAATATCAGCGTCGAGGCCTATCAGAACAAAATCGCCCGCTTCAAGCCGCGCCAGAACGATTCCGTCAACGGCCCATGGATCTGCGACGAGGGGCGCTACAGTTTTCATGAGCTCGCCGGCGGCGAACGGCTGACCATGCCGCTCATCCGCCAAGAAGGCGGCTTGGTACCGACCACCTGGGAAAATGCTTTGCAGGCGGTGCTAAGCGGCCTGCGCGGCTCCCCGGCATTGGCGGGAATTCTTTCCGGGCGTAACACCAACGAAGAGACTTATCTGTTCGCCAAGCTGGCGCGCCAGCTGTCGAGTGCCGCGGCGCTGGAAGTTTTCTACCAGGAGCGCGAGCTCACGGAGACGCAACGGATTTTAATGAGCCCGGACCGTTCGCCCAACTTCCGCGGTGCCCGCGACATGGGCGTCGGTTCCAACGGCGGCTTTGCCGGCTTGCTGGAAGAATTAGCCAGCAACAAGTTTTCCAGCGCCTACATCGTCGGCGAGGATTTGCTCGGCGCCGATGGCGAAAAGATTCGCAGCGCTTTGCAGCAGCTCAAATTTCTCGTCGTCCAGGACACCAAGTTGACTGAGACCGCCAAATTGGCCCATGTGGTGTTGCCGGCGGCGCACTTCGGCGAGAAAGAGGGCACCTACACCAATCGCCAAGGACGGGTGCAAAAGCTCAACGCCGCGGTGATCTGTCCGGAAGGCGCGCGCCAGGACAGCGAGATTTTTCTCCGCCTGCTAGATGGCGCCGGGCATAAGCTAGCTTACAGCGCGCCGAGCGAGATTTTCTCGGCCTTGACCCAAGAAGTGGCCGCCTACAGCGGTCTCAATTACGACTCGATCGGCGAGCAGGGATGTGAGTTGGGAAGCGGTGGTGGCGCGGCGTCATGATCGTCGATCTTGCGATTATTACACTTAAGGCCGTGCTGGTGGTCGCCATGGTGCTCAACCTGGCGGGCGTACTGGGCTGGATCGAACGCAAGGGTAGCGCATTGATTCAAGACCGCATCGGCGCCAACCGGGCGTCGATTTTCGGCTTCGCCGGCTTGGGGCTGGTCAATACTTTAATCGCCGATCCGCTGAAGTTTCTCACTAAAGAAGATTTCATTCCGCCCAAGGGCGATCGTTTTCTCCACACCTTGGCGCCCTGCATGGCGCTGTTCCCAGCGCTGGTGACGTTTGCCGTGATTCCCTTCGGTGATGTTTTGAATTTCGGCGAGCGGGTGATCAATCTCCAGGTCGCCAGTCTCAATATCGGTATTCTCTACGTCTTCGCCATGGGTTCGCTGGGCGTCTACGGCATCGTCATCGGCGCCTGGGCGTCGAACAACAAATTTTCCATGCTCGGCGGCGTGCGCGGTTCGGCGCAGATGATCTCTTACGAAGTCGCCATGGGCTTGTCGGTGATCGGCATCTTGATGGTCTACGGTACCCTGGAGCTGCAAGACATCGCGCGCGACCAGGGCACGTTGATTCGCGACTTGATGCCCAGCTGGTTGAGCTTTCTCACTCCGATCGTCGGCTGGCTGCCAGCCTGGGGGATTTTTCTCCAGCCCGTGGCGTTCATACTTTTCTTCACCGCCGCGGTGGCCGAGACCAAGCGCATACCCTTCGATCTGCCCGAGGGCGAGTCGGAATTGGTCGCCGGTTACCATGTCGAATATTCCGGCGGCAAGTTCTTGATGTTCTTCGCCGGCGAGTTCGCCGAGATCGTCACCGCCGCGGGTTTGGTAACGACGTTGTTTTTTGGCGGTTGGCAGGTGCCTTACCTCATGCGCGACGGTTTTCATTTTCCCTGGGGCGGCACTTTGCTGCTGCCGCATCTGCTGATCGTCCTCATGCAAGTGACGGCGTTCACGGTCAAGGTGGTGTTTTTCTGCTGGGTGCAAATTCTTTTGCGCTGGAGCGTGCCGCGCTTTCGTTACGACCAGGTGATGCGCTTGGGTTGGAAAATGTTGTTGCCGCTGGCGTTGTTAAACGTCGCCGTCACGGCGATCTGGATCATTGCCGCGCAATAAACGATTGAGTCCATGGATACCGCGAGTTTTATCTTTTATCTGTTGGCCACCTTGCTGGTGATCGCGTCGCTCTTGGTGGTGTTTCTGCGCAACGTCGTCCACTGCGCCATGGCGCTGGTGACCGCGCTGCTGTTGATCGCGGTCATGTTCGTGACCTTACACGCGCCCATGCTCTGCGTCTTGCAGGTGATGGTCTATGCCGGCGCGATCATGGTTTTGTTTCTCTTCGTCATCATGTTTCTCAATCCCGGGGCGTTGGAGCAGCAACGCGGCCTCTGGTGGGGCTTCGGCACGCTCTTGGCCATGATGTTGGCCGGCGTGTTGGTGCCTTTGGTGGCGACCAGCGATCTGCCCGCCGATCCGGTGGCGGCGACCGAGCTCTTCGGCAGTCCGGAAATGTTGGCGAAAAGTCTTTTCAGCGATTATGTCCTGCCCTTCGAGATCGCCTCGGTTTTGTTGCTGGTGGCGATCATCGGCGCGGTGGTGTTAGCTAAGCGAGAAAATTAACTGCCATGATCGCTCTGCACAATTACTTGATTCTCAGCGCGGTAATCTTTTCTATCGGCGTCATCGGCGTGCTGATCCGGCGCAATCTGATCGTCGTCTTGATGTCCATCGAGCTCATGCTCAACGCCGTCAACCTGACCTTTATCGCCTTCTCGCGTTATTTGGGCTCCACCGACGGCCAAGTAATCGTGTTTTTCGTCATGGCGGTGGCGGCAGCCGAGGCGGTGATCGGTTTGGCGATTATCATTTCGGTCTATCGCCACCGGCAATCTTTGGATCCCCAGGAGATGCAGCTGCTCAAATGGTAGAGACAACGCCAAACATGATGAGCAGCGATCTGTTGCGCTGGATTCCCTTGATCCCGCTGCTCGCCAGCGCGATCAATTTGTTTTTCGGCCGGGCCATCGGCAAGCGGCCCGCCGGCGCCCTGGCTTCGGCGGCGGTGGGCGCGTCCTTCGCCTTGGCTTTCTATGTATTTTGGCAACTGCCGGCCAGCGGCGTGATGCGCGATCTAGTTTATACCTGGATTCAGTCCGGTTCGTTTCAAATCAACCTATCCTTTCAAGTCGACGCGCTGACCGCGGTGATGCTCTTGATCGTCACCGGCATCGGCTTGCTCATTCATATTTATTCTTTGGGCTACATGGCCCATGACGCCGACATGGTGCGCTTTTTCGTTTATCTCAACTTGTTTATTTTCTTCATGCTGGTGCTGGTCATGGGCGACAATCTGCTCTTGCTGTTTGTCGGCTGGGAAGGGGTCGGGCTGTGTTCCTATCTATTGATCGGCTTTTGGTACCATGACCCCAACAACGCCATCGCCGGCAACAAAGCTTTCATCGTCAACCGCATCGGCGATCTCGGTTTCATCCTCGGGATTTTCATTTTAGTCGCCGAACTGGCGCGCCAGGGGGTCTGGACTTTAGACTTCGCCGAGCTCGCCAAGCAGGTGAAATTGCTATCGCCCGCCACCATCACGCTGGTTACGTTCCTGCTGTTCATCGGCGCCACCGGCAAGTCGGCGCAGCTGCCGCTGTTTGTCTGGCTGCCCGACGCGATGGCCGGACCGACGCCGGTGAGCGCCTTGATCCATGCCGCCACCATGGTCACCGCCGGCGTGTATATGACCGCCAGGCTGCACTTTCTCTTCGCCCTAGCGCCGGCGACCTTGGCGTTGATCGCCGTGGTTGGCGCGGCGACGGCATTTTTTGCCGCCACCATCGCGCTCACCCAGAACGATATTAAAAAAGTTTTGGCCTACTCCACCGTCAGCCAGTTGGGCTACATGTTTCTCGCCGTCGGCATGGGCGCCTTCGGCGCGGCGATTTTTCACGTCTTTACCCATGCATTTTTCAAAGCCTGCTTGTTTCTCGGTTCCGGCAGCGTGATCCACGCGCTCGGCGGCGAGCAGGATATGCGCAAGATGGGCGGGCTTAAATCTCATATGCCCAGGACCTATTGGACCTACGTCGTCGCCACCTTGGCGATCGCCGGCGCGCCGTTCACCGCCGGTTTCTTTTCCAAAGATTTGATTCTCTGGCAAACCTTCAGCCATGGCGCCATCGCGCTGTGGGGCGTCGGCCTGGTCACCGCCGGCATGACCGCGTTTTACATGTTTCGCCAGCTGTTCATGGTGTTTCATGGCGAGTGCCGCGCCGACGAGCATGCCAAGGCGCACTTGCATGAATCGCCAGCGGTGATGACCTGGCCGTTGATGATTCTCGCCGCCGGTTCGATCTTCACCGGTTGGCTAGGCGCGCCGGAATATCTCTGGGGCAGCCGTTGGGATCATTGGCTCGAACCGATCTTCGGCAAGGTCGCCCACCATGGCGCGGTGAGCACTGAACTACTGGTGACCGGGCTCACCCTGGCCGTGGTCGCGGCGGGAATCTATCTGGCTTATCTAATGTACGGCAAACCGGGCGCCCAGCCCGCTTCGGTGCCGAGTGGCCTGCTCCATAAAATTTCGCTCAATAAATATTACGTCGACGAGATTTACGATTTCGCATTGGTCCGGCCGTTCACCCTAGTAGCAAAGTTTTTCGCCAGTATCGTCGACCCCTGGGTGATCGACGGCGCGGTCAATGGAGTAGCCGCCACCACCCGCGGCTTGAGCACCATCTGGCGCGGTTTGCAGAGCGGCAACGTGCAGCATTACGCGGCGATGTTCGTCACCGGTGCCCTGGCGCTGCTCGCTTACTATCTCGGACAACTGTCATGATGTCAGCGCAAGGCTTTGGAGATTTGACTCTGCTGCTCGCCATCCCGGTGATCGGCGCGGCGCTGTTACTGTTCCTGCCGCGGCGCCAGAGCTGCGCCCTGTTCACAGTCGCGCTTTTGGCCAGCGCCGCCGCGTTTCTCTGGTCGCTGAAAATATTCAACCGCTTCGACGGCGGCAGTGGAGCGATGCAGCTGGTCGAGCGGGTGGCCTGGATGCCGGCGGTGGGCATTCAATATCTTCTCGGCATCGACGGCATCAGCATTTTTCTCGTCCTGCTGACGACGTTTCTCATGCCGCTGGCGCTCTTGGCCTCCTGGTCGGTGCGCGACAAGGTCAAAGAATATTTAATCTTCATGCTGCTCCTGGAAACCGGCATGTTGGGCGCGTTTTTGGCCCTCGATCTGGTGCTGTTCTATGTCTTCTGGGAAGTCATGCTGGTGCCGATGTATTTCTTGATCGGCGTTTGGGGCGGCACGCGGCGGATTTACGCCGCGCTGAAGTTCGTGCTGTTCACCATGGCGGGCAGCTTGCTCATGTTGGTGGCGATTATTTATCTTGCCACCCGTCATGCCCAGATGACCCAGGCGCTGACCTTCGATGTCATGCAGCTCTATGAACTGCACCTGCCGGTGGAGCAGCAGTTTTGGCTGTTCCTCGCCTTCGCTTTGTCTTTCGCCATCAAGGTGCCGCTGTTTCCGTTTCACACCTGGCTGCCCGACGCCCATGTCGAGGCGCCGACGGCGGGGTCGGTGATCTTGGCCGGCGTTCTCCTAAAACTCGGCACCTACGGCTTTCTCCGCTTCGCCCTGCCGCTGTTTCCCGACGCGGCGATCGCGCTGATGCCTTACCTCATTGCCCTGTCGGTGATTGGCATCGTCTACGGCGCGCTGGTGGCGATGATGCAGACCGACATTAAAAAGCTCGTCGCCTATTCTTCGGTCAGCCATTTGGGCTTCGTCATGCTCGGGCTGTGCGCCCTCAACATGCAGGGCGTCCAGGGCAGTCTCTATCAAATGCTCAACCATGGCCTGTCCACCGGTGCGCTGTTTCTCTTGGTCGGCATGATCTACGACCGGCGCCATACCCGTTTGATCTCGGAGTTTGGCGGCCTGTGGAAGCAGATGCCGCTGTTTTCGGCGTTGCTTTTAGTTGTCACCTTTTCTTCCATCGGCCTGCCCGGGCTCAACGGCTTCGTCGGCGAGTTTTTGATCCTCCTCGGCGCCTTTCGCGTGACCCCGGCTTGGACCGCGGTGGCGGCTAGCGGCGTGATCCTGGGCGCGGTTTACATGCTCTGGATGTTTCGCCGGGTGATCTTCGGACCGCTCAACAATCCGGAGAATCAAAAGCTGCAAGATCTAAACAGCCGCGAGTTGATTATTCTCACGCCGATTATCTTCCTGATCGTTTTGATGGGCGTTTATCCGCAGCCGTTCCTGAGCCGCATGCAGCCGGCGGTGGAAGCCAATTTGAAACGCATCTTGGCCATGCCCGCCGCGCCGGCGGCCGTCCAAATTGAAGTCAGCGGGGAGCCGAAGAACGATGGACGTTAATCTCGTACCCCTGCTGCCGGCGGTGCAAGTGCTGGTGACCGCGCTGGTGGTGACGCTGCGCGATCTATTTATCAAAGACGGCGAGTCGCGCGGCGTGCTCGCCTTCTACAGCCTGGTCGGCTTGGGCTTGGCCGCCGCCGAAGTGTTTTTCTTACTCGGCGGCCGCCAGGAGGGCGCGTTTAACGACAGCTACATGCTCGATCGCTTCGCGCTCTTCTTCGCGTTGATTTTCATCCTGGCGGCGGCGCTGACGATTCTCAGCGCTATCGACTATGTGCGCCAGACCGGCATGCGCGAGGGCGAGTTCTACGCGCTGATCCTGTTCGCCACCGTGGGCATGATCGTCATGGCGGCGGCCAACGACCTGATGGTTTTCTTCCTGGGCTTAGAGACCATGTCGATCGCGGTCTACGTGCTCACCGGCATGTGGCGTTCCAACGGCCGCTCCAGCGAAGCGGCGATGAAATATTTCCTCATGGGCGCGTTTGCCACCGGCTTTTTGCTCTACGGCATCGCGCTCATCTACGGCGCCACCGGCTCGACCAACTTGGCGCAAATCTCCGCCTACTTGCTGGATCAACCCAGCGAGTGGCCGGTCTATCTGATCGGCGGCGGTTTTCTCCTGCTGATCGGTTTCGCTTTCAAGGTCGGTGCGGTGCCGTTTCATTTCTGGGTTCCCGATGTCTATGAAGGCGCGCCGACGCCGGTGACCGGCTTCATGTCGGTGGCGGTGAAGGCCGCGGCTTTTGCCGCCTGGGCGCGCATCCTGCTCTACAAGTTATCGCCGCTGGACAACGATTGGGTCTTCCCTTTGTGGATCATCGCCATCGCCACCATGACCTTGGGCAATCTGTTGGCGATCACCCAACATAGCATCAAGCGCATGCTCGCCTATTCGAGCATCGCCCATGCCGGTTACCTGCTGATCCCCATCGTCGTCGGCGTCGAGTGGGGCGGCCTGCCGCTGCTGTTCTACTTGCTCGCCTATTCGTTCATGACCCTGGGCGCCTTCGCCGTGCTCACCAGCATGACCGAAGGAGACGAAAGCAAAGACGGCTACAGCGATTTCGCCGGCCTGGGTTTCAAGCGGCCGTTTTTGGCGCTGGCCATGGCGCTGTTCATGTTGTCCTTAGCCGGTTTTCCGCCGCTGGCCGGTTTCACCGGCAAGTTCTACGTGTTCCGCTCGGCGGTGTTGTCCGGCCATTTGAATCTCGCCATCATCGGCGTGCTCAACAGTTTGCTGTCGGTGATTTTCTATCTGCGGGTGATCGTCGCCATGTACATGGAAGAGGGCGGCGCCGCGGGTAAATCCTTTCGCCAAGCGCCGTTTGTCTACATCGCCGTCGCCATCGCGCTCCTCGGCACGATCTATCTGGGCATCCTGCCCGCCGACGCCCTCGACTGGAGCCGCCGGGCGTTCGGGTCGTTGGAATAGTCTTTATTCAATTCACAAAATTTCGGTTGTTGAGGTAGGGGCGAAAGATTTTTGCTTGTATAATGAAATTGAAGTGTCTGTATGCACATTGTTTAACACGAAACAGGATGGGACAGGCCGTTCGCCCCTCGGTCCTTGGAGACCGTTTTGTAGCATGGACCGTCCCATCGTGGCTCCCAAAAAGCTCGAACAGTTGCCAG
>CAMDBU010000160.1 GCA_945889495.1 Syntrophobacter sp. SbD2 | reverse complement strand
GCTCGGCAAACCGATACTCGATGGTGATATTCTTTCCCTCGATCCAGCCAAGCTTGCTCAGCTCTTGCCGGAACGCATTCACGAGAACCGCGCTGCCGGCAGCAGTGCTTCCATCCAGGTAACCGATGCGAAAGATTTTGCCTGCCTGCTGTGCTTGGGCGGCGGCAGCAGAAATTAGAATGGCAGTTGCCAGTAAGCAGAAGAGAATGAATTTCATCATGGATTTGTCTCCGATGTTTTTGCTGATCGCTGATTGCTAATAGCTGACCGCTATCACTTAATTATCCTCGTCGCCCGCGCCAGCACCTCCGGCGCAATCGTCACGCCGATCTGCTTCGCCGTCTTGAGATTGATCACGAACTCGAACTTCATCGGCTGCTCCACCGGCAGTTCGGCCGGCTTAGTGCCTTTGAGAATCCTGTCCACGTAATACGCGACGCGCCGGTAGCTGTCCGCTTGGTCCGCCCCGTAATACATGAGCCCACCGGCATCTACCGCTTCGCTCCTGTTGAACATCGACGGTAGCCGGCTCTATAACGCCAAGTCCGTGATCCGTTTCCCGTTAGCAAGCATGAGCGGGCCCGGGGTCACGAAGAGTCCATCCGGGCGCTGATTCCGCATCGCAGCAAAAACCTTTTCGAAATCGTCCGCAGCTCGCACCTCCCAAGGTTGAATAGTCAGTCGCAACGCGCGCGCTGGGGCTGGGAGATCCTCTTTCACCTGGAGTACACTGATCGCACTCGCTGGATCGTAGAGAACCGCGACACGGGCAAGTTTCGGAACGGCTTCTTTAAGTAGCTCCAGCCGCTTGCCGCCTAATTCTCCGCCGAGGATTGTAAGACCGGTGACGTTGCCGCCGGGACGGGCAAGGCTTTCAATGAAACCAGCCTCGACAGGATCGGACCCCGCGCCCACCATAACGATGGGAATCGTCTTGGTCGCATTCTTGGCCGCCCGGACAGCCGGGTCACCGACTACAACAATGATGTCAACTTTGTTGCGGACTAGTTCCGCCACAAGCTCAGGATAACGATCTTGCTTCCCCTCAGCATATCGATACTCGGTGGCGATGTTCTGCCCTTCTATGTAGCCACGCTCGCGCAACGCTAGGCGAATTGCCTCAAAACGAAGGGACTCGGTAGCTGGAGAGGTCCCTGCTAGATAGCCTATCAGCGGGACTTTTTTCTGCTGCTGCGCCTGGGCGGGAGGGGTAGCTGTCAGTAGGAGGGTTGTCAGTAGCCAGACACAGATTTTTCGGCTCATCGTTTTTGCTCCGGTTCTTTCACTCGCACTTAACGGCTATTTTCGCGCCGATTCCACTTGGCGGTTTGACCGCAGCTACGGCATCGACTAAAGTTAATAAAAATCGTGCATAGCATTTGTGAGGATTATCCATGCCCGCTACCCGTCGACAATATGAAGTTGTCAGCGTCTCGTTGCCGCGCGAGTTGGTCCGGCGCGCCAACGCGGTCATTCCCAAAGCGCGGCGCAGCCGTGTGATTACCCACATGCTCACTTCGTTTCTGGGCTCCATTGAACGGAAACAAATGGAGCGCGCCTACGAGACCTACTACTCTCAACGCTCGGGACGCGACGCCAAAGAGGAGCGCGATTTATTGGCGGACTGGAAGCTAGCCGACGACGAGGCATGGGCGATCCTCGAGAAAGACGATCCCAATGGCCGACGTAAGGCGCGGTGATGTGGTTATCGTCAATCTCGACCCGACGATCGGCGTCGAAATCAAAAAGACTCGCCCCGCCATTGTCGTGTCCAACGACAGCATCAATCGCTTCAGCCAGCTCGTCGTCGTAGTTCCCTTGACGAAAAATACCGCCCATCTTTCCCCCAGCCATGTGGTTATCCCCAAAGGCACGGCGCGTCTTACCTTCGCATCGAAGGCCGTGACCGAGCAAATCAAAGCGATCGATAAACAGCGCATCGGCAAGAAACTTGGAACGCTGCCGCCCGTGCTGCTCGCGCAAGTCGAGCGCGCCGTCAAAAACACCCTTGCGATCCCGTAGAAACCCCAGTTCCGGTGCGCGCGGTTAATAACGAGAGATACCGAACTCAAGGCCAAAGCCTTTTGCTCGCCTGCTTTTCCGTAGTCCGAAACTCTTACTGTTGCCTATTTGATGACCCGATTCGCCCGCGAGAGAAACTCCGGCGACAGTGTCAGGCCGATCAGCTTGGCCGCCTTCAAGTTGATGACAAACTCAAACTTGGTCGCCTGCTGCACCGGTAAATCGGCAGGCTTGGCGCCTTTCAATATCTTGTCGACGTAGTGGGCGGCTTTGCGATACAGGTCGTCGAAATCTGCTCCATACGACATGAGGCCGCCGTCATCGACAAACTCCTTCTGTGAGTAAATCGCCGGCAAGCGGTATTTGCCGGCAAGTTCGACAATCCGCTTTCTTTCGGCGAAAAAGAGGCGAGTGGAGGCTGTCATTATCGCGCCCACCTGCTTCTGCTTCGCGGTTTGAAATGCGCGCTCCAATCCTTTGGCGTCGAGCGGAGTCTCGATCTCCTCCATTTTCAGCTTCAGCGCCACAGCCGCCGGCCTGATTTCCTTCAGTTGGAGGTCAATTCCCACTGCACTGCCCTGCGGCAGCAGTAGTCCAACTCGTACGAGCTTGGGAACTGCGTCCTTAAGTACTTCCAGCCTTTTGGTGCCTAGCTCGGGCGATAAACCGGAGTTGCCAGTGACATTGCCTCCCGGCCGCGCCAGACTAGCGACCAACCCTGCAGCCACGGGATCCCCGGCGTTTGTCATCACGATGGGTATGGTAGCGGTGGCGCGCTTGGCCGCTAACGCGAGCGGCGTCGATCGGCCAACAATTAAATCAACCTTTAAACGAACCAACTCCGCCGCAAGCTCGGGCAGTCGCTCAGGGAATCCTTCCGCGAATCGAAACTCGATCATGATATTTTTGCCCTCGATCCAGCCAAGCTTGCTCAGCTCTTGGCGAAACGGCTCCACAACAACCGTGCTGCCAGAAACAGTGCTTGCGTCCAGAAACCCGATGCGAAAGATTTTCCCCGGCTGCTGTGCCTCGGCGGCTGGGGCAGAAATCAGAATGGCAGTTGCCAGTAACCAGAAGAGAATAGATTTCATCATGGATTTGTCTCCGCTGTTTTTGCCGACCGCTGATCGCTGACTGCTGACCGCTATCACTTGATTATCCTCGTCGCCCGCGCCAACACCTCCGGCGCGATGGTCACGCCGATCTGCTTGGCCGTCTTGAGATTGATCACAAACTCGAACTTCATCGGCTGCTCCACCGGCAGATCGGCGGGCTTGGCTCCCTTCAAGATTCTGTCCACGTAATATGCGACGCGGCGGTAGCTGTCCGCTTCGTCCGCCCCGTAGGACATGAGTCCACCGGCATCCACATATGTTCTGCTGCCCATCGACGGCAACCGGCTCTTTAACGCCAAGCCCGCGATCCGGTTTCTGTTAGCAACCAATAGCGAGCCCTGGGATACGTAGAGTCCATCCGGCCGCTGCTTGTTTAGCGCAGCGAATCCCTTCTCGAAATCGTCCGCAGTTCGGACCTCCCAAGGTTGAAGAGTCAACCGCAGAGCACGCGCAGCCGCTGGGAGAACCTCATTCAAGCCGACTACACTGGCCGGAGTGGCCGGATCGTAGAGAACCGCGACACGGGCAAGTTTTGGAACGGCTTCTTTGAGCAGCTCCAGCCGCTTCCCGCCTAGTTCTCCGGAAAGGTTTGTAATGCCGGTGACGTTGGCGCCAGGACGGGCAAGGCTTTCAACTAGGCCTGCCGCGACCGGATCGAGCCCAGCGCCCACCATCACGATGGGAATCGTCTTGGTCGCATTCTTGGCCGCGCGGATCGGCAGGTCTCCTCCTGCTACCACGATGATATCAACCTTGAGACGCACGAGTTCGGCGGCAAGCTCAGGAAGGCGATCGCGCTTCCCCTCCGCATATCGGTACTCGGTGGCGATGTTCTGTGCTTCGATGTAGCTACGCTCGCGCAGAGCCTGCCGAATTCCCTCGGCACGGGCGGACTCAGTAGCAGCATCGATCGCCGATAAATACCCTATCCGCGGGACTTTCTTCGGCGCGTCGGCGAGAGAGGCAGCTGTCAGTAAGACAGTTGTCAGTAGCCAGAAAAGAATAGCTTTCGTCATGAATTGGTCTCCGGTGTTTTTGCTGACAACTGCTCGCTGACCGCGGTCATTTGATTATCCTATTCGCCCGCGCCAGCACCTCCGGCACGATCGTCACGCCGATCTGTTTCGCGGTCTTTAGGTTGATCACAAACTCGAACTTCATCGGCTGCTCGACCGGCAAATCGGCGGGCTTCGTGCCCTTCAGAATCCTGTCGACGTAATATGCGACCCGGCGGTAACCGTCCGATTCGTCCGCCCCGTAGTAGAGAAGCCCGCCGACATCTAAAGTTTCCTTGGTGTAACACATCAACGGTAACCGGCTCTTCAACGCCAAGCTGCCCATCCGTTTCTGGTTACTATTCATTAGCGGCCCCCCGAACACGAAGAGTCCATCCACGCGCTCCTTGTTTAGCGCAGCGAATACCTTGTCGAAATCGTCCGCAGCTCGTACCTCCCAAGAACGAACAGTCAACCCAAGCGCACGCGCCACGCCTGGGAGGACCTCTTTCACCTGGAAGACACCGGGGGGATTGCCGGGATCGAAGAGAACCGCGACTCGAGCAAGTTTGGGAAGCGCTTCTTTGAATAGCTCCAACCGCTTACCGGCCAGTTCGCTGGAAAGGTTTGTCAGACCGGTGACATTGCCGCCAGGACGGGCAAGGCTTTCAATTAGGCCTGCCTTTACGGGATCGAGCCCGGGGCCCACCATAACGATGGGAATCGTTTTGGTCGCGTTCATGGCTGGCCGGATCAGCGCGTCCCCTCCTGCTGCTATGATGATATCAACCTTGAGACGCACCAGTTCGGCGGCAAGCTCAGGAAGGCGATCGCGCTTCCCCTCCGCATACCGGTAATCGATGGCGATGTTCTGTCCTTCTATATAGCCCAGCTCGCGCAGCGCCAGCCGAATTGGCTCGGCGCGGCTGGACTCACTAGCGGCATCGTCTGCCGATAGATACCCAAGCCGCGGGACTTTCTTTGGCTGCGCCCCGGCTACGCCCGCCCATCCGACGAAGGCGAGAACGAAGGCGAGAAGCCCCACGACCGATTTTAGATTTGCGTCTGCGGGGCGGCTTTGGGTCCGCGGGGCCGCTTTGGGATTTTCGGAATAGGTATCGGAAACTCGCTGCGAAGAAATTACGTTCATGCGTTCTCTCCCGAATTTAAGACCTTAGAATCTGCGGCAAATAAAAAAGCCCGCACGGTGTGAGACCGTTCGGGCTTGGAATGGGAGCGTCGAGATCGACGCCAGAGCGGAGTCTGCCGGATTGGCTCAGTTGGTTGATGCTGCTTGCGCTCAGGTTATCCGATCGCTGACCTTGAGATAGCCCTAGGCGCTAATAGTTTTGCCTCCGATGAGTTGTGCTTAGTAAGTTACGCTATGCGCTCTATAACGCAATGGTCGGGCCAGCTGGCGCAGTCAAGCCGATAAGATCCGATGGTTTGAATTCGTTGAGGATTTCTCCGGCGGCCCATTCCGTCGGCCGGCGCATGGCGGGCAACGCGAGTAGCAATTTTGCTACACCGAGTAGTTGTTTTGCGACACCTGGGGCACGGCAATCGGATTATCTCGCGCAAAGCACGCAAAGGGCGCAAAGGTTTGAGGGGGCGCTAAAGGGAATTGGGATATCTCCCGAGCGAATGCGAGCGATCTAGAATAGATTTCTCCCTTCGGTCGAAATGACAACAGGCGGAATCTGCTTTCGCGGTGATATGCCGAGGGTCTATCGTGGCTTTGCCACGTCGTCGACTGGCAGTAAGTTGCGCTCGGCGCGGTTTGAATTTACTATCTGCTGCGGAGGCCGGTTATGAGAATCATCAGATTTTTTGGGATGAACCTTGGGCTTGGCGCGGCGATGGTGTTTCTCTCTGCTGGCCTGTATGCCGCGCAGCCGGCGAAAGTGCCGGCGGCCAAGGAGCAGCCGGGCAAGACCCAACCGACGGACGACAAGAACACGACCTGGAAACTCGCCGGCCGCGAAGGGGATTGCGCGCCGCTGGAAATTCTCAGCAAGCGCGGTCCGGCCTATAGCGATATCAAAAGTCCCAAAGAACTAGCCGACAAGCTCAAGGCCAACGGCTATCAGGCGGAGATGAAAGAGTTCAAAGCCGGGCTACGGCCGGCGGTGGAGGTGCGGGCGCCGTCGGCGGGGATCCATGTCATGTTCGTGCGCCAGGAGCACTGCGACAAGAAGCCGCCGGCGTTGCCTGCCAAATAAGGTTATTGCTCGCTGTCTTCGTGGCGCCGGCGCGGCCGGTCGGCCTGTTTGAGAATCTTTTTGCGCAGTCTTATCGACTGCGGCGTGACTTCCACCAGCTCATCGTCAGAGATCCATTCCAAGGCGGCTTCCAAGCCCATCTCGCGGTGCGGCGAGATGATGATGTTCTCGTCCTTGCCCG
Source organism: Syntrophobacter sp. SbD2 (assembly GCA_945889495.1). Lineage (GTDB taxonomy): Bacteria > Desulfobacterota > Binatia > UBA9968 > UBA9968 > DP-20. Next base: position 6,743 of record CAMDBU010000160.1, on the reverse strand, counting down.
AGGCGCGCATGTTGGTGAGTTTTTTCTCTTTGCAGATGTTGACGTTGAGATCGTTCTCGCGCGAGTACTCGCCGACTACCATGCCTTCGTAGACTTTGGTGCCAGGCCCGATGAACATGACGCCGCGCTCTTGTAGATGATAGATCGCGTAGGGCGGCGCGTTGCCTTCGCGGTCGGCGACCATGGCGGCGTTGGTGCGCGATTGAATCAGGCCATGCCAGGGCGACCAGCCGTTAAACAGCGCGTTCATAATTCCCGTGCCGCGGGTGTCGGTCAAAAAGCGCGAGCGAAAGCCGATCAAGCCGCGCGATGGCACGGCGAACTCCAAGCGCACCCGGCTCGAGCCGGCGTGGATCATCTTGGTCATCTTGCCTTTGCGGATGGCCAACAACTGCGACACCACGCCGATGAAGTCCTCGGGAATGTCGATGACCAATAGTTCCATCGGTTCGTGCACCGCGCCGTCGATCTCGCGGGTGATGACGGTGGGTTTGGAGACCATCATTTCATAGCCTTCGCGGCGCATGGTCTCGATGACGATGGCCAAGGCGAATTCGCCGCGGCCAGTGACTTGGAAGGCGTCGGCGGTGGCGGTGTCTTCGACGCGCAGGCTGACGTTGCGGCGCGACTCGAAGTAGAGCCGCTCGCGCAGCTTGCGCGAGGTGACATGCTCGCCTTCGCGGCCCGACCAGGGCGAGTTGTTGGCGATGAACAGCATGGCGATGGTCGGCTCGTCGATGCGCAGGGGCGGCAGCGCCAGCGGCGTTTCCCGGTCGGTGATGGTGTCGCCGATGCCGATGTCCTCGATGCCGGCGATGGCGGCGATGTCGCCGGCCTTGACCGATGCCACTTCGACCCGCTTCAATCCTTGCCAGCCGTAGACCTGGGTGATCTTGACGATTTCCTGTTTGCCGCCGACGCGGCACAGCATGAACTGCCCCGGCGCCAGGGCGCCGTTTTTCACTCGGCCGACGGCGAGCCGGCCGACATAATCATTGTAGTCAAGATTATTCGCTTGGAATTGCGTTGGCAGCGCCGGATCGTAGCTCGGACCTGGTAGCGTGTTGACGATCAACTCGAACATCGGTTTCAAATTTTCGCCCGGCTGTTTCAGATCTAATGTCGCGGTGCCGGCGCGGGCGTTGGTGTAGACCACCGGAAAGTCGAGTTGGTCTTCGGTGGCGTCGAGATCGATGAACAGGTCGTAGATCTCGTCGAGCACTTCGGCGATGCGCGCATCGGGGCGGTCGATCTTGTTGATGCAGACGATGGGCCAAAGTTTGGCTTCGAGCGCTTTTTTCAAGACGAAGCGGGTCTGCGGCAGAGGCCCCTCCGAAGCGTCGACCAAAAGCATGACGCCGTCGACCATCGCCAAGGTGCGTTCGACTTCGCCGCCGAAGTCGGCATGGCCCGGCGTGTCGACGATGTTGATTTTGACGTTGGCGAAATGGACCGTGGTGTTCTTCGCCATGATCGTGATGCCGCGCTCGCGTTCGAGATCCATGGAGTCCATGACCCGCTCGGCGACGGTTTCGTTGGCGCGGAAAATTCCGCTCTGGTGCAGCAGGGCGTCGACCAAGGTGGTCTTGCCATGATCGACATGGGCGATGATCGCGATGTTGCGCAGATCGTCGCGGCGCGTGAGTTGGGCTTGAGTCATAGCCCTCTATCATTAAAGTTCACTCCACTGAAGTCAAGGTAGTGGACAAAAGCGCCGCAATTCTCAGCCGTTGGCGTCGGTTACCTTGCGAATGGCGGTGCCGTAGCGTATTTTTGCAGGTTACATGGGGCGGTTGTGGCAATATCTAAGGCGCTACTGGCGGCGCTATCTGGTCGGCGGGCTGTGCCTGCTCGGCACCGCGACGCTGGTCATGATGATCCCCTGGTGGACCCGCGCCGTGGTGCGCATCATCGAGCAGGGCGGGTCGTTGAGCGATGTGCGTTATTACGCCTTGCTGATCATCGGCGCGGCGGTCTTGCAGGGCATCGTGCGCACCTACTCGCGGGCGATGATTTTCAACGCCGGCCGCGACGTCGAATACGACCTGCGCAATGACTTGTTCGCCCATCTGGAGAAGCTGCCGCTGGGGTTCTATCAAGCCAACCGCACCGGCGACCTGATGTCGCGGGTGATCAACGATATCTCCGCCGTGCGCGTCATGCTCGGCCCCGGCGTGCTCAACTTCGTCAACGCGCCGCTCTATTACGTCTACGCGGTGATTCTCATGCTGTCGATGGATGTGCGCATGACCTTGGCGGCGCTGGCGCCATTTCCGCTGCTGATGTTCGTCGCCCGCGTGTTTCGCGGCAAAATCATGAAGAGTTCCCTCGAAGTGCAGCAGCAGATGTCGGTGCTAAGTAGCCATGTGCAGGAAAATTTGAGCGGCATGCATGTGGTTAAGGCTTACTCCCAGGAAGATTTTCAAACCCAGCAGTTCATCGGCCTCAATAAAGACTACGAAGTCAAAAGCATGCAGATGGCCAAGATGCGCGGCATCGTCAACCCGGTGATGCAGGGCATTAACGGCCTCACCGTGCTGATCGTCATCTGGTACGGCGGCGTGCGCGTGGTGCGCGGCGATTTGCTGGTCGCCGACATCGTCGCCTTTATCGCCTATTTGAATGTCTTGGCTTGGCCGACGGCTGCCTTCGGTTGGATGCTTTCTCTGGTCGAGCGCGGCCGGGCGGCGATGCGCCGGTTGGAAGAGATCCTCGAAACCGAGCCGGCCATCGCCAGTCCGGCGGCGCCGGTGGCGGCGTCGGGGCTCAAACAGGGCATGGAGTTTCACGACGTGTCGTTCGCTTACCAAGGCCAGCGCAACGGCCACTCGGCGATCGCCGGAATCAGCTTCAAACTCAGTGTCGGCAAGTCGGTGGGGCTGGTCGGCCGCATCGGTTCAGGCAAGAGCACGGTGGCGCAGCTGGTGCCGCGATTATTCGATGTCACCAGCGGTGAGATTCTACTCGACGGCAAGCCGCTCACTCAACTGTCGCTATCTCAATTGCGCCGGATGATGGGCTATGTGCCGCAGGACCCGTTTCTGTTTTCGACCACCCTGCGGCGCAACATCGCGCTCGGCCGCGACGATTGCAGCGACGCGGAGCTCCACCGGGCGATCGCCATCGCCAAGCTCGACCGCGATTTGGAAATCTTCCCCAAAGGGTTGGAGACCATGGTGGGTGAGCGCGGCGTGACGCTGTCGGGCGGGCAGAAACAGCGCGCGACCTTGGCGCGGGCGCTGATCATGGACTCACCGGTATTGGTGTTGGACGATTGCTTGTCGAGCGTCGATGCCCAGACCGAGGCCGAGATCTTGGCCGGTCTGCGGCCGTTTCTTAAGGAAAAAACCTGCTTGATCATTTCCCACCGCATCTCGGCGGTGAAAGAAGCCGATGAGATTCTCGTCCTCGACGAAGGTAAAATCATCGAGCGCGGCGATCACGAGGCGCTGGTGCGGCGCGGCGGCGTCTACGCCGATCTCTACCAGCAACAACGCTTGAGCGAGGAGCTCGAACAGATTTAATTGAGTTCGCGAGCGGGGTTTGAACCCCGCCGGCAATGGTAATTTGGCAAAGGGGATGCTCGCCCCCTTTGGAAACCCGGTTTACTGAGAACCAGATGGCACAAGCAGCCCAACAAGAAGAAGTCCTCGGCAAGGCCTACGATCTGCGGCTGATCCGGCGCCTGTGGAAATTCATCATTCCCTACAAGCGGCTGTTTTTTTTGACCATGCTGCTGCTGCCGCTGCAACAGGCCTTCGGCGTGGCCCAGCCCTACTTGATGAAGATCGGCATCGATACCTATATCGCCGGCAAGGATCTCTGGGGTTTGCAGAATGTCATGCTGCTGTTTCTGCTGGCGCTCATCGGCGAGACCGTGGCGGCCTTCGCGCACCATTATTTGTCCATGTTAGTCGCGCAGCGCTGTTTGGCCGACATGCGCGCCGCGGTGTTCGCCCATGTGCAGAAGCTGCCGATGAGCTATTTCGACCGCAACCCAGTGGGCCGGCTGGTCACCCGCATGACCACCGATGTCGACGTACTACAAGAGATGTTTTCCTCCGGCGTGCTGACGCTAGTGTCCGATCTGATCATGGTGATCTGGATCGTCAGCATCATGTTCTACCTCCATGTCGGCCTGGCCTTGGTGTCCCTGGCGCTGATCCCGCCGATGATGTTCGCGATCAATTTTTTCCGCGTCAAGGCGCGGCAGAACTATCGCCAGATTCGCGAGCGCATCGCCCGGGTGAACGCCTATTTGGGCGAAGCGATCTCCGGCATGATGGTGATTCAACTGTTCTCCCGCGAGAAAAAAACCTTTAGCGAGTTCGAGGAGCTTAACGCCGATCACCGCGACGCTTATCATCTGTCGAACAGCTACGAAGCGGCGCTCTACTCGATGGTCGAAGCGGCCGGCTCGGTGAGTCTGGGGCTGCTCCTGTGGTACGGCGGCGGCGAGGTGCTGCACGGTATCATCGGCATCGGCACGGTGGTGGCGTTCAAGGAATATGTCCATCGGTTTTTCATCCCGATGCGCGACTTCAGCCAGAAGTACGCGGTCATGCAGTCGGCGATGGCGTCGGCGGAGCGGATTTTTCAACTGCTCGACACCGAAGTCGATATTCAAAACCCGCCCAACGCCGTGGTGCCCAAACCGTTTCGCGGTGAAGTGGTGTTCGACAACGTTTGGTTCAGCTACAAGCCGGGCGATCCGGTGCTGAAGGGCGTGTCGTTCCGCATCGCGCCGGGGGAAAAAGTCGCCGTGGTCGGCGCCACCGGCTCGGGCAAGACCACTACCATCAAGCTACTCAACCGCTCCTACGATATCCAACAAGGTTCGATCAAGGTCGGCGGCGTCGACGTGCGCGAGTGGGATCTGCACGCCCTGCGCCGCCATATCGGCGTGGTATTGCAGGACGTGTTTTTGTTTTCCGGCGATGTCCGCGGCAATTTAATTTTGGGCGATCCGACGGTGTCCCAGGAGCGGGTCGAGCAGGCGGCGATCAACGCCAACGCCGATCCGTTCATCCGCCAGTTGCCCGAAGGCTATCTCGCCCCGGTGCGCGAGCGCGGCAGCAACTTTTCCGTCGGCCAGCGCCAGCTTTTATCCTTGGCGCGGGTGCTGGTGTTCAGCCCGGAAATCCTGGTGATGGACGAGGCGACCTCGAGCGTCGATACCGAGACCGAGGCGTTGATCCAAGACGCGCTGGACAAAGTCATGCGTGACCGGACTTGCTTATTGATCGCCCACCGGCTGTCGACCATCCGTAACGCCGACCGGATCATCGTCCTGCACCGTGGCGAAGTGCGCGAGATCGGCTCCCACGCCGAGTTGATGGAACAGCGCGGCATTTATCACCGGCTCTACCAGTTGCAGTATGAGCGCGAAGAGTTGAAACTCACCGGTCATGGCGATGCCAAGGTTACGGCCTAGGCGCTGAGCGCGGGTCTGGTTTTAACGTGAAAGTTTTCTATTCCTGGGCGATCGGAATTTTGGCGGTGTCGCTGATGGCATTGCTCTCCGGCTGCTCCCCCGTCTACATCCTACGCGCCGCCTACGAAGAGGGAAAAATTCTCTGGCGCCGCCAGCCCATCGCCGAGTATATCCAGCAGCCGGAGGTCAACGCCGAGACCCAGGAGAAACTCAGAACCGTGCTCGCGGTGCGCGAATACGCCCGCGATGTCTTGAAGCTCAACGTCGGCGGCAGCTACGCCAGTTATTCCTACGTCGACCGGCCCGATCTCACCTACATCGTCGTCGCCGCGCCCAAGACCGAGTTGCGTCCTTACACCTGGTGGTTTTTGATCGTCGGCAACGTGCCCTACAAAGGTTACTTTTCCAAGGAAGACGCCCAGGAGGAAATCGACCGGCTCAAAGCCGAAGGCTACGACACCAACCTGCGCACCTCGGCGGCGTTCAGCACGCTCGGCTGGTTCGACGATCCGCTGCTGTCGCATCTGCTGAAATACGACAAAGTCGGCCTCGCCGAGGTGGTGTTCCACGAGCTATTTCACAACACGCTTTATCTCAGCGGCCAGGGGGCGTTCAACGAAAGCGTCGCCAACTTCATCGGCCATCGCGCTTCGGTTGATTTTTTCCGCGCCAAGTATGGCGCCGATAGCGCCGAGCATCAGCGCGCTTTGCAATGGTGGAGCGAGGAGCGCGAGTTCGGCGTCTTCGTCGCCGAAGTGGTGCGCGATTTGACCGAGCTCTACAAGAGCGACATTGCGCGCGATGCTAAGCTGCGCCTGCGCGAAGAAGTCTTCACCCGTAGCAAGGCCGAGTGGGCGCGTCGCATCGCCGACCGCCCGCGCCACCGCTTCAGCGGCTTTAGCCGGCAAGAACTTAACAACGCCGTGCTCATGCACTATGTGGTTTACTTGAAGGATTTCGACCTGTTCGAGTCGTTGTACGAAGCGGCGGGCAAAGACTTGTCAAGAACCATCGAGCTCTTAAAGCAAGCCGCGGCCAAGGGCGGCGATCCCTTCGAGGCGGTGCGCCAGTTGGTCAAGCTTCCTTAGCCACGAATCTCGCGCAGAGGCCGGAAGGTCGTCGGAAAGCTGGAATCTGTAATTTGCCATTGTGAGCCCATTGCCTTGATCCGTAGGTAATTTAGTTGGGCGGCGGATTTTCTCAAACACGGCGGGTGTTTTTGATGATAGAGTCGGCCATCGGGCATCACCGAGGAGGTGAAAGGATGGCGCAACGCGAAGGTTTATTGCCGTTCAAGCTGATCGAGGAT
>CAMDBU010000159.1 GCA_945889495.1 Syntrophobacter sp. SbD2 | reverse complement strand
AACGGCTGAAAGCGAAGGGTAAACTGTTCAAAGTCGCTCTCATCGCTTGCATGCGCAAGCTGCTCACGATTCTCAATTCTATGATCAAACATAAAACTTGTTGGTCTGATACTTTTCTTCAGAAAGCTTGACTTGCAAGACAGTTGCTGCCAACTCGACCCCTGTCGGTCCACCGCCGACAATAATGAAGGTTAAAAATGCGCGGATTTCATCGCTATCGGACGCGCGCTCGGCCGCCTCGAAGGCGGAAAAAATTCGGCTTCGTATGTCGATTGCGTCCTCAATGGATTTTAGTCCGGGGGCAAAGGCGATCCACTGGTCTTTGCCGAAATAATGGGGCCGCGACCCAGTGGCCACAATCAGACTATCGTAGGCAACCCTGCCATCGCTGAGAATAACTTCACAGTGGTCGACATCGATATCGACTGCCTCCGCCAATAGCACCCGAGCATTTTTCTGTCGCTTCAATACCGCCCGCAGAGTTGTCGCGATGTTGGCTGGCGAAAGCCATCCGGTCGCGACCTGATAAAGCAACGGCTGAAAGAGATGAAAATTGCGGCGATCGATTAGCGTGACTTGAACGTCGGCGTTTTTCAGCGACTGAGCGGCGCCAAGTCCGCCGAAACCACCGCCAAGAACGACCACATGATGGGGTTTTTGCAAGTTGCGTCTCGGGCTGTCGTTAGAATGAGTCACGGGTCATGGTTTTTTTTGATTCCGGCACAAGTGGGCAGGAAAGCTTCCACGCTCTCGTGACTATACATAATAATGTGCGATGTCGTAATCACCCTATACTTTGATACTATGCTCTCAGTCACTTACAACGATCCCTTAGACTCGATCGAGGTTATGAAGAATCCTAAATACTTTTTACATGCCTTTGTACTAGTCTTGGCGTCTCTACCCGGCATGCTCTCGGCGCAGGAAGATCTGCCACTCGCCCCCGGCACCTACCGCCTGGAAATGATCATGGCGTCGACCACCCGGGTGCCGGTATTTGGCACATCGAAGTCGGCGTCGAAGTCACTCTCACTAGTCGAGATCAAGCGCGATGGCACGACTCTGATCCAAACCCACAAGACCTGCGACTTTCGCGTGCTCGAAGATTCCAAGTTCATCAAAATGATTTTCCCCGATAAATTCGTCGCGGCGCTGGCGCGGCATACCTACCCACTGCAATTTGAAAAAGACAGCCAAGGCTGGCGCTATCGCGCCGACCTCGGCGTTGAACGAATCGGCTACAAATCGAGCGGTAATGAGGCCGCCCTGCCGGCCAAGATTGACGACCCAGCGGTTTACGACTGGGACGGCGACGGCAAGCCGGCGGCGACGCTGAAAATTTCTATTCCACTATTACCCGATGGGGAATTCTATGTTGTGCAACGCGGCCACTCGATCCTCAACGGCCGGCTGGTCCAACCGGGGCGCATCGAGGGCGCCATCGAAACGCGGCTGTTTGAACAGAAAGTACTTGGCGCCTGGCCCAGCTTTTTGAATCAGTCGGCGGAAGTCGAGCCCGACCCGAAGGAAAGCCGCTTCGTCATGACCCAAGTTGCCGCCGGCAGCAGTTGTGAAAGCTTGATGGCGGCGGGCAAGCCTTGAGAACATCCTCAGCAAGCGAAACGAGCGACCATCCTTGTTCGGCCTAAGCAAAACCAAATTGCGCATCGAGACCTCTGCTCGACCCTCCAAAGAGCGCGTCACGGTGCTTTTGCCGGTGCTCAACGAGGCCGATCGCATCGGACCTTGTCTCGCCGCGTTGTGCCAGCAGCCGGAAGAAGTTCATGAAATACTGGTCATCGACGGCGGCTCCAGCGACGACACCCAAGCTATCGTCCAACGCCAACAGAGATTGGATGCACGCGTAAGATTGATCGACGCCAGTCCTGTCGACCCGCGCTGGACCGGCAAAGCGTGGGGACTGTACCAAGGCCTGCAAAGCTCCGCCGCGATAAGCGACTGGATTCTTTGCGTCGACGCTGACGTCGGCGTGCAACCACAGCTCGTTCGTTCGCTACTCCATCACGCGCAAAGAAGCGGCGTCAAAATATTTTCCGTCGCCACCGCGCAAAGGCTCTCCGGATATCTCGATGCGGTGATTCATCCCGCGATGCTGACCACGTTGATCTACCGTTTCGGTTCGCCGGGTCGCGCAACTGCGAACCGCCACCGCGTCCAGGCCAACGGCCAGTGTTTTTTCGCGCCGCGCGAGGTCTTATTACGCACCGAAGCATTTCAGGCCGCGCAAAGCTCGCTGTGCGAGGACATCACCATCGCGCGCCGGCTCGCCGCATGTGGCGAGCCCATTGGCTTCTATGAATCGGCCGGACTGGTCGAGGTCAAGATGTACGACAGCTGGCGCGCGACCTGGAACAATTGGCCGCGGTCTTTGCCCATGCGCGACCAGTATTTTGGTTGGCGCGAAGCACTCGCGCTCTTGGGCGTGCTACTCGTGCAAGCGTTGCCCTTGCCGATACTGATCTTGGCTACGCTGCTCAACTGGCCGTTGCCGGTTGTGATCATTGGCGGATTTTTTTTACTGCTCCGACTGGGCGTACTCTGCGGCACCGCGCGCGCCTACCCCGGCCGACCCTGGAGCTACTGGTTGTCGCCGCTCGCCGATCTGGCGGTGGTCTTGCGCATCATCCAATTCGCCTTGCGGCGCCAACAGAGCTGGCGTGGCCGCACCTACCGGCGCGGCAAAGGTGGCGTCTTCGAACCGGTCGGCGACAATCAGTAGCGAGCCAGTAATCCTGTGAACCCCGTCGCTGATTTTGCCGTTAACCGGGCGATGCACCTGATCGCCCGCATCCTCACCGGCACGCGCTTGAAAACCGCGGCTCAGGGGCTGGAACACCTGCCGGCCCAGGGGCCGGCAATCATTGCCGCCCGTCACTACCACCATCTATTCGACGGCCTAGCTTTTTTCGCCAGCGTCGAACGACGCTTTCATATCGTCGTGACACTCGATTGGGCGCAAAACCGGCGGACGAGGTTTTTCATGCGCATGTTGAACCGCCTGGCGCGCTGGCCGATGGTCCTACGCGAAGAAGCGTTGGCGAGCCAGCCGAAGGACAATCGGCTGTTTAAATCCGCGGATCTGCGCCGTTACCACTTGGCCGCGCTGCGCCAATCCATCGAGTTGTTAAAAGACAACCGCCTGTTGGTGATTTTCCCCGAGGGTTTTCCAAACATCGATCCGGTGTTTACGCCGAAAACTCACGCTCAAGAATTTCTTCCGTTTAAGCCGGGCTTCGCCGCCATCGCCGAAAGTGCCGAACGGTTATTGCAGCGGCCGGTGCCGATTATTCCAACCGGCATAAGTTATCAGAGCGGATCGACTTGGCGCGCTCATGTCAGATTCGGCGCGCCGCTGTATCGGCGTGACTTCCGCTCGCGCCAGGAGTTCATCGACGCGGTTGCGGTTCGGGTACGACAGCTATCGGGAGGGTTGGCGGGAGAGTAACAAACCCGGCCTACTCGGCATCTTCGTCGGAAAGGTCATGGAGCGGCTTGAGCTGCAGCTTGCGGTCTTTGTCCCTAATTAACAGCTCGACCTTTTTTTCCACTTCGTTGAGTTTCTGATTGCAAAACTTGACCAGGCCGACGCCCTTTTCGAAGGCCGCTAGCGAATCGTCGAGCGGTAGGTCGCCGGACTCGATTTGCTCGACCACTTGCTCTAGTTCTTCCAACGCGCCTTCAAAATTCTTTTGCATCGCTTCCTTTTTTGCCATTTCACTTCTCCGCTTTCACCGACGCCTTGTTGACATCGCCGGATTCAGTTGGACTGGAAAACTTGCGCAACAAGACCAACGGATCGACCCGGGTGTTGTTCAAACGCATGCCCCAATGCAGATGCGGCCCGGTAACCCGGCCGGTGCCGCCGGACAGCGCTAGGACGTCGCCGCGCCGCACCAGCGCGCCCTCTTCGACTTTGAATTCCGACAGATGAAAATACATCGAATACAAACCGCCGCCATGATCGAGCACCACGCTGCCGCCGGCGAAAAAATAATTGCCGACCAGAACCACCTTGCCGTGATTGACCGCCACCACCTCGGTACCCGCCGGCGCCGACAGATCGGTGCCAGTATGCGGCGCCCGGGGCACGCCATTGATAATCCGCCGCGACCCAAAAGAAGACGCCGACGCCTCTTGGGGCACCGGTCGAACGAAGGGCAGCTGCCACCATCGCTCCGCCGCGGTGACGGCGAAGGCGCGGGCGAAGTCGGCTTGCTCGCGGCGAATCTCGGCCAAGGTCTCGGGGCTCATCTGATCGAAGCTCGGCGGCACGTTGAAGGATTCCTGGCGGTAGGCTTTGGATTTTATTCGAAGCGGAATCTCGCGTTGCTGCGATTGGCCGCCGCTAACCGTCGCCTTGAGGAGCAATTTCACCGTCGCCGGTTTGGCTTCGACATCGATGCCGATGAGCGCCGTGAACGGTGTTTTTACGTTGGCGGAAAAATAAACTTTCTCCTTGCCGAGCATGCCGTCCACCGCGAGCAGCTCGTCGCCATCGACGCGAACTTCCAGCAAATCGCCTTGGAAAGCTTCCAGCGGCTTGGGCCACAGGATCGCTACCGGCGCCGCCGCCAAGGCCAGCGACCCGCCCAACGCAAAAAAAACTACCAAGATGAAAGCCGCCCACCGCTTCATGTCATTCCGTGTCCTGTACCAGGCAGAGCGCTTTGCCCTGGCCGAAGCTCACCCGCAGCTGGTCGCCCACCTGTAATTCCGCCGCGCTCTTGACGATGCGCTCCTCGGGCAACTTATGAGCGATGCTGTAGCCGCGTTCGAGCACCGCCAAGGGACTGAGCGCGCCCAAGCGACCGGCGCGCTCGGCTAGACGGTCTTTCAACTGGCGCAGCCGTTCTTGAAAGCGGCGCAGCAGATCGATGGACAGCTCATCGACGCGCTGTTGGTTCTCGCGCAGCTTGCGCCCGGGATCGGACAAACGCTTGACCAAGCCGGCGAAGCTTTCGCGCAGCTGCTCGATCTTGAACTCCATGGCGCCGGCCAGGCGCATTTCCAAGCTGTCCACCTGCTCGACCAGATCGCGCTTGCGCGGCAAAATCATTTCGGCGGCCGCCGTCGGTGTCGGCGCGCGCGCATCAGCGACAAAGTCGGCGATGGTAAAATCGATCTCATGGCCCACCGCCGAGACCACGGGAACCTGAGAAGCGAAGATCGCCCGGGCGACGATTTCTTCGTTGAAGGCCCAGAGATCTTCCAAGGAGCCGCCACCGCGGCCGGCGATGATGACATCGACGGCGCCGAAGCGATTGAGATCGGCGATGGCGTCGGCGATCTCCCGCGCCGCCCCTTCGCCCTGAACTTTGACCGGACAGATGACGATGCGCCGGTCGGCGTAACGGTCGCCAATGATGCGCAGCATGTCGTGCAACGCCGCGCCCTTGCCGGAGGTGACGATGCCGATAGAGTGCGGCAGGAACGGCAGCTCGCGCTTGCGCTCGGCGGCGAACAGCCCTTCCACGGCGAGTTTTTTCTTCAACTGCTCGAAGGCCAACGCCAAGGCGCCCTGCCCTTGGGGCTCCATGTCGTCGACGTAGAGCTGCAAATCGCCGCGCACCGTGTAGACGCTCACCCGGCCGAAGCATAGCACCGCCATGCCGTTGTCCGGCGTGAAGCGCAGCATCGCGCCTTGACGGCGAAACATCACCGCGGAAATCTGACTCTTGTCGTCCTTGAGGGTGAAATAGAAATGGCCCGATGGCGGCATGCGGAAGTTGGAGATCTCGCCTTGGACCCAGAGCGGTTCCAAGCGCGATTCCAGCGTGCCTTTAATGCGCTCGTTGAGCTCGCTGATGGTCAGAAACTTACGCGTTTCGCCGGCAAACAGCGGCAACTCGGCTGGTGGTTTTGCAGTGATCCGCGCCATGTTTGGCCGACTGTAACATAAAAAAAAAGGCGCTCCGAGAGGAGCGCCTTTTTTGTCGATGAAAATTCAGCGAAAAAATTAAGCTGCTTTCTTCTGCACCACCTGCTTGAAGACATCCCAGCTCTTGAGCAAGTCCAAGGCGCGCTTCAACTGCTGATCGTTGTCGATGGTCTCGTCGCCGGTGGGACCGGAGGTGGGAATTTGTTTTTCCCGCTCGCGATCGATCTGCTCTTGTTCCTTGGCCGAGTTCTGTTGCGGATTGTTCAAATGACCCGGCAGATTTTCCTCGCGCAGGCTCGGTCGCTTACGCTCGTCCGGTTTACCGTCGATCATGGGAATATTTTCGATGACGATATCGGGCACGATGCCGGTGGCCTGAATCGACCGACCCTTCGGAGTGAAGTAACGCGCCGTGGTCAAGCGCAAGGCCGAGTTGTCGTCTAGCGGTAGGATCGTTTGCACCGAACCCTTGCCGAAGGTTTTGGTGCCGAGCACCACCGCCCGCTTGTGATCTTGCAAGGCACCGGCAACGATCTCCGACGCGCTGGCGCTGCCACCGTTGACCAGCACGACGATCGGGAAATCCGCCCAGGTGCCTTCCTTCTGGGCGAAGAATTTTTGCTTTTGCGACTCGATGCGGCCGTCGGTGTAAACGATCATGCCGGACTCAAGAAACAGATCCGACACTCGCACCGCCTGGTTCAACAATCCGCCGGGATTGTTACGCAGGTCGAGCACCAGCCCTTTGAGACCGGCCTTCTCCGCGGCCAATTTTTCCAAGGCTCTTTGAATGTCGCGGTCGCCCCGTTCCTGAAACTGCGCCAGCCGCACGTAGCCATATCCCGGCTCCAGGGAGCGGCTCTTGACGCTCTGTACGCGAATGACATCGCGCACTAAGGAAACATCGATCAGATCGGCTGCGCCTTCGCGGCGGATCGTCAGATTGATCTTGGTGCCCTTCAAACCGCGCATCTTTTTCACCGCGTCGGCGAGCGACATGTCCTTGGTGAACTCATCTTCGATTTTGAAAATCTGATCCCCCGGCTTGATGCCGGCTTTATGGGCGGGAGTATCTTCGATGGGCGAGACCACCGTGAGCATGCCGCCTTTGACCGTGATCTCGATGCCCAAGCCGCCGAAGCGCCCCTGGGTATCGCTCTGCAAATCCTTATAGAGTTCCGGGGTCAAGTAAGCGCTATGGGGATCGAGAGAATTGAGCATGCCGTTGATGGCGCCGTTGACGAGATTTTTCGTCTCCACATCCTCGACATAATTTTTCTTGACGATGGAGAGAATGTTACTGAAGGCCTCCAGGCTTTCATAGTCTTGGCGTCCCACCGCCGAGACGTTCGGCACCCATTGGGCGGACAGGAAAAATCCGATGCCGATTCCAAGCATGATCAACAGCACTGGCGTCCCATGGCGTTTCACAAGTCGCATGAAAATTCTCCCTCGTACTCGCTGACAACTAGGTGGCAATTCTAACTCAATGGATTGAGAATAGCTATCATTTCCTAAGCCAAAGCTGTGGGTCCACCGAGCGGCCATCCTTGCGGAGTTCAAAATAGAGCTTGCCTGTGGCCGGCGAATCGCTCTCGCCAACCTTGCCGAGAATCTCGCCGCGGCCCACTTCGTCGCCATTTTTTTTAATGATTTCAGAAAGATGTGCGTAAACCGTGTAGTAACGCTGGCCATGATCGACGATCACCATGCGGCCGTAGCCGGCAAACCGGTCGGCGTACACCAGCTGGCCTTTTTCAACCACCCGCACCGGGGTGCCGAGGGGCGCGTCGATGTCGATGCCCTTGCGCACCAACTCGGTGGCGAACTCGGGATGTTTGACGGCGCCAAAAGGCGCGCTCACCGGGCCCCTCACCGGCCAGTCGAGTTGCCCCATCATGACGTCGGCTCCACGGCCGCTCACTGGCGGCGTTGGCGCGGCTTTGGGTTTGGCGATCGCCCGGCGCGCCAGATCGTCGAGCATTTTTTGCAAGCGCTGCGCCGCCGCCTCCATGTCGCGCAGCGCTATGAGCCGGCGCTCTTTTTCCTGGCGCAGCGCTCTCAACAGCGCACTCTTTTTCGCCGCCTCCTGCGCCACCGCGGCACGCGCCAACAGGAGCATTTTTTGCTGCTTGGCCAGCTGCGCTTGCTGATCGCCGAGCTGATGGCGCAAACTTTCCTGACGCTCGCTTTGGCCGCGCAGATCGCCGAGCAGGCCGCGGTCGAAATCGAGAGTCGCCTGGAGATAGCGGCTGCGCCGCTGGGCCGCGCTCAGATCGCCGGCGCCGTCGATAATCCAGAAATCGTTGCCGCCGCGCTGCCAGCGGTAGAGCGCCTGAGCGCGCCGGCGTATCCAAACTTGGCGTTGCGAGATCGAACCGCGCAGTTTACCGAGTTCGGCTTCGGTCTGGGCGATGGCGCCAACCAGGGCGCCATGCTGGGCCTCGGCCGATTTGAGTTCCTTGGACTTCTTGTCGAGCTCCGCTTCGATTTTGCCCAGCGCCTTGAGCAAGCCGCCTTCTTGGACTTGGAGCTGCGACAGCCCTTTTTTTTCGCTGGCGATTTTTTTCTTGATGGCGTCGAGGTCGCGGTCGGCGGCGGCGCCGAGCACCAGGCCGCGGCTGGCGATCACCAGCAGCAGCACGCCAACTATTGAGCGGTGGAAGCTTTCCACGAGCGGATCATCCCCCGGGAGGCGAACAGACTGGCTGACGCGCCGAGCAATATGCCGATGGCGACAATCAAGGCGATACTCATGGCGTCAAGAAACTCGATCAGCGCCAGCGCCGGCAGCAACTCCGCGAGCCCGGCCGGATCGTCGCGCAGCAAGCGGTAAACGCCCCAAAGTAATCCCAACCCACCAGCGCCGCCCAGTAGACCCTGGACCGCCCCCTCCAGCGCCAGCGGGGTTTGGATCAAAGCTTCGCTGGCGCCGAGCCATTGCAGCAATGCAATTTCATCGCGGCGCGCCAACAGCGCCAACCGGATCATGTTGCTGACGATAAAAAAACTCGCCAGCACAAGCACGCCGGCGACTAACCATTTGAGCCAGCGCAAAGCCGACAGCGCCAAGCCCAAGCGCTCCACCCAGCGCTGCGGATAATCGAGCTGGGTTATTTCTTGCTGTTGCTTTAGACGGGCGGCCAACGGTTCCATGGTAACCGCGTCGCGAAACTCCGGCCGCAGGGTGATTTCCAAGGAGGCCGGCAAGACATCGCGTGGCAGGCCGTCGAGGAGCGCCGACTGGGCGCCCAAGGCGGCCTGAAAATCGCGCCAAGCCTGGTCCTGACTGATATGATGAACGCGCTCGATCTCGGCGAAACTTTGCAGCCGCGATTGCAATGCCGCCAATTCAGCCGCGCCGACACTGGGCGCCAAATAAGCGGTTAACTGGACATCGCTCCAGCCACGGGCGATTTTTTGTAAATTGATTTGCAGCAGCAACATGCCGCCGAATACGCTGAGCGTCAGCGCAATAGTCAAACTGGTAAGCGCCACGGTGGCGCAATGCTGCCGCAGCCCATGGCCGGCGCGCCGGCTGACAAAACCGAACGACGCCATCACAGCCGCCACTCCGCCGTGCCCACGCCAGCTGCGGAATCGGCGACGATCCGGCCTTGGTCCAACTGCACCACCCGAGTGGCTATGTCTTGAAACAGATTGACGTCATGACTGGCGATGATGATGGTGCTGTCCTGTTGACGGATCGCTTTGAACAGCCGCAAGGTGTCGGCGGCCGCCGCGGCGTCGAGATTGCCGGTGGGTTCGTCGGCGAGAATCAAATTGGGCCGGTTGACCAGAGCGCGAGCCACCGCGATACGTTGCTGCTCGCCGCCGGAAAGCGCCGCCGGTTTGGCGTCGCGGCGCGCAGCCATGCCAAGTTCGTCTAAAAGTTGACTGCCGCGCTCATGGGCGGCGCGCTTGGTCACGCCCGCCACCTCAGCCGCCAGCGCGATATTTTCCAAAGCGGTCAGATTGGCCTGGAGCTTGAACTCCTGAAATACCAGGCCGATGCGCCGGCGCAATCGCGCCACCCCTTGGCTGTTGAGCGTTTTAAGATTTTGTCCCGCCACGATCACGGCGCCGGCGCTCGGTTCTTCTTCGCGATAGATGAGCTTGAGCAGGGTTGACTTACCGGCCCCGCTCGGACCGCAGAGCAATACCAACTCGCCTTTGTGGATTTCTAAATTGATCGCCGCGAGCGCGCTCAGGGTCGGCGTGAAACGTTTCTCAACCTGCTGGAATTGGATCATTCCGATGAGAGAATCCCGCTCGGGGTTTGACGATTGGACGGCAAATTGCGCCTTGACAAGTAGCACAGCCGGTTGTTAAGTTCGCGAAAATTTCCAAGCTTCACGATTATCTATAAAAGATGGTCCAAGCAGTTACAAGCATTCGGGAGGAGAACGGTCCGATGCTGCAACCGATTGAAAATTTCCACGTCGTCTTGATCAAACCTTCCAAGTACGACGACGACGGCTACTTGATTCGCTTCTGGAAAGGCGTGCTGCCGAGCAACACCCTGAACGTCCTCCATGGCCTGACCGAAGATATTCGCGACCGCCGGCTATTCGGCGAGCTCAATATCCAAGTCACCACCTTCGACGAGACCGCGGAAAAAGTCCCGGTGGCCAAGATCATCCGCTGGAGCCAACAAGCCGGCACCAAACTTCTAGTCTGCATGGTCGGCGTCCAGACCAATCAATTCCCCCGCGCGCTTGACCTGTCGCGCCAGTTTCGCGCCGCCAACATCAGCGTCATCCTGGGCGGTTTCCACACCAGCGGCACGATCAACATGCTGAGCGACCAGGAGCCGGATATTCAGGAACTTTATCGCCTAGGCATCTGCGTCGTCTCCGGCGAGGTCGAAGGCAAATGGGAAGGGATTCTCGCCGATTATCTCCATGGCGAGTTGAAACCGCTGTACAGCTATGCCCAGGACTTACAAAGTCTAGTCGATATCGGCGAAGCGCCGCTGCCGCGCACCAGCGCCAAAACCATGCGTCACTTCGCCTACCCGAGTTTCGCCACCGCCGACACCTCGCGCGGCTGTCCGTTCTCATGCAGTTTCTGCACGATTATCAACGTCCAGGGGCGCAAGATGCGCGAGCGCAGTCCGGCATCCATCGCCAAAATGATGCGCCGCAATCTCGAAAACGGCCTGTCCTTTTATTTTTTCACCGACGACAACTTCGCGCGCAAAAAACTCTGGCGCGAAACCTTCGAAGAGATCATCAAACTGCGCGACGAAGGACTCGACATCACCTTCATGATGCAGGTCGACCTGGCGCGCAAGCCGAAAGACTTCGTGGCGCTCGCCGCCAAGGCCGGTTGTAGCCAGGTGTTCATCGGCATGGAAAGCGTCAACCCGCAGAATCTCGCCGCCGAAGGCAAGAAGCAAAACAAGGTCGATGAATACCGCGCCATCATCAAGGAATGGCATGACGCCGGCATCCTGGTGCACACCGGCTACATCATCGGCCTGCCCTGGGACAGCAAAGCGCAGGTCGCCGAAGACATGCGCTTTCTAAATGAAGTTGTCGAGCCCGATCAAGCGTCATTCTTCATGCTCACGCCGCTCCCGGGCTCCCATGACCATCGCGAGATGCGCAAACGGGGCGACTGGATGGACCCCGACTTCAACAAGCGCGATTCGTTTCACCCAACCATCGCCCACCCGCTGATGTCGGCCCAGGAATGGACCGAGGCCTACGAAGAGGCCTGGAAAACTTTTTACAGCAAAGAGCATATGATCAAGTCGCTGTCGAAATGGACCGACAATCCGAAAAACTATTGGAACTTGATGTCGATCTTTTTCTGGTACAAGAACGCCGCCTTGATCGAAAAGCAGCACCCCATGGTGGCGGGCTTCTTCCGCTTGAAAGACCGCAAAGTGCGCCGCCCCGGCTACGCCGTCGATTCATTGCCGGTGCACCTGTGGAAGCGCGCCAAGGAAATCGCCGCGCTCTTGATCGCCTGGGCGAAATTCCTCAAGGAGATGGAAGAGGTCTGGCTGCAAACCCGCAAGAAAAGCGACACCGAGGAGCGCTGGCTCACCCAGATCGGAAAAATCCAATCCGATATCTGGCAGGCGCTACGCATCGGCGAGATTCAAAACATTTATAATAATGCCAAGGATGCGCTGCCTGAGCAGGTGCGAACCCTACTCGCGCCGCTTGACGATCTATCGTCGCGCATTCTCTACAGCCGGCGCGACTTGAATCGCTTCTTGAAACAATGGGAGCAGCTACGCCAAAGCATCCAACAACTCCACCGGGTCGAATCCGAAACCGCACGCACATTGCTTGACGAATTGCAGCAAATTCAGGCCAACATCCGACTCGGTGACCGCATCCACGAATGGCAAGACACTTACGCCAAGCTGCGCGACTCGCTGCCGTCAAGAGCGCATCAGAGTTTAATCAAATACGACGCCATCAACGACCGGGTGGTCTATTCACGCCAGGAACTGCAACGCATCTGGAGCGACAGTGTGAACAACTTGAAGGCCCACAAGCTGTGGGCGATCCGGCCGCTGCGCTTAACCCGCGCGGCGGTCCGTGATCTGTTTCTGACCCGCTCCTTCGCCGCCGACTTCAAGGAATTTTCAAAACTGGGCGTGTGAGTGCCCGCGGCGGCAGCGCGACCAGAAATCCCATGACAGCAGATTTCCCAACCGGTCAATCCATCGAGCAGCTGGCTGATGCCACCGCCGCTGGATTGGCTCAGGCCGCCGCCGGTTCGGCGTTTCAACTATTTGGCGACAAACGATTCCGCCGCTTGGCGCGCTTCGAACAGTTGAGCCAGGTTGAACAGGACCGCATCTTCAACGAGCTGGTGGTGGCTTCGCTGGTCGTGATCATGCTGCTGCTCGAAGCGCCTGATCTTCGCGCCGCCCCGGAGATGCAAAGCTATCTCGCCGGGCTGAGCAAAAAAATCCCCGGCGCCTACATCGATCACTTGAAAACCTTGGGCCTCCACTCCCAGCACCTGCAAGACTGGGATAAGCTCATCGCCATGCGCTACGAAGAATATCAGCGGGACAAGCATGAAGTGCGCGCGGCGGCGCTGCGGTTAGAGTCGGCGGACAAGCCCTTGGAGCTCGACGATCTGGCGAAAATCCAAATGCTCCTGCCGGTTCACACCGTAGCCATCGGTTGCCACCACCATATCTGTCGCGGCTCGACGGAGGGGCGAGAGGAACTGTTCAAATCGACGCTCAACTCGCTAGCCCAGTTTTATGTCGAACTCAGGGTGCGCTTCGAAGGCGGCAACATCACGACGCTGAGCCGAGCGCGGTTCGCCGTAAGGCACTGGCTGCGCCGCATCGGCAAGAAATAGCCCTATAAGACTATCCGCACCCTCTCAGTGCAGCAGCACGCTATGCTTGGCGAGATCGACCAGCTGCTCGCGAATCGCCGCGGCGTCCTTGGCGTCGGGCGCTAGCCGCAGGTAGGTTTCGAAATCATCCTTGGCCAGGCCGTAGCATTCGAGCCGCAGATAGACTGCGCCGCGGTCGCGAATATCTTCCACCGCGCCGGGATCGAGGATGATCGAACGATCGAGCACGCCGAGCATCTTGATCCACTCTTCGCCGCGGCCGTAGATCGCTTTCAGGTTGCCGAGCCTGCGCTGGAGTATCTGTTTT
>CAMDBU010000158.1 GCA_945889495.1 Syntrophobacter sp. SbD2 | reverse complement strand
TAACTCGCTCACCGCCACCCACATCCCTCTCTGCTCTTCGTGTTTTCGTTTTCCCATCGCCATGCAATAAACTCTACACGATCTCTTCTTCCTGTCGATCCTCATCGCCTCGGTTACCCACTTCATTCTCGACTTTCACCACGGGCTGTTAGGCCACGGTGTTGTGCTGTCTGTCATATCGTCTCAAAAGAAATACCGACAATCCTGCCAGTGGCAAGAACGCGATGACGCTGAAAAGCCAGATGAACGACGGCAACTCCCCACCGCTGAAAGTCCACGCCAACCCCAGATACTCAAAGAAGTGTGTGAAATCCAAACCGTCACCTCGGCTGACAAACATCACTGCATACGCCGCCGTCCATGCCGCGAGATAAACGGCGACGAGAACGACTGCGTATCTCAAAAGTGTCCTCATGGTCTGTGACGCGCGAAGTGGCCTAACCATTAGTATCTGGTTCCTTATAGAACCCGATAACTTCCGTATAGCACGGCTCATAGAATTCGATCTAAATCGCTTTTACAGATGAAACAATAACTTGTAAAGACGGATTGAGAAGGCAATCCGACAAAAGCTGAAAGCTCTTTCCGTATATTCCCGATCATCACCACTACCCGTCGACACCGGTTCGTGCGTTGTCTGAGAGTTTTGCACTCGTCGCCCGAGTCCATCAATCGATGCGACCAGACAATCTTCGCGTTGGTACGAAGCCGAAGTATTCGCCGCAGGACTATTTATACAGCCCGTCGATATACCCGGACTTGTCCAGCTCCTCGATAAACCGCGTGTCGACAAAATCCTTCGCGTTGGCGGTCTTGGCCGCCGGCAGCCGCTTGCCGGCTTCTTCGAAGATCGGTTTGAAGCCGTCGAGGTTGGGATAGGGCTTGGGTTGGATGAAGCTGCGCAGCAGTTGGTAGGAATCTTCCAGCTCGCGCTCGTCTTTGATCTGCATGTGCCTGCCGATGGCGCGTTTGGCGGCGGCGGGGTTGTTACGCATGAAATATATGCCGTCGATCATCGATTTAATCACTCGCCGGACGATGTCGGGATTTCTGGCGATGAACTTTTGCGTGGTGTTGAGGCCGGTCTGTTGCAGGACGATATCCATGTCCTGCATGTTGAGCAGCACGCGCAGGCCCTGAGCTACGAGCTTTTTATCATAGGGCGGCTGCATGATCGCGGCGTCGATAGTACGGCCTGCGGACAAGCCGTTGACCAACACCGGCACATCGCCGCTTTGGATCAGCGTCACATCCTTTTCCGCGTCGAGCCCGAGCCGCGATAATAACAAACGCGTAGTCCAGTCGCTCACCGTGCCGAAACGGGTGATACCGATGCGCTTGCCGCGCAGATCGGCCACCGTGCGAATCTCCGGCCGCACCACCAGCCGATAGATCGGCTTATGGAGAAAACTCAGGAGCATGACGACATCGGCACCCTGTAAGCGCGCCGGCGTCAGCAGACTCGCCGAGTACACGCACATCTGAATCTCACCGGCGATCATCGCGGTCTGCCCAAGTGTGGTTTGCAAATAGAGCACTTCGGCATCGATGCCGTTTTTCTCGAACAACCGCCCTTCCTGGGTCACCCACAACATCGAGTTGGTGATGGTCGCGCCGGAGTAACCGATGCGCAGCTTGTCGGCGGCGAATGCGCGCGGCGCCATCAACGCGAGAAACAGAATGGCGGCAACGATCAAAGGGGTGCAGCGAGTGGACATAAGGAATCGGACCCTCACCCTACCCTCTCCCATCGGAATGGGCGAGGGCAAGAGTTTTGCGGAACGAAGCTTCCGACACGATTGGAACGACTGGAACATTGGGCCTTCGATAAACTCAGGCCCTGAGCCTGCCGAAGGGAACGCTTGGAACTCTCAATCTTTAATGACTTTTGTCACCGACCGCGTCGACCCGCCCTCCG
Organism: Syntrophobacter sp. SbD2; assembly: GCA_945889495.1. GTDB lineage: Bacteria > Desulfobacterota > Binatia > UBA9968 > UBA9968 > DP-20. The sequence goes on along the minus strand of CAMDBU010000158.1, from coordinate 12,005 downwards.
GTGTCGCCTGTCCCCAGACGTGAATATATTGCGACTGCGAACCGTCGCCGCCGGCGACGATGACGAGTATATCTTCCGGTTTGTCGGTGACCGGGATGATGCTGTCGCGGGTCAGCTTCAGATCGCTGCGCCGTTTGACCCGCTGATAGAAAGTCTCTTCGGGCAAGTCCTTCATCCGGTAGGCGGCGCGCTCCCAGATAAATTTTTGCACGTCTTTTTTGCTGAAGCCGTCATCGGCGATGATCTTGGCATGCTCCGGGCAGATGACCATGATCGCTTCGGGACCGGACGGACCGTCCATCTTCTGGGCGAAGTTGATCAGCACGCCTTCGGCCTTGGTGCTGTCCAAATCCGACGCCCGGACCGACGCGTCGGCGCTGATCACCGTCACGGTGCTTTCCTCGGCTTTGAAACCGCGCTCGACATGAAGCGGCTCCCAGGGACTGGCTTCTTCGTTTTCGCCGACGCAGATGGAAAATTTACCCGGCCATCCCAAGGTCGCTTTGCAGGTCGTACCCGGCAGCGATCCACCGATGTTGCGCTTGATCATCTGCACGAAGCGGCCGATGGTCGCGTTAGCGCGCCAGCCCTCCCCGAGCGCATTGGAGCCGCCGTTGACGTTCAACTGCTGGCGCACTGGTCCATTGATGATCGCCATCACCGCCGGCCCGCCGGTGGTGGCCTGGAGCGCGTAGAGATTCAACTTTGGATCGCACAGACCTTCGACCACCGCGATCAACGTCGGCATGTACTCCGGCTTGCATCCCGACATGACGCCGTTGATGGCGATCTTCTCCACCGTCGCAGGAGCCCAGCGCGGCGGTACCGAGCCGATCACTTCATCGGCCTTGCGCTTGGTGCCAGTGAGCATCTTGGCCACCCGCGCCTCGGTGGGCGGGATCACCGGCAAGCCGTCGGACCAGCCCTTTTCGACGAAGTATTCCTGCGCCTCCCAGATGTCATCCGGTATTTCGACTTTTTCCGCTTGCAGTGCCGCCGTTGCCATAGGACCACCCTTCAAGAATTAAATTGGAACCTCTAGTCCGTCATTCCCGCGAAAGCGGGAATCCAGGTTCGATAGAAAACCGAAAACGAAGATGGATACCGGCCTGCGCCGGTATGACGGAGTTAAGAAAAGAACTAAGCTGAAAAAGTTCGGGTTCCGAATCTCCGACCAACTCGAGACTCGAAACCCGAAACGAATTTTACTACGCGACCTTCGCCCGCGCCGCTTCGGGCGCAAGCAAGATTTCAATCAACTGATCGAACGCCGCTTCGGCGCGCTTGTTCACTTCTTCGATCTTCACCGTGCCGATGGGATGTTGCACCACCAGCACCGGATGGTCCGGCGCGCCGAAGGCTTCCTTCTCGGATTTCGCCAGCGCCGTAAAGGCGTTGGTGATGAAAGTCACGGCGAACTTGCCGCGCTTTTGAATCTCCAGCGAGTCGTGGACACTCCACGACGTGCAGGAGCCTCAATCACCGAGGCCGGCCAGGACGAAATCCGCCTGACCCGCCAGCTCCTCGATATACTGCTTGGGCGCGCCCTGCTGGGCCGTCAACTTGCGCCGGGTGATGACTTTCGCCACGCCATAGCGCTCCATTAACAGCTCGGCCAAACGTTCCGCCAATTTGTCGGCGTTGGGCTTGCTGTTGTCGAGCACGCCGATGGTTGTGCCTCTCAAGCTGGTCAAACGCGCCACCGGGGGGATTTTTCCCGCCGCGGTCTGCGCTTTCCCTTCCGGGCTGAGAACAATCATTTAGTGTCCTCCTCCTATAAATTTGCAGTCACTATAATCGACCCTGGTTAACTCTGTCAAAGCAATCAGCCTGCCGCTTCCCGTAGGGGCGAAAGATTTTTCGCCCCTACCATTAATCCAAATTTACAGTGCGTAAAACGCCTTGGGGTTATCGTAAAGAATCTTTTGGATCGCCGCCTGCGGGATCTCGCCCTGGGCGGCGCGATTTTCCAGCTCCTTGCGAAACTCCAATTCCATGGACGGATCGCGGTGCGTGTAATCGGAGCCGACAATCAAATTGTCCTCGCCGACGCAACTCAAGATGTAAGGCAGGTCTTCGTCAATCTGACAGGTGATGTAAATGCGATTGTCCTTGAAGACGTTGCCGGTCACTTCTAGCTCGGGTATACCCAACACCCCGACCGACTCGCGGCCTTGCTGCCTAAACGCCTGGCGCCGTAAATCGTAGGCGACGAAGGGCGCCCACATGGAGCCGGCTTCGATGGCGCCGAAACGGAGCTTGGGAAAGCGCTGGGGAAGCTTGTGCACGACCAAACCGATGATCGCGTTGATCACGCCGGCCTTGGTGCGCATGAACTGGCCATGGGAAAACTCTCGCGCCGGCGAAAAATCGGGGATGCCCGAACCGGTGTGAAGGCAGACCGCCAGGTCGTATTTTTCCGCCGCCGCATAGAGCGCGTCAAAGTAGGGATCGGCGGGATATTTTCCCGCCTCGCGGTCGCCTTTCTTGAGCACACCGCAGGCGCCGTTCTCCTTGCACCAACGCAGTTCGCTATCGACCTCGTCCATGTTCATCACCGGCGGCATGCACACCCAGCGCAGCCGGCCGCCCGACTTGGAGCAACGCTCGCCCAGCCAGCGATTGTAGCTGCGCCGCATCGCACTGGTAAGTTCCGGTTTGTCCGAGGCCTCCATCAGGAACAGGGTCGGATAAATCACTTGGATGTCCGTGCCGAGTTCGTCCATATGCTTCAACCGGACGTTGATGTCCAACAGCTCGCGCGACTCCACCACCGTGCCCGAGTCTTTGTCGCTGCGGATGAAACGGACTTGGCGCTTGCCGTCGATCACCCAATAACGCGCCGGCGGCAGCTTAGGATCCGGGTTGCTCGGGAAAGCGGTTGAAGGTTTGTACTGCAAGTCGGCGCCGGTCATGTATTCCCAAGTGGCGTCGGTCTCGTCGATATGAGTGTCGGCATCGATAATTCCCACTGTGTCGCTCTCCTTGCTCGGATAGTTTCTAAGTTTTTAGTACGCTTTGTTCAAAGATGAAAGAGCCCCCAACGGTTCGCCCGGATCACAGCCCATACAGCTCCTTTGGGTTGTCAAAGAGAATCTTGTCCACCGCGGTCTTGGGAATCTCGCCGCGGTCGGCGCGCTGCTGAAGTAGCGCGCGAAATTCAAGTTCCATGGACGGATCCTTGTGGGTGTAATCGGAACCGACGATCAAGTTATCCTCGCCGACGTATTGGAGAATCGCTGGCAAGTCCTCGTCCACCTGGCAAGTAATGTAGATGCGATTGTCTTTGAATAGATTGCTCACCATTTCGGTCTCCGGACCACCCAAGACGCTGCGCCGGCCGGCGCGGTTCTGCACCCGTCGGCGCATGTCGTAGTCGACGAAATTGACCCAAGAAGCGCCGGCTTCGACGCAGGCGAATTTCAATTTGGGGAATTGCCGGGGGATATTGTGGACGATCAACGTCTCGATGCCGTTGATCGCCGGCGCCTTGGTGCGCCAAAACTGCGCCTGAGAAAACTCCTTGGCCGGCATAAAGTCCGGCGTCCCCGAGCCGGTGTGAATGCAGATCGGCAGGCCGAGCTTTTCCGCTTCTTCGTACAACGGTAGAAAAAATGGATCGGCGATCCATTTGCCCGCCTCGCGGTCGCCTTTTTTGAGCACGCCGCAGGCGCCATGTTCCTTGGCGAAGCGCAGTTCCGCGATCGCTTCGTCGATGCCGTTCAGCGGCAAGAGACAGACCCAACGCAACCGCCCGCCCGACTTCGAGCAGCGATCCGCCAGCCAACGGTTGTAACTGCGCTTGAGCGCGCTGGCGACTTCCGGCTTTTCCGTCACTTCCATTAAGAACACCGTCGGATAGATCACCTGAATATCCGTGCCGATCGCATCCATATGCTTGAGCCGCACGTTGATATCCAGCAGCTCGCGCGACTCGACCACCGTGCCCGACTCCGCGTCGCTGCGAATGAAGCGCAGGTTGCGCCGCCCGTCGATCAACCAATAGCGCGTCGGCACCTTGGTCGGATCGGGATTGGGCGGATACTGGGTGGTCGGCTTGTACTTGAGATCGTCGCCGGTCATGTACTCCCAAGTACCTTCGGTTTCGTCGATATGCGTATCCGCGTCGATGATGCCCATGGAAAGCTCCTCGTTTTGGGTCTGGGGTCTAGCGTCTTGGGTTTAGCGTTAACGTCAAACGCTAGACCCTAGAAGACAAACTTATTTAGCTATCGCCAAACTGCTTGCGCCCCTTCATCTTCTCGTTCATCGCCGGGTCGAGATAAATGGTCGGCCCGCCGAACCCTTCGGCGCGGTTGCCAAGCAGCGCCATCACCGTGTCGCCGGTGTTTTTGATATCGTAGTAATACTTCGCCGGCAGTAATACCACGCTGCCCTTTTCCACCTTAGTCCGGCTGCCATCGCGATGGACGATCTCACCGCAACCCTCAATGACCGTAAAAGTCTCATCGGTGTTGTGGTAGTGCAATCCATTGGTGCCCTCGCCCGGCATGTAGACGTTCAACCAGACGCGGAAGTTATCCGTGCCCATGAGATTGAAATATTTCTTCGGCAGCCCCGATTTTACCACTTCATCGATCTTGTCTTGCAGCGTCGCCAATTCCATGAAGAACCTCCTGTTTCCCCATTCTTAATATGAACCGAGCCGAATGTTCAAGAATTGGGGATAACTCGTTCCAGCCGTTGCCGGTGGTTTCATCCGTGCGCAACATCCGAATCCGCTCCTCCCCCGCGCCCGCGGGGGACTAAGGTGGGGGTTGAGCGAAGCGAAGCGCTTGAACCGCTGGAACGTTTTGAACTCGCCAATCCGAGCTAACGCGCCCCGCTCTCCTGCAAATAAGAATGATCGATGACATCTTCCGGCTTCACCGCCTTCTTGAGCATGCCATCTTCGATCATCAAATCGATAACCAGTTGCAACGCTTTGGGATCGGCGCGACCGTCGCGCGGCCAGATCGCCTTGGTGTAGGTTTCCCAAGCGCTCTGCACATAGGCCTTGGGCAATGTCGTGATCTTCGGCAGGAGCTCCAGCGCCTCGGCGCGGTTGTCATGCAGCCATTTGAGGGAATTGTGGAAGGCACGCAAAAAGCGCAGCACCAAATCCTTGTTTTTCGCCGCCCAACCTTCGCGCACCGACACCGCCGCCAATTGGTAGCCGGGCACCAACTTGTAGGCGTCGCCCAGGTTGACGAAGCCTTTTTCCATGGCGATCTGGCTCACCGGCTCGGCGAGAATCGCGCCATCCACCTGTTGGGTTTGTAGCGCCGCCCAGCGCAGGGTCGTGCCGCCGGAACGAATCAGATGGTAATCGCGCGGATAGATCAGGCCGCGCTGCTTGAGAATATATTTTAAGATCTGCGTCGAGCCCGCTTGCAGACTCGACACCGCCAGTTTGGCGCCCTTGAGCGCTTCGAGATTTTTGAACTTCGGCAGCGCCAGGATCGAATAAGTGGTGCCGTTGAACGAGCCGGCGATGAGCTTTAAATCGCTCAACCCCTGCTCCCGCGCGAGCAATACCGCGGCCGGCGTCGCATTGCTGAACTGGATCGAGTCCGCCACCAACGCTTGCAAGATCAGATCGTCGCGATTCATGACGATGACCTCGCCGACCAAACCTTCAGCGCGAAAGAAGCCTTTCTCGCGGGCGACGTAAAACGGCGCATGGCCGAAGGTCGGACTGACAATGCCGATTTTGACGTGGGTTTGGGCTAGTGCGGGCTGGAGGCCGACCATCAGCCAAACACTAAACATTGGAAGTGCTAGTCGAGCGACCTTAGTTACATCGATCATAGCGCACCTCTCGACGGTCAATAAAAATCAACCTCTCTTATCCGTCATTCCCGTGGAAACGGGAATCCAGGTTAATTGTCAGTTTCACGGAGAACCTGGATTCCCGCCTGCGCGGGAATGACGGCGTGAAGAAACAGCTTTCACACCGCGCCAAACAACCGGATCGGATTGTCATACAAAATCTTGCGCTTCTGCCCGTCGGTGATATCGGTCCGCGCCAACAGCTCCTGCGCCGCGTTTTCGCGCCCCTCGCCATGCGGATAGTCGGATGAAAACAGCAATTGATCTTCGCCCAGGAGCGCGATCTCTTGGACCATCAACGGATCTTCCATCTCACCGCAGACGAAGAAGCGGCCGGACTTGAAACATTCCTTCATATTCATCTTGGGCATTTTGGCTTCGAGAATCTTCGGCTGGATCTCGCGGTCGCGCGGAATGTAATGATCGATGCGCCCGGCCATGTAGAACAGCCACTCTGCGCCGAACTCCATGAAGGCGATGCGCAGATCGGGATAGCGGTCCATCATGCCGCGGCCGAGCAGGGCGATGAACGCCATCTGCGCCGGCAGCGCCATGCTGAGCGCGTGGGCGTCGAGAAAAGTCTCGACGCAACTGTCGAAGGCCGGAAAGCTCGCCGCCATATGCACGCATAGCGGCAGCTTGCTGTGGGCGAACTCATCCCAAAAGTCGCTGAACATATCGTCGCTCAACATCTTGTCGTGGGCGGTGCCGAACACCACCGCCGCCGAGGCGCCGAGCTTAAGCATTTCCTCCAGCGCGGCGATGGATTCGCGCGGATGGCGCAAGGGAATCAAGCCGGCCCATTTCAAACGTTTCGAGTAGGGCTTGGTTTGGCGCGCGATAAAGCGATTGAAGGCGCGAAACAGCGCCGCCTCGAAACGCGGATCGGCGGTCCAGCGCGCATAGAGCGTCGAGGGAAAGAGAAACTGAATATCGATCCCCAAGCGGTCGAGGTCGCGAATCCGCGCTGCTGCATCGACCACCGTGAGCGAACCACGGTCGGTGCCCTCCACCACCCAGCGCGGCGGATTGGCCGGCTGCAATCCAGGCCCGAGGGCGTGCGGCTCCATGCGTCCGTCGGTCAACCAACCGGCGGTAAACGCCGCCAGCTCCGCGCCGTCATGGACCAACGCCGGCCGCGGCCGGCGCGCCGCGAATTCCGCCGGCATATCCTCCCACATCTGTGGCGCCGCATTGACATGGGCGTCGGAATCGTAAATTTTGTATCCGTTGATCATGATTGTGCTCCGTATCCCGGCGGTGATGGCTTGTTAAACCACGCGCTTTGAAGCGCTGTCAATGCCATTCCGAATGATGTTTTCACCACAGAAATCAACCTGGCATTTCGCGATCGGGGTATGAACCCCGCTCGCGACCAAAGGGGATCCTCGCCCCCTTTGGAAACCCCATTTAGTTGTGCCCGCCGCAAGCAGCGGGGAATATTAGATTAAATTCATATCTTGCCCCGCCAGTTTTCCTGGGCTATACAACGCAGGGAGGATTTTCTAACCATGGCAGTGATCATCAGTGAACCGCAAACCAGAAAACTGATTAACATGTCCCAGGCCGTCAATTTGGTCGATAAAATGTTCCGCGACCGCGCCGCCGGCAAGATGCGCAACGTGCCGCGCCGACGCTTGAAGGGCAGCACCAAGCAGCTCAACATGATGGCCGCCTGGAACGAGGACTCCGATCTCATTTGCCTGCGCTCCTACGGTCCCGGCGCCAACATCGTCACGCTGTTCCACGGCGGCAAGGGTGGCATCCAAGGTATCGTCAACATGGCCTACTTGAGCAGCCTACGCACCGGCGCCGCCAGCGGCGTGGCGGCCAAATACCTGGCCCCCGCCGACAGCAAAGTCCTGGGCGTCATCGGCCCGGGTTGGCAAGCGACCTTTCAAGTCGAGGCGATTTTAGCGACCTGCGCCATCGAACAGGTGGTGGTCTGGGGCCGCAACCCCAAGCGGCGCAAAGAGTTCGTCAAGCAGATGAGCAAAGTGGTCAAGAAAGTCGACTGGAAGGAAGTCGACAGCATCGACGAATGCGAAGGGCAGTCCGACATCCTGGTGGTGTCAACTAGCTCCGCCACCCCAGTGGCCACCGGCAACAATCTCAAGCCCGAAGTGCTGGTCGCCTCCATCGGCGCCAACGCCACGGTGAAACATGAAGTGTCGAATAGTCTCATCCGGCGCATGGATCTAATCGTCACCGACGATGTCGCCGCCGCCAAAGCCGACAGCGGCGACTTGGTCGAAGCCTGCCAGACCCGCATCGCCCGCTGGGAAGACATCATGCCCTTGGAAAAATACGTCGCCGGCGGCGCGCCGCAACCGCGCCCCAAACGCATCTTGTTCCAATCTAACGGCATCGCCGACGAGGATCTCGCGGTTAGCAAGTTCGTCCTCGATCAAGCCAAGCGCAAGAAAATGAAGGTGCGGAACATCAGCGAATTTTAAGCGTCCCAAACGAAGTTAGGGACTCACCACGAAGGCACGAAGAGCACGAAGTTCGGAAATAATATTTTCCGAAACCTTCGTGACCTTCGCGTCTTCGTGGTGAAACATCCGGTGATCACTAGCAGTACCAAGCGACTAACAAAACATGGCACTCTTCACCGGCGAACTCGGCCTGCAATTCGTCACTCACCTGGCCAATCACTATAGCCTGCGCGATTTGATCCGGCTGGCGCAGTTGGGCGCCGATCATGGCTTCGGGCAAATCTGGGTCAACGACAACATCCGCTACCGCAATCAAATCGTCGTGCTCACCGCCATCGCGGCCCAGGTGCCGATCCGCTTGGGCACGGCGATCATGGTGCCCTACTTTCACAACCCGTTGGACATGGCGGATAGTTTTGCCGCGCTGTCAGAACTTTGCGACGGCCGCGAGATCGCTATCGGCATCGCCCGCGGCGACCTCGGCCAATCGCCGCAGCATGTCCAGCCGTTGAAACCCATCGCCATGGTCAGCGAGACCACCCGGCTCCTGCGCCAGGCGCTTAACGGCGAAGAGTTTGCCTACGCCGACTATCCATTCCTGAGCGAATTCTACCATCTCAATCCCAAGGGCAAGTTTAAGCTCGCCTTCAAGCCTAGCGGCCCATTCAAATTCTACGGCGGCGGCAACGGCCCGCAGTCGCTGCGCATGTGCGGCCGGATCATGGACGGCGTGATCAGCTCCGGAACTTACATCCCCATGCTCAAAGCCGGCCGCCTCGAAGCCATGCTCGCCAGCGCCGACGCCGCGGCCAAAGAAATCGATCCGACAAAGCGCCTGCGCCGAGTCTGCGAGTTGAACGTTTCCATATCCAGCGATGGCGCGCGCGCTCTCGATTTCCCGCGCCGCCAGGTCGCCCATTCGATCCTGCAATGGGAAGCGTTAGGCTTCACGCCCGAGGAATACGCCAAGATGGGCGTCAAGCGCGAGCAAGTGCTGAAGCTAAGAGAAGCCTTCGAATCCGGCGCCACCGTCGAACAGGCGGCGACTTTAGTCAACGACCACATGGTGCGCTGCTACTACGCCGCCGGCAAACCGGAAGAAGTCAGAGATCAGATTATCGAACTGGTCGGCGCCGCCGGCCGACTGGGTTACGACCAGGTTGCCTTCGCCAAGCTGGGACCGGATTACCAGGAAGCGATCAATTTGCTCGCCCGCGAGGTCGTGCCGCAGCTCAAGTAAACGGCTTAAGAACCTTTGGCCACGAACAGCAGCGCCGTCTTATCTTCGTAAACCAATCTAAATCGCTCATCGGCGCGCAACAGCGATGCTAACGGCTGCTTCGGATGGGCAATCACTAAACGCGACCGGGCCAATTCTGGGTCCGATTCCCAGCCCGTTCTGCCAAGCCAGGTGTCCACCGACCGAATGATGCGGTCATCGCCGTGCAAGTTGGTTCGGCCATCCATGGAAACCGGCATCTCTGGCAGGGCCCAAATCAGATAACCTCCCCAGTTGAAATGGTTGTAAAGCGGCCCGGTCAATCGCTTTTCTTTAATATACGCAACCGCGTCGACCGGATAGATATTTTTGACCGCCTGTTGCAATCTCGCCGTCGAGATCTCCCACTGATGCGCCACTACCAAGATCGTCACCGAGAGCCCGACACCGACCAGACCAAAATTGAGCCAGTTCCAACGACAGCGCTCCACGCACGGAAGGAAAGACCGCAGCTGGGCAATAATCATGACCGCCGAGACCGCAGCGATCCAGACGTCTCGGCGCGCTCGCATGCCCAGCACCGCGCTCGCTAATAGCAGCGCCGATGGAAACGCTAACCAGCGCCGCTGCCAACCCAGGACGAACACCGCCACGAGCAGCAACCAGCCGACCAACCAATCGGCGACGTTAACGAACGAGAGCGGCAGAAGTTCGCTGACAATTTGAAAGGCTCCGGTGAACTCGATGTATTCGAATACCGGCTGGTATATTTTGAAACCATAGGGATTGATCAACGTCGACACCAGACAGGCAAAAACAATCGGGACGATTTTTCCAAGTTGGGGTTGCGCGCCATCGCGGGACACCGGCGAAACCAGCGCTTGAATCCGCGCCAGCAGCAACTCGCCGATGTACAAACCGAACACCGCCAAGCCATAAATAAATTGAATGTGCAGATTGGCCCAAAGCACGAACAGCGGCGCCAAAAAATAGAGACGCCACGGTTGTCGGAGCCGTCGAGCAGTGAAAATACAGTGAAGCTCTAAGACAAAAAACAAAACGGTAAACGCCCAAGGGCGCGGCGTATAGATCGGCACCATGGCGATCACCGCCGTGCCCACCAGCGCCACCTCGGCCAGAATCGGCAGCGATGCCTGGCGCACCGAAATGTACAGCGCGACGGCAATGGCCAATGTCATGGCGACGTTGAAGCCGACGATGCCCAACAGGCCAAACTGACGATGGAGTAAAAACACCAAAACCTCGAACAACCAACTATAGGCGATCCACGGTTTGCCCGCGCCATAGGCCGAGAAAACGTCCACGTGCGGCACCTGCCCATGCGCCAATATCCATTGGCCGACACGGAGATGCCACCAGATATCCCAATCCGTCACCGGCTCCATCGACACCAGCACCGGAATGCTGAACAGCAAGAGCCAGATCACCGAACGGCGGACGGTTGCCGCGGCATCGATCGATTGAATGGACATCACACTAAGGTGCTCATCGAAACTCAACTGGACTGGAAACTGCCAACAGGGAAGCTGCCCAGCAGGATAGAATGGGGATCAAGACATTAGATTGATCAGGCGAAGCGCAAATTTCTGCGCTTTGAGCATTTTGTTCGTAAGCAAATAGCACAATACCGAGGCAGAGGCTCACGACCGAACCAAGCGCGCATCGCGATAAATAACCATTCCCATTATCGACCGCCACAGAACTGCTCAGGTATCATGGCTTGACGAATTTAAGCACGAACCGATCGCTCTTGTCGCGGATCTTGACGACGTTGAAATCGCGGGTGTCTTCGGCGCGGCTGAGCATTTTGCCCTCTTCGCCGAGGCGAAAGCCGACGCCGGACGCTTCTTTTATGACGAGCAGTTTGTCCATGCGGTGAAGCGTTTTGGCTTCGCTGTCGCCTACTCCCTCTTTGGCCGAGTGGTCGACCACGCCGTAACTGCCGCCGGGTTTCAACGCCGCGAAGATGCGCGCGTTCATGGCGCGCCGGACCTCGGCGGCGATCTCGTGGTAGTCGAGATGGAGCAAGACGAAATCGAGGGAACCGTCTTGCGGCAGAGCTATTTTATCGAACGGCCCATCGACTAGTCGGACATTAGCCAGGGCCGGCTGCTTGACTCGCTCTTGCAACTCCGGCCTGGACGCTGGGTTGGCGGAATAAACCACTCCTTCCGGCCCAACCAATTGCGATAAGATCGCGGTGTAGTAACCGCGTGCAGCGAAAATATCTGCGACTTTCTGGCCGCGCTGCACGCCGTAAAAAGCCATCACTTCGTTGGGCTTGCGCACCGCGTCGATGTTGCGCTCGGCTTCGGGGCGACTGGTGTTGGTTAGAATTTCGCCATAGTTAGTGCCTGACAGAAAACCCCGTTTTTTTAGAACCCGGCCTGCTAATTTTTGAGCGCAACACGCGGGTTTCGTGTTTTCATGTGCGAACGGCAAAGTTTTGGAGTTATTGCGAATCCCCACACGCGTTGCGTCAACTTCTGGACGAA
>CAMDBU010000157.1 GCA_945889495.1 Syntrophobacter sp. SbD2 | reverse complement strand
CCGAAACAACTCCCATGGCATCACCGCGTTAAGCCGCTTGAGGGGGTCGCGATGTTTGGCCAGCTCGGCCCGTCGGTATTCTTCGTCGAAAAAACCCTTCTCCTTCTTTCGTCTCGTCGGTTTGCTCATGCGGCTCCTCGCTCTGCGATTGTGCTGTCGTCTCCACTATCAAAAGCCTAATCGCAATCTTGTCAAGTCTGCCGCCCAAAATTAGCTGGAGTTTCTAGAGGTGCCCGTTATTTAACATCGACCGGCGCAAGTCTTCAAACCGAGCGGTGCAGTTTCTGTGAAGAAGCGGCTTAAAGTTTCTGCAGACTGGGATTTTCCCCGATAATCCTGACTCGATCCCCGAACCTCCCGGGAAATCCGCACGCCCACAGCCCAAGCAACAAACTGCCGACACCGGCGCCCACGGCGATCCAATATTGATTGAGGATGCAAAATCCCAAGGGCAGCGCAAAATTGACTCCATAAACTGCGATCGCAAAACCAACCGTCGACTGTGGACGGGGCGCCATCTGGTTGAGGATGAGAAACAATAACAGGCCCGTAACAGCCCAACCAAACAGATTCATCCACGGCATGCCGTAGTAGCTGCCGGCCTCGCCCCAAACCCAGTAACTAGTCACCTTACTCATCGCCGGATCGAGCAACAAGTCCCAGGAAACCAACAGGACAGTTGCGAGAAATATCGCCGCGACTCCAGATCGGGCCTGGCGGGCTATGGTCCAACAGGCCCAACTCATGGTGAACCAGCTGAGCGGGATCAACAGCGGCACGAGTCCAAACCACTTGGGGCCGAGCAAACTGGTGTAGGAGTAAGGTCCGAATGGCACGCCCCAGCCGGTGCCCATAAGCTCGCTCGCCAAGCTGACGGCGTAAATCGCGATAAAGGCGTAAAGTGCCGCCAGCCGATTTCGCAACAAAGCGTCGGCCACCACCGCCAGTCCGCCGAACAACATGTTACCGATGGCAAAGCCGGAAAATGCCCAGGTAAAAAACCTCGCTTGGGGATCGACTTGCATCAACAGATCGGGGCGCGAAGTAAATATTCCGTAGCCCAGTAAGCTGGCGATCACGATCGACGCCTGTAAGACTAAGAAACTCCATGCGACGATTTGCATTACCATACCTCCACACAAACTTGATTGCTCATCCGGCAAACGCCGCACGGCGTTGACAGACGGCGTTGACCAATAATGCCAAAAATCGCTGACGTCGACTCAGCAACCGGACCGCCAAGGACAACGCCTTCGGTCGATAGACTAAGTTACGGATAAGCGAGTTGAGCCGAAACCTGGCAGCGAACTCCGCCTGGCAGGCCCGCTCGTATTCACTGAGCCTCACCGCTCTCAAATTACCTTCGCCCAATGCCTTTTCAACGGTGGCGGCGCCAAGCTGGCCGCTTCTAAGCGCCAAGTAAATTCCTTCACCGGTTACCGGCTCGGTCACCCGAGCCGCGTCTCCCACCAGGATAAAACCGTCGCCGAAACAGCGCCGCGCAGGAAAATAAACCGGCGATACGGAGCGAAACTCGCTCACCGGCACGCTCGCGCTCAAGAGCTCGTTGAGAAACGGATTATCGCGCAGCAACCGCGCGCGCAGATTTTCGAACGAAACCGATTTCCCGAGCAGCTCTCGCCGCACAGTACAGCAAAGATTGACCTGGCCACCATCGACTCGAACGATTCCGGCGTAACCGCCGGTAAACTGATGAATCTCGACACTATCCGGGACGCTGGGGACATTTTGCAGTTGAATTTCGAATCCCACCGCAGCCAAACGCTTTGGCAACTCCGACGCAACGCCGAGTTGTCTTGCAACAGCGGAGTTTCGCCCATCGGCACCGACCAACAGCTTGGCCCGCAGAGAAATCGGTTCGCCGTCACGGCTCATATCCAAAAGCCAGCCGCGTGGCTGCATTTTCACCACTTTCAGTTTAGTCCCTTCAAGGACGCTAGCGCCGACGCGCTTGGCCCGCGCCACGAGCACATGATCTAAATGAAAACGCCTAAGTCCCAGTCCGAACGGGCGCACGCCCTGCGCCGGAAAAGCACTCATCGCTTCGCTCCCGTCCGCCGTCGTTATGCGGAACCTCGACACCTTGGTGTGCGGCAAGGAAAGCAAATCTTGGCTCACATGCAATTCTTCGAGCACCGGCCAATTGATCGGATTCAAAAAATCGCCGCATAATTTATCACGCGGAAACACCGCGCGGTCGATTAGCGCAACTCGGTAACCGCGTTCGGCGAGAGAGATCGCCGTCGCGCTACCTGCCGGCCCAGCGCCGACGATGGCCACATCACATTTTTCCATCGCCACCTCCAAGCTGAATCACCGCAGCCATGCGAAACGGGAAAACCGGAAATATTTTCACCGGGCCGATGTCGGCTTGGCGCAAAAGCCCCGCCCATTCCTTGAACGTCAAAGCGCGCCGCACCGACAAGGGTGAATCTGTCAGGGTCATGATATTGCGCGTGGTTAGCTTGGTCAGCAGACCGATACCGTGATAGGCGAGCGGATGGCGCACCAGATCGCTGATGACGATGGCGCGCCGGGCCAGCGTAGCCCATTGCATTAGCAGATCGGTGATCGCCGTTTCGGTGAAGTGATGAAGAAACTGCGAGGCAATGACGAAATCGAAAGCGCCACGGCCGAACGGCGCCGACCCGGCGTCGCCCTGGACGATGTCGATATCGCCATGCTCTTGGGTGCGCTTGGCGGCAATAACAGCCGTGACCGGGTCGGCTTCAATGCCGACAATTTTCGCCGTAAAATTGCGCTGCTTCGCCCAGGCGCAAATGGCCACCGGGATATCGGCGCTGCCGGTACCAACGTCGAGTATGGAGAGCCGCTTGAGCGGTCGACTCCGGAGCGCCCACTGCAATGCCAGGATAACGCTGCGGGTACCGCGCAGATAGCGATTGAGCACTCGCAGGTTGCCCAGATCGTCAGCCAGGAGTTCCGGACTATTGCCGGCGAGATCCATCATCTCTTTTTCGTAACTTCGCTTCATGCCAGTAGTCCACGCTCGATGACCAGTGCGGAGTTCTTCGAACCGAAACCAATGCAGTTGCACAGCGCGATCTCGGTTGCCTTAGCGATACTCTGGTTGGGTATATAATTGAGATCGCATTCCGGATCGGACTCATCGAGATTGATCGTCGGCGGTAGAAAACCGCCGTTCATGGCGCAGATCGCCGCCACCACGCCGGCCGCGCCCGACGCGCCTTGGGGATGACCGATCATCGATTTGATCGAACTCATCGGCAGGTCACGCGCACCCTTGCCGAAACACAACTTCGTCGCCTGGGTCTCCGTCTTGTCGTTCAAAACCGTTGAAGTACCGTGTAGAGCGATGTAACCCACGTCGTCTTTGGCCAACCGCGCATCTTCGATGGCCAAGCTCATGGCCCGCGCCGGCTCCTCGCCGCTAGGATCGAGACGAACACGGTGATAAGCGTCGCAGGTCGAGGCATACCCACGCAGCTCGGCATAGATGGCTGCACCTCGCGCCAATGCCAAATCACGCTCTTCGAGGATCAAGATCCAAGCCCCCTCACCGAGGACGAAGCCATCCCGGCTCCGCTCGAAGGGCCGCGACGCTCGCGCCGGCTCGTCGTTATGCGACGTCGAGACCGCTTGCATGACACAGAAACCCTGCATGATCGCCGGGGTAATCGTCGCGTCGGCACCACCGGCAACCAGATGATCGGCCAAACCGAAACGGATTTGATTAAAGGCATAACCAAGCGCATCGGTGGAGCTGGTACAGCCCGTGGAGATCACATGACTCGGCCCATGGAATCCGAAGTGGATCGACAGCTCGCTCGAGAGCGAGCCGGCGGTCGAGCTCGAAACATTGTACGCGCTAATCTTGCGCAACTGAGCCTGGTAAAAGAGCCGATATTGCTCCTCGGCAAAGTCCGCAGCGCCACCGCCGCTGCCAAGGATCACCCCCCAGGATTGTCTTTCCTCCAGGCTCATGCTTGCCGGGCACACCTGCGCGCGGCGCAGCGCTTCCTCAGCCGCGGCGATCGCTAGATGAACGGCTCGGCCGGTGCGTTTGACATCCTTGGCGGTCAACAAGTTGTGGGTAGGGATGTCCCGAACCTCGCCAGCGATGCGGCAAGAAAGCGCGCTCGCATCGAAGCTGGAAATCACCGCGATCCCACTGCTACCTTGCCTCAGTGACTCTTGATAGGCGTCAACCCCGACACCGTTCGGACTCACGACACCGACACCGGTGACGACCACACGTCGGCCATTAGCATTAGCCTTGGCACGCGTCATAGAATTGGCTAACAAACGGTTTGGTTGCTGAGAGTTTATATCTACTGTCATCTCATTGAACATTGGAGTACCTCCAGATGGTCCTCAACGGGCCCGGCGACCATGGTTGGAATAGACGAGCCGGCAAAGAACGAATCAAATGCAGCACTCCGCGCAGCACCACCCAAATCTTGCGCGCACCAGTCACATAGGTTCGTTGATCCCAAGCGCGAGCGCCTCGTTTTACTAGCAGCGAGCCGATTTCGGAATAAACATGACGCGCGGCCGAGACGGCGCAGGCGGAACGGAATGACAAATGCCACAAGCCGGCATCGCCCGATCGATAGTAGCGGTCCGCTTCGTTAAGCAGACGCAGCGTCAGCATCGCCAACTTGTCACGATTCTCAAGTGCGCTGATTTGATCGTGATTAATCTTTGCTTCATCGAGCCATGTCAGCGGCAAATAGATTCGCCCGACAGCCGCATCTTCGGTAATGTCCCGCGCGATGTTGGTCAACTGCATGGCGATACCGAGATCGGCCGCGTGCTTGAGCGCGCATTCATCGCGCAAGCCCATCACATGGGACATCATGAGCCCCACGGTGCCGGCGACCCGGTAACAGTAGAGCGTAAACTCTTTCAGGGTTTGGTAGCGCTTGCCACGCACGTCCATCGCCATGCCTTCGATAAGTTCCAAGGCGTAGTGGGACGGGATGCCGTAACGGTGGACGATATACTGCAACGCGATGAATACCGGCTCTTGCTGTGGCTCAAACGAGAACGCCGAAATGGTTTTCTCTTTGAGCGCTGTAAGCCTGGCCTCAAGCTCATCCCGATCGCCGGCTTTGCTGGCATCGTCCACCTGATCGTCGCAATAACGGCACCAGCCATAGAGAAACACCGCGGCATCGCGAATCTGCGGATCGAACAGTTTCGCCGCCAGGGAGAAGCTCTTCGAGCCCTTGGTGATGATATCGCGGCACTCAATGAGCGCCGCGCGCACTTCTGGGGTTAACGCATCAAGCATAGGACACCTCTGCTGTCTTGACAGCCGAAGTTGCCAGGACAGCCTTGAAATCCTCAAGAATCAAATTAGCCGTCGCTTTACCTGAGTTGACCACGCCGGGGATGCCCGCGCCCGGATGGGTGCCGGCACCGACAAAATAAAGCCCGCGGATATTACGGTCGCGGTTGTGGACGCGAAAGTAGGCGCTCTGGGTCAGACGCGGTTCGAGGGAGAAGGCCGAGCCATGGTGGGCATTGAGCTCACTCTTAAAATCCGCCGGGGTGAAAATTCTTTGCGTGACAATCGATGACTTCAGACCGGGCATATAGCGCTGTTCTAGATAGTCGAGAATTTTTGCCGCGTATCGCGGCCCTTCGACTTGCCAATCGATCGCTAGCTTGCCCAGGTGCGGCACCGGCGAGAGCACGTAAAACGCTTCGCAGCCGGGCGGCGCCAACGATGGGTCCGAGCGTGTCGGGGCATGCAGATAAAGCGAAAAATCGTCCGCCAACTTGCCCCGTTCGAAGATATCTCCCAACAGCTCTCGGTAGCGCGGCCCGAAGATAACGTTGTGGTGTTCCAGATTGGGATATTTTCGCTTGGTGCCAAAGTAGATCAGAAAGAGCGACATGCTGAATTTTTTCTTGCCAAGCCGGCGCGCCGTCATAGCCGCCCGCGGCTCCGCTCTGAGCAGCCGATCGTAGGTGTGGACGACGTCGGCATTACTCACCACCAGATCGAATTCTTCTAGTCGGCAGTTGCTCGCCTGCACGCCCGCCACCGCACCGTCGCGGGTGACGATCTGGTCGATCTCCGCGTTGTAGCGAATTTCGCCGCCCAACTGTTGGAATAGCCGCACCAGCGCTTGAACTAACTCGCCGGTGCCACCTTTGGGGAAAAACACGCCCCACTTACGCTCCAGGCAATGAATCAGCGTGTAAATCGACGTAGTGGTAAATGGATTGCCGCCGACTAGAAGCGAATGAAAGCTAAACAGCTGGCGCAGCTGCGGATCGCGCACATGTTTGGCGACCATGCTGTAAACCGAGCGGTAAGCTTCGAGACGAATCAGCTGCGGCGCCACCGCCGCCATGCTCGACAGAGTCAAGAACGGTACATGGACGAGTTTCTCGTAACCTTCGTGAAAAACTTCCTGTGAGTATTTTAAGAACTTTTGATAGCCCGCCCAGTCGCCCGGCGACTTGGCGCGAATTTGTTTTTCCAGCGCGGCATCGTCATCCGAATAATCGAACTGATAACCATCGTCCCAGAACAGGCGATAAAAAGGTTTGACCGGCAGGAGCTCCACATAGTCGCCCATCGCTTTGCCGGCGACGGCGAACAGCTCTTCGAGGCAATGCGGCGCTGTGATGACGGTCGGCCCGGCGTCGAAGGTGAAACCGTTGTCGCGATAAACATAGGCTCGCCCCCCAGGCTGATCGCGTTTCTCGAAAATCACAGTCTGGCAGCCCGCCGCTTGCAGGCGAATGGCCGCGGCGAGGCCGCCGAAGCCGCTGCCAACGATCGCGGCGCTTGGCTTATCCATAGGCCACAGCGATCTCTTCGCCCAATTGGCGCAGTTCATTGAAGACCCGCGATGACCAAGCTACGTTTGCAGCGCACAAACGCTGTTGCAGATTATCGAAGGCAAGATCCAAGTGCTGGCGCGCGCTGGCGCGGGTCATTGGGATCAGATCATGAGAGGCGATCCAACTTTCCAATGACTGGGCATTGGGCAACTCGGCGACCGCTTGGAGAAAGGTTTCATAGTCATAGGCGTCGGTTGCAGTGGCGGCGCAAGCCCACACCCAAGAGGGGCGCGACAGCGCTAGGTCTTCATAACACTTTTGCGGATCGCCTGTGCCGATGACGTTGCCCAGGTCATCGTACATTTGCAAAGCGATGCCAAGGTCGACGCCAAAGGCATCGAGTGACTCAAGCACGCGTTCGGGATTGCCTGCCACGCTGCCACCCAGCGCCGCCGCGAACCCCATCAAAGCGCCGGTCTTGAGAGTCATCCCGGCCAGACAAACTTCCGCCACCGAGGTTTGCGGTAACTGCGGCACCTTGGCGCCGAGATCGAGAGCTTGGCCGAAATGCGCACGCAACAGCGTGCGGTTATAGCGCTCATAGAGGCACGCCATTTGTTCAGCCGCGAGGCCGGCGTCCTTGAGCAGCTCGAAGGGCCAGAAGTAAAGCCAATTGCCAGCGTTTAGCGCCAACGGGACGCCGAACTGCACATGCAACGCCGGCCGGCCACGACGCATCTTGCTGCCGTCTTCGATGTCATCGACGATTAACGAGCCGGCGTGCATCAGTTCGACGACTTCGGCGCAGTCACGGCACTGCTTTGCCGCGGCAAACGACACCGCGCGCTTATCTTGGAACAACCGATAAGTCATAGTGACCAGTTGGGCGCGTAGGCGCTTGCCCGGATTGGCGATTAGCGCTGCCATCGGATCGAACAAGGCGCTACGCAGGGCGCTTTCCACCGCCGTGCTCGATGCCAGACCGAGTAGCCCTGCCAAACGGCCGTCAGCCAACATAGCCGGTTCGGTGCCCGTGCCGTTGGCCGGCCGGCTGGACTTGTCTTCTGACGCCGGCGCAATTCGCCGCTTTGTCGGTGCCGAACCGCCGTACATTGTTAAACCTTGATGCTTCATCCTGTCACTCCCCTGTCCGAGCACTCAGCCCTCCACTGACAACAATGTCTCCGGCGCTACTTCCAAAGCGTTGGCCATGCGTACGAGAATATCCATGGAAACGTTTTGCTTGCCACCTTCGACAGCAATGACGCAGGCGCGCGTCACTTTCGCGAGATCGGCCAGGTGCTCTTGTGTCCACCCCCGTTTTGTCCGCAAATCACGCACCCGGTGCGCCAGCACCATTTGATATTCTTTGAGCACTGACTTGGGTCGATCGGCGCGCAACAGCCGGCCGATCGAAGCGACGCCGGTAATGATATCCTTAGCGATCTCACAACGCTGGCTAAGATTTCCCAAACTAGAATTTTCGCCTAGCGCCCGACCGCCAATAATCACCCGGACCTCGGGCGCCGATTTTTCTAACTCACCAACCAGCCAACCCACATGTTCAACCCCCTGCGCCATAGTCAGCGAAAGAGCTAACACCTGCGGGTGGCGCCGATGAACCATTTCAACCAAGGCGTGGTTGGGCACATCGGAACCGAGAAAGTCGACGTTCCAGCCGCGTTCGCCGCAGAGGTCGGCCGTCATGCGAGCACCGATGAAATGCTGGTCGCCCTCGATGCAAGCAACCATTACCCGATAAAGCACGGGCCGCACCGACGGCGTGAAGTGCGCGCGCAGCCGGTCCATCTGGCCGATGACAATTTGCGTGGCGAGTTTTTCTTCGCCGATGCTGATCTCAGCGCGGCACCATAATTCTCCGACACTTTCCAGCGCCGGGGTGATAACCTTGAGATAAATATCGCCGAGTGCCTGCTGCGCCGCCACAAGCTCGTCAGTGACTTGCTCGGCGCTCTCGCCATCGCCGTTGATAATCGCCTGGGCGAAGCGCTCACGCTGTCCGTCAAAATATCCAACGCTAGCATCGGCAGCAAATTTTTCCGCGCTAAGCGCCATCTTCAAAACCCCAACTCTTGCTCATCAAGTTTCGACTATCGGCCGATCTGCTAAAGCCCCAACGACTCCAGTGCAGGCTTGAGACTAGGAAATTTGAATTGGTAACCGAGCTTGACAGCCGCCTCGGGAATCACCCGCTGGCCGTTCAACAGCATCTCGGCCATCTCTCCAACCACCAGTGCCAGCACCGCTGGCGGCACCCGTGCCCAGGACGGCCGGTTCAATACGGCAGCCAGTGTCTGGGAAAACTCTGCCATGGTCACCGGATTGGGCGCCGTGCCATTAAAGGCGCCGCGGGCACTGTCGTTATCGACTAAGAATTGAATCAATCCGACCTCATCGTCGAGATGAATCCACGGCATCCACTGCCGGCCCGAACCCAACGGCCCGCCGGTAAACATCTTGAACGGCGGCACCATCTTTTTTAGCGCACCCTCGCCTTTGGCCAAGACTATTCCCGTGCGTAGTAAGCATACCCGCACACCAAACGCTTCAGCCTTGCGCGCTTCGGTTTCCCAATCGACGCACAGGCGCGCGAGAAAATCGTCGCCGGGTTTGCTGTCTTCGTTCAAGGCTTCGTCGCCATGGGGACCGTAGTAGCCCACCGCCGAGGAGCTGATCAACAATTTTGCTTTGACCTTGGCTTTAGCCATGGCCTGGACCAACGCTTTGGTCCCTTCAATGCGGCTTGAGCGGAGAATTTCCTTTTGCTTGGCAGTCCAGCGCTTGCCAGCGATAGGCTCACCGGCAAGATTGATGACCGCATCGGCACCGTCGATGGCGCGCTCCCACTCGCCGCCGACACCCGGCTGCCACGCCTGCCATTGTCTTTTTGCCGCATGGTTTTCCGCTGGCGGTCTGCGGCTAAGCAAAACTAACGAGTGATGACTGTTCGACAACCGCTCGGTCAAGACCGTGCCGATCATACCCGTCGCGCCGGTAACTACGATTTTCATCTGCTGGCTAGCCCGCTCTCCAAATAGCTAATGAATTCCAACGAAGTAATATATAGTTGACGTTTTTACCGATAATGTTATCAGTAAGCAACATCGCTATGGCAAATATTTCTCAAACTAAACCAAGAGTCGGCATCAGCGCCTGCCTGCTTGGGCAGAAGGTTCGTTTTGACGGCGGCCACAAACGCGAGCCGTTTCTCACCGAACTGTTTGGCAAGTTCGTCGAGTGGATGCCGATCTGCCCGGAAGTCGAAGTCGGCATGAGCGTGCCGCGCGAGACCGTGCGGCTAGTCGGCACGCTGAACCATCCGCGCATGATCGCAGAGAAGTCCGGCAAAGACTGGACTGAGCAGATGAATCGCTTCGCGGCCAAGCGTGGCCGCGATATCGCTGAAAAAAACTTGTCAGGCTATGTATTCAAAAAAAACTCGCCCAGCTGCGGCATGGAGCGCGTCAAAGTCCATAACTTTAAAGGCATGGCGGAGCGCAAAGGCCGCGGCCTTTTTGCCGCGGCGATCATGCAACAGTGGCCGCTCTTGCCGGTGGAAGAAGAAGGCCGGCTAAACGATCTAAAACTGAGAGAAAACTTCATCGAGAGAGTGTTCGCCTACCATCGCTGGCAGCAAGCAACTTCAGAGCGAAAGTCAGCGGGAGCGCTGGTGCGCTTTCACACGGTTCACAAATACTTATTGCTGGCTCACAGCGAGCGTCACTACCGCCAACTAGGGCGGCTGGTGGCGACAACAAAGCAAGAATCGCTTGCCGCGGTATACGATGACTACGGCCGGGTTTTCATGGAGGCGTTAGCCGTTCACGCTACGGAGAAGACCCATGCCAACGTCTTGGACCACATGATGGGCTACTTCTCCAAGCAGTTGACCGCCACTGAGCGACAAGAATTGGTGCAATTGATCGGCGACTTCCGCCATCAGCTCATTCCTTTGATCGCGCCGATCACCATGATCCGCCACTACAGCAAAAAATACCAAGTCGAATACCTGCAAGGCCAGCTTTACCTCGAACCCAATCCTAAAGAACTGATGCTGCGAAACCACGTCTGAGCGACAGCGTTAGCTCAAGTGCTAACAACAAATATCATGAAGACTTACTGGCTGAGAAAATCCGTTTGGCTAGCCCAACCCCGCGCCAAAGTATTCGAGTTCTTTGCCAACCCCGGCAACCTCGATCGCCTCACCCCGGCATGGCTCAACTTCTCGATTCTGACGCCGCCGACGAGCCCAATCGAACAGGGAGCTTTGCTAGACTATCGGCTGCGCCTTCGCGGCATACCGATTCGCTGGCAGAGCGAAATCGCTGCTTGGGAACCGCCACACCGCTTTGTCGACCGTCAAACCAAAGGCCCCTACTCCCTCTGGGTCCACGAACACACCTTTGATGAGCGCGACAATGGAACTTTGGTCGCCGACAACGTCGAATATGGCGTACCTGGCGGCCCTTTGATACAGAAATTTCTCGTCGCTCCCGATCTCGAGCGCATCTTCAACTATCGCCATAAAGTTTTGGCGGGACTCTTCAATCCGAAGAAGAACTCGCCGACGGAACAGACTGGAAGGTAGTCAATTAAGTTAAAATCGCGAGCGGGGTTAGAACCCCGCTCGCGACCGAAGATGATGCACAACCCCTTTGGAAACCCCGGTAATTCTGTACCCGCTGCAAGCTACGGATAATAATCGACTGAAACATCTATCTAACGCCCCGCTAATTTGTCGGCATTCCATCGCATCATTGGAAATGCAACCCAGAATACGCTTTGGAACTCATCGATGGGGTTGTTGTTAAATATAGCCGAGGTCGAAGCGATCCAGGTTCATCACCTTGTTCCAGGCCGCAACAAAGTCATGGACAAACTTTTCCTGGGAGTCCGCACATCCATAGACTTCAGCCAGGGCGCGGAGCTGGGAGTTTGAACCGAAGACCAGATCGACACGGGTGCCGGTCCACTTGACTTTGCCCGTAGCGCGTTCGCGGCCTTCAAACATGTCAGCGTCATTCGAAACCGCCTGCCACTCCGTGCCCATGTCGAGCAGGTTCACGAAGAAGTCGTTAGTCAGCGCCTCCGGCCGCTTGGTCAAGACACCATGTTGGGTCTGGCCCACGTTGGTATTCAGGACACGCATGCCGCCGATGAGCACCGTCATCTCCGGCGCGGTTAGCGTTAGCAATTGCGCACGATCGACCAATAGCTCCTCGGCCGATACCGAGAATTTGCTCTTGAGATAGTTGCGGAAGCCATCCGCCACCGGTTCCAGCACGGCGAACGACTCAACATCGGTTTGCTCCTGCGCGGCGTCCATGCGTCCCGGCGTGAAGGGAACCGTCACATTGTGGCCGGCCTTCTTGGCCGCTTGCTCGACGCCCGCGCAACCGGCCAACACGATCAGGTCGGCCAGCGAGACCTTTTTGCCGCCGGACGCCGTCTTGTTGAACTCGCTCTGGATGCCTTCCATGTCCTTGAGCACCTTCGCCAGCTGCGCCGGCTGGTTCGCTTGCCAGTCCTTCTGCGGCGCCAGGCGAATGCGCGCGCCGTTCGCGCCGCCGCGCTTGTCGGAGCCACGGAACGTGGACGCCGACGCCCAGGCGGTCGCAACCAGTTGCGAGACAGACAGACCGGACGCCAGGATTTTGCTCTTCAGAGAGACGATGTCCTGGGCATCGCTCAGTTTGTGATTGACCGCGGGGATCGGGTCTTGCCAGATGAGCTCTTCCGCAGGAACCTCCGGGCCGAGATAGCGCGCGCGCGGGCCCATGTCGCGATGCGTCAACTTGAACCAGGCCCGGGCGAACGCGTCCGCGAACTGATCCGGATTCTCAAGAAAGCGCCTTGAAATTTTCTCGTAAGCAGGGTCGAACCGGAGGGAGAGATCGGTGGTCAGCATCGAAGGCGCGATACGCTTCGACTTGTCGTGGGCATCCGGCACTGTGCCTTCGCCCGCGCCGCCCTTCGGTTGCCACTGGTGCGCACCGGCCGGGCTCTTGGTCAGTTCCCATTCGTAGCCGAACAGGTTCGCGAAGAAGTTATTGCTCCACTTGGTTGGGGTGGTGGTCCAGGTTACTTC
This sequence comes from Syntrophobacter sp. SbD2, assembly GCA_945889495.1. Classification (GTDB taxonomy): domain Bacteria; phylum Desulfobacterota; class Binatia; order UBA9968; family UBA9968; genus DP-20. The sequence goes on along the minus strand of CAMDBU010000157.1, from coordinate 1,046 downwards.
CAGACCGCTGGTGATGGTGTCGCCGCCTTTGCCGGTGCCAAAGCTGCTCTTCCAACCGAACCCCTGATCTTCGATGGGGGCCGCTTCGGGATCGGCTCCCTTGTGCGACTCGGGTGCGGCCCCATGGGCCTTGCCGAAGGTGTGGCCACCGGCAATGAGCGCTACCGTCTCCTCATCGTTCATCGCCATGCGCGCGAAAGTCTCGCGGATATCCCGCGCCGCGGCGAGCGGATCCGGGTTGCCATTCGGGCCTTGCGGATTGACGTAAATCAGGCCCATCTGCACCGCAGCGAGCGGATTTTCGAGATCCCGGTCGCCGGAGTAGCGCTTGTCGTCCAGCCACTTGCCCTCGACGCCCCAGTAAATATCCTGATCCGGCTCCCAAACATCCTCACGACCGCCGCCGAAACCGAAGGTTTTAAATCCCATCGTTTCCAGCGCGACGTTGCCGGTGAGGATCATGAGGTCGGCCCAGGAAATCTTGCGCCCATACTTCTGCTTGATCGGCCAGAGCAGGCGACGCGCCTTGTCCAGGCTGACGTTGTCCGGCCAGCTGTTGAGCGGGGCGAAGCGCTGCTGACCCCGTCCGCCACCGCCGCGGCCGTCTCCGGTGCGGTAGGTGCCGGCGCTGTGCCACGCCATGCGAATGAACAAAGGTCCGTAGTGGCCGAAGTCCGCCGGCCACCAGTCCTGCGAGTCGGTCATCACCGCCGCGAGATCCTTCTTCACCACCGCAAGGTCAAAGCTCTTGAACTCTTCAGCGTAATTGAAATCCCCGCCCATTGGATTGGACTTGGCGGAATGCTGGTGCAGGATATCGAGCTTCAATTGGTTCGGCCACCAGTCGCGGTTCGCCGTACCGCCGCCAGCAGTGTGGTTGAACGGACACTTGTTGTTGTCAGTCAAGATTCTGCTGAAAAACCCTATTGCAAATTTAGTATTCGCGCAACGAAAGCGCAGTGAGCATTGATAAAGGTAGCGGCAGACTTTAATTTGAATTCATGAGCGTACAACGGATGAGTTCACAGCGGAGTTTTTATCACACG
>CAMDBU010000156.1 GCA_945889495.1 Syntrophobacter sp. SbD2 | reverse complement strand
TAGTCGCGCACCTGTTCGGCAGCCGTATGCCGATGGAACCGATTCTGGAATTTGCCAAGAGCCATGGGCTACTGGTCATCGAGGATTGCGCCCAGGCCTATGCCGCGGACGATTACCGAGGCGATCGCGAAAGCGATGTCAGCCTATTCAGCTTCGGCGCGATCAAGACCGCCAGCGCGCTTCAAGGCGCCATCCTCCATTTTCACGACAGCTCGCTAAAACAAAAGGTCCAATTGCACCAAGATGGATGGCCGGTTCAGACGCAACAGCAGTTCCTAGCGCGCGTGGCAAAATACGGCCTCTTGGTGATCCTCGCTCACCGTCCAATCTACAGCCTGTTCGTATTGATTTGTCGCTGTGCCGCCATCGACCATGATCGACTGATCGCCAACAGCGTGCGCGGCTTTGCCGGCGAGCATTTTTTCCGGCGAATTCGCCGGCGCACCTGCGCCGCGCTGCTCAGCTTGCTCGAACGACGCCTCACTCGCTATGACCGGCGCGAGATTATTGAGCGCATCGCCGCGGCGCGGTTAGCTAACCGGCTCTTACCTTGGTTGGAGCGCCCAGGAGATCAGGCGAAGGATCATAGCTATTGGCTCTATCCGGTTTTGCACGACGATCCCGATGAGCTGACGGAATTTCTCCGGTGCCACGGCTTTGACGCGACGCGGGGAGCTTCGAGTATGTGTGTCGTCGAACCGCCGCCTGATCGTCCAGAGTTACGCGCGGCCAATGCACAACCTATCTGCAACCGCCTGCTCTACCTACCGGTGCATTCGAGAACTTCGCGGCGAGACATCGAACGCCTGGCCCATTGCCTCACGCAATTCGAAGCGATCCATGGTCACAAGATCGCTGAGCCAACGACCGCGGCCTTGACCTAACCGGCGAATGTAATAGCGGGCAACTATGGTTGCATGCTAAATATACAACCATGGCAGAGACACCGACATCCCTCGATAGACCAACGGCCAACCGCCGGCGATTCCGTCCGATCGTGCGCAAGCCGGCCGACGGCGGGCGCATGCAGTTCGACAAGGACGCGGTGAAGGATCGGCTGGTCACCGTCGTCTTGCCGCTGATGGCGGTGATCGCGGCGTTTTGGATCGCCGCGCGCTTCGTCAAGCCGGCGCCGCCGGACAACTTCGTCATGACCAGCGGCGCCGACGGCGGCGCCTATCATCTATTTGCCCAGCGTTATCGGGATATCTTGAAGCGCGAGAACGTCACGGTGACGCTTAAACCATCGGCCGGCTCCATCGAGAACTTGCAGCGATTACAGGATGCGAATTCCGAATTCGAAGTGGGGCTGATCCAGGCTGGCGTAGTGAGCGGCGACGCCCCCGCCGGGCTGCGCTCCTTGGGCGCGATGTATTACGAGCCGCTGTGGATTTTTTATCGCGGCGCGGAGACGATGGAAAAACTCAGCCAGCTCGCCGGCAAGCGCGTCGCCGTCGGCCCCGAAGGCAGCGGCACCCGGGCGTTAGCGTTGCAGTTGCTCAAAGCCAGCGGCGTCGATGTCGACGGGCCGCAGTTGGTGCCCTTCGGCGGCACCGAAGCGGTCAAAGCGCTCCTCGACGAGGATGTCGACGCGGCGATCCTGGTCGGTTCGCCCGACGCGCCCACCGTGCGCGAGTTGGCCAAAGCCCGCGACGTGAAACTCGCCAGCCTGGTGCAAGCCGAAGCGTTCACCCGGCGTTTTCCATTTCTCACCGTTTTGCAGCTGCCGCGCGGCGCCATCGATCTGGCGGGCGATCTACCGGCGCGCGACGTGTCCTTGCTCGCCACCACGGCAAATTTAATTGTCAAAGAAGAATTTCACCCCGCCCTGGGCGTGCTGCTGCTGCAAGCGGCGGCCGCGGTGCACAGCCGCGCCGGCGTCTTGCAAAAGGCCGGCGAATTTCCGGCGCCGCGGGAAGCGGAGATCCCGATCGCCGACGAAGCCAAGCGTTATTTCAAAAACGGCCCGCCGTTCCTGCAGCGCTACCTGCCCTTCTGGCTGGCCAATCTGATCGAACGGTTGGCGGTGTTGCTACTGCCCTTGATCGCGGTGGTGTTGCCGATGTTCAAAGTACTGCCGGCGCTGATCCAGTGGCGCAATAAATCCAAAGTGTTCAAATGGTACGGCGAACTGAAATTCCTCGAAACCCAAGTCAGCGCCAACCCCGACCCGGCGCGACTGGACGGTTACTTAGCCCGTCTCGACGAGATCGAAGACGGTGTCAGCCAAACCCGCATCGGCGCCAACTACGCCGACTATGTTTATCATTTACGAACCCATATCGAGCTGGTGCGTAACCGCCTGCACCGCCTCGAAGAGCACGCCCAGTGACGCCAACGCGCCGATACCTGCTGCACTTCAGCGCCGGGCTTTTTTTCGCCGCCTGCATGGCGCCGGCGATGCAGCCAAGCGCGACAACCGAGCGCAACGGCAGCATTGGGCAAGCGATCGATGACGACGGCGTCGCGATGTTGATTCCTTCGGCGCCCGGAGCGCAATTCCACCTCGGCAGCGGTAACCCCAATAGCGCGGCCAATTTTCAAATCGAGCGCAAGACCCAAGCGCTGGCGCGCCGCGACGGTGCGCTGCGCTACTGGAACCTGGCGTCCCACGATCTCGATTACGCTTCAGGCGGCTCTGGCAAAACCAGCCGGCTGCATATTTACGCCAGCGCCGGCCAGCAAGTTCACACTTGGAAAAGCCAGCAAGGCTTTCTCGCCTCGCCCAATGACATACGCAACCAAGAGTTCACCGCCTTCGTGCGCGTCCACGGCGTCATCGATGCCAAACGCGCGGCGATCACGTTGAAAATCCGTGGCGGCGCCCATAGCCCGAAAAATCCCGATCTCGCTTCCTGCACCATGATGACTTTGCAAGCGGCGAGCAGCGGCGCGGTGGCGCGCTTCGGCAAGGAATTGACCCATCCGGTCTACGACTACGTGAAGCTAACGCCGCAATTCGACGCGGCGCTGGTGGAGAATCGCTGGTTCGGTTTGAAGCTGGCAAGCTATCGCGCCGCCGGCGCGCCAAGCCGCGCGGTCAATCGATTATATCTCGACGACGATCCATTCGATGGGCCAACGGGCCGACCGCGCAATCGCTGGAAACTCTTCGCCGAATACATAGACATCGAAGGCGTGAACACCGGCAATTACGCCAAGCTCGCCGACTGGGGCGGCTGGCAGACGACCCTGCGCAGCGACGGCATCGGCAGTTTGGATTTCGCGCTAATCAGCCTGCGCGAGATTCAGCTGGCGAAATAGTGATCCCAGGAAGCGGACCTAGCAACGCAACGGGGGGCGCGGAATATCTCTCGCAAAGGCGCTAAGGCCGCAAAGTTCGGAGAATGGGAATGGACAACCTTGGGAACAATTTCAACCCTGTTTATCCGAACTTTGCGTCTTTGCGCCTTGGCGAGAGGAAAATCCGAATCCGAATATATTACCGTGCTAGTACATAAAAGGAGCAATCGCCATGATCAAAGGTCTCCATCACAGCGCCTACCGTTGCCGGGATTCCGAAGCGACGCGCAAGTTTTACGAAGATTTTCTCGGCCTGAAGCTGGTCGGTTCGTTGGCGATTAAAGATTCGCCGCGATCGACCAAGACCGATGTGCTGCACACGTTCTTCCAGATGCACGACGGCTCATGCCTGGCGTTTTTCGAAGCGCCGAACATGCCCTTTGAATTCAAAGCGCAAAAGGATTTCGACCTGCACATCGCCCTGGAAGTCGACCAGCCAACGCTGCACACCATGTTCGCCAAAGGCAAAGCACAAGGCATCGACAGCCGCGGCATCGCCGACCACGGCATGGTCCACTCGATCTACTTCCGCGACCCCAACGGCTACGTCGTCGAACTCACCGCCAAGATGGCGGCCCATGACGAGCTGATGAACCCAGCGACCAACCGTGCGAGAGAGATCTTAGATCAGTGGCAGACGGAAAAGAGTTAAGACATTAACCACGAAAAACACGAAAAACTATTTTCCGTTTTTCGTGCCTTTCGTGTTTTTCGTGGTTAAATCCGACCGACCGAAATCTTATTTTGTGACCTTTGCGTCCTTTGCGGCCAATCTTCCCATCACCGCATCTGACACACCACGTCCACCAAAGCCGGCTTACCCGACTTCACCACCTTCACTGCTTCCCGTAACGTCTTGATCAAATCCTTGGGCTCGGCGATCGGCCCGGCGCCCCAGCAGCCGTAGTTGCGCGCCAGGCCGGCGAAGTCGACGTTGGGGTTTTCGATGCGTATTCCAACAGTTTTGTTTTCCACCGGGCGCTGGCGCTGCACGGCGATGCGTTCTTGATGCTCTTCGTCGTTGAAATAGGAGCGGTTGCTGCAGACGATGCTTAAGAGTGGAATTTGGTGATGCACCGCCGTCCATATCGCGCTGACGGTAAACAGCAAATCGCCGTCGGGCTGGATGTTGACGCAAAATTTTCCCGAGCCTTTATGCGCCAGCGCCGCGCCTAAGGACGCCGGCATGCCGTAGCCCAATCCGCCGCCTTTGTATTTGCCCAAGATCTGATTGAATTTGGCCGCCGGCAGATAAAGATTTTCTTTGCCCTGGGAGCTGCCGTTGGTCAGCACCCAGTCCTCGCCCTTGAGCGCTTCGGCGATCTCGGCGTAGATTCGCGTCATCGCCACCGGCTTGTCGTCCCACTTCGCTTTCAACTCGGCGTCCAGCGCAGCGCGCTTCGCTTGATAAATGTTTCCCCAGTCGACGCGCCGCGCAGCAATGTCGTCCTTCAAATCAACCAGCTTCTTCTCGGCCTTCAAGCGCCGCAGCAGCTCAGGCAGGAACACCGAAGTATCGGCGAGGATCATCAAATCGGCTTGGCGCAATTTGTTGAAATCCGTCGCCCAGGCGCGCACCAACAGATCGTCCAAGGCGACGTTGACGATCTTGGCGTCATCCGGCAACAGCGGTGTCGCCTTGCGGTTGCCGGCGTCCTGAGTGCGGCGCGCCATGGCGCCTTCGAGATCGGGTACGTCGAGGGCGAGAATCAGATCGGCCTGGGGAATTACCTTGTCGGTTTGGCCGGTCAAGTTAAGCGGATGGTGCACGGGAAAATTAAAGCGGCCCAACTGATCGAGCACCGGCGCACCGAGGAGATCGGCCAGTTCGCCGAGCGCGTTGAAGCCCGCCTCGCGCCGCCCCACCCAGTCGGCGATGATCACCGGCCGCTTGGCCGCCAGGATCAGCTCGATCGATTTCGCGAAACCTTCTTCCGGCGCTTGCAGCGGCAGTGGTGCCGGATAGCGCGCCAAGGACGGCATGGTGATTTCACTGTCCAACTTCTTTTCTTGGACATCGCCGTCGTAGCAAATATACACCGGCCCCATGGGATCGGTGGTCGCTAGCCGATAAGCGCGAATGAACGAATCGGCCACCGCCTCGACGCTCGCCGGCTGGTCGTCCCACTTGCAGAAATCGCGCACCAGATTCCCCTGCACGTTGGCGGTATGCACCCAGTCTATCCATGGCCGGCGATTGGCCGAGTCCATCGGACCGGTGCCGCCTAGGACGATCACCGGCAAGCGGTCGGCCCAGGCGTTGTAGATCGCCATCGACGCATGTTGCAGGCCGACGACATTGTGCACCGCCGCCGCCATCGGCCGGCCCTTGGCGCGGGCATAGCCATGGGCCAGCGCCACGGCGATCTCTTCATGATTGCAAAGAATGATTTCCGGCGCGTGGTTGCCGCCGTAGTTGACTAGCGAATCGTGCAAGCCGCGAAAGGTCGCCCCAGGATTGATCGCGATATATTCGATGTCGAACGCCTTGATGGCATCGACGATGACATCCGAACCCCACTCGGCGCGGGGCTTTTCAACTTGCTGCGCCATGGCTGTACCCTTTCAATCACGCGGTTCCGAAAACCGAACACGAGCCACGAACACGATCACGGCTTTATTTCCGCGGAATCTCCATCCCCCGCTTGACCGCCGGCCGCAGGCCAATCTGCTCGTACCAGCGCTTGACGTTGGGATAATCCTCCAATGCGATGTGATGGCCGTCATGGCGCCACACCCAGGGATAGGTCGCGATGTCGGCGATGGAATAGGCGCCGGCGAGATATTCCTGTTGGCCCAACTGTTGGTTGAGCACGTTTTAGAGCCGCTTGGCTTCCTTGTGGAAGCGCTCAATGGCGTAGGGAGTTTTTTCTTCCAGGCGAAAAAAATAATTGGCCTGGCCGAACATCGGCCCGACCCCGCCCATCTGAAACATCAGCCATTGGATCACCGTGTAGCGCTGCGCCAGGTCGGCGGGCCAGAGCTGGCCCGACTTCTCCGCCAGGTACATGAGAATCGCGCCGGACTCGAAAAGTTTTAACGGCTTGCCGCCGGGGCCGTCGGCATCGACGATCGCGGGAATCTTGTTGTTCGGATTGATCGCCAAATATTCCGGCTTGAACTGATCGTTCTGGCCGATGTTGATGGCGTGGACTTCGTAGGGCAAGCCCACCTCTTCCAACATGATGGAAGCCTTTTTACCGTTGGGTGTGCCCCAAGTATAGAGTTGAATCATGGTCCAATTCCTTTCGCTTGATTTTGCCGGGTAATATTACGCGTGCTCGCCCACACCATGAAAATCGAACCGATCAAACCGGCCAGCGAGATCGAGAACGCCACCATGTAGCTGTGGGTGACGTCGAAGATATAACCGCCCAACCAGGCGCCGACGGAGCCACCGACACCGACGCTGAGAGTAAAGTAGCCGAAGATCGCGCCAAAGTTTTTTCCCTTGAAGACGTCGATGGAGATCGCCGACAAAACCAGCGCCCGCGAGCCCTGGCCCAGACCATAGAAGACCGCATAGATGTAAAGAAAGACCGGCATCGTATTATCCGTAGTCGCCATCAACGCCATTGTGCCCACCGCGGAAACGATCTGCACCCAAGTGTAAACCACTTCCCGGCGCATGATGTCGGCGAGATAGCCGAAGCCCAGCCGCCCGGCGATGCTCACCACGCCCATGATACCGAAAATCGACGCGGCAAATATTTTCGGATATCCGACATCCACCGCGTGAGCCACTTGATGAGTGACGATGATTTGATTACCGAGGCTGGCGAGCACCCGCGCGCTGAACAACAACCAGAACGAACTATTGCTCAGCGCTTGCTTAACCGTCCAATCGCCATCGCCGCCGCCGGGCTTACCATGACTCGGTCCATGAGCCGTGCCATGGTCATCCTTGGGCGCTTCGTAGTCCGACGGGATCAACCAAAACACCGGCGGCACGACCACGGTCAACACCAGCAAGGCGAGACCGACATAGGCCCAGCGCCAGCCCCAGGCATTGATCAACGCCGCGGTGGCCGGCACCAAGAGAAAAATTCCCACGCCGCCGCCGGACCAGGCGATGCCCAGCGCCGTCGCTTTGCGATTGGCGTAGTGGCGCGAAATGATCGACACATGGGGCACCATGCCGATCAGCGAAATCCCCGCCGCGGAAACTATGCCGACCCAAAAATAAAAACTCCACACCGAATCGATGGTGGCGCAAAAAGCCAGACCGATAGCCAAGACCAACCCACCGAGGATCAAAGTCTTGCGCCCGCCGAGTTTATCGGTGAGCGTGCCGACCACCGGATGGCAGAAACCTTCCACCATGATCGACAGCGACAACGCTCCGGCGGTTACCGCCCGGCTCCAGCCGAAGGCATCAAGCATGGCGACGAAGAACACGCCGAAGGTGCCATGTAACCCGCGGCCCACCGCGATGTGAATAAAACCGAGGCCGACCAAGCTGTATTGCTTGAGCTTGTCGATCCAAGATGTCGAACCTGCGCTCATGAAGAATTATCCATAGCCTGAGCGCGGCGGAATGTCTATTTCAACGATGGAGTCATCGCATTAGCCACGTAAAAGCAGCCGGTGCCATCTTGGCGTTGTCATGATCCGCATCGGCAACGGTTGAAAGCTTCCAGGCAAACGGCGTGTTGAGCTTCGCCGCGGCCTCCTGGGCGGTGCGAAAAAAAAACTCGCCACGGGCAAACCGATGCGGCCCTTGACGCATTGGGCCGGCGGCGCGACTAAGCGACGGATGTTTCGGATCGTGGTCTTTTTCGCCTAACAGCACAATGAGTTCCTTAGCAAAGGAGGCTTTTAACTGCGCCTGAGTAATGCCGCTGCCTCTGAGTCCGTAGGGACCATTCCTGGCGAAGTCGGGCAACATGTACCAGCCGGCATTGGCGGCGACCGCGATTCTCATACGCGCCTTGGCATTGAGCATGACAAAACGATGGACAAACTGCCCTCCCGCGGAGTGGCCATAGATACGATAGTCTGGGGTCTTCAAACCGGTCAGTGTCATGGCTCGGTCAAATATCTGTTCGATCGCCGCATAGGCCGCCGGCGTCCCACCTTCCTCGACCGAGCTCGCGTCGGGCTTCACCGCCGCATAACCGCCAGCGCCGGGGAAATTCGCCACCGAGAACTCAGGCACCAGCAGCAACGCTTTGCCGCGATCGGCGTAGGGCTGCCACTGGTCTCGATAGTGCCTACCGTTGCGCTGCACGCCATGCATGACGACAAGCACCGGCGCATCGGGCAAAAGCTCTTTGGGCCGATAGGTCCAGATTGTAATCGGGCGAGCCGCCTGGTCATCTCGATAGTCGAAATCGAATCGGCTGGCGCCAAACGATAACTGGGACGGCTGCGCCATCAGCGGCGCGGCGGGACGGCAAAGAATCGCCACAAGACTTGCCAGCGCCAAAAGCATTATCATGATTCTTTCGGCCCACTACTTCTTCATCTGAAACTCAAAGGTCACGTTGGTCACTTCGCCCGACTTCACTTCCACCGACTGGGTGGTCTTGCCGAGGGTTTCATGCCAGACGTCTAACGAATACTTTCCCACCGGGACATTTTCCATCTTGAAACTGCCGTCGGCACCGGTGACATCGTAAAACGGACTGTCGGTGACGACGATCCAGCCGCTCATCCAACCATGGACATCGCAGCGCAGCGAGATCACTTCCGGCTTGGTGAACTTCTCGCTGATCTCTTTCAGATACTTGGGCTGAGCGCGGTTGAACGGCGTGTTTTTCTCGCTGAAGCTGTGCACGTTGTGCAGGATGCCGTCGCTGTTTTTGATTTTCACCGTCGAGCCCACCGGCAGCGCCAACACATGGGGCACATACTCGCATTTGACCTGGTCGAGTACCGCTTCTTTGGGCGCGCCACCGGTGCGCTTCAAGTCGGAAATTTGGATGACGGCGTTGATAATTTCGCCTTGACTGCCGACGACCAGTACCGGATCGGTCTTCACATCGCCGCACACTTCTTTGTCCTTGCTGACCGCCACCTTGGTAGGTGTGTAGCTGCCCTTGAAAATAACTTTGCCGGTGATCGTGCCAACGCCCTGCCCTGGGCTCGAACTGCTCTCGGGCGCGGCGGGCGCGCTCGCCGGAACGGTTTCCACCGGTTTCACCGGCGCGCGGCTCTCATCCTTCGAACAACCGGCGGTCACAAATAATAATATCGCCAGTAGATTGGTAAACCATCGAGTTGCCATCATCGCAATTTCCCCCGGCACTAGATTACAAAACTCCCCTGGCGGCGCAAGGTCAATGGACCGCTGCGCGCCGCTCGCCACGCAGCGCCGACAACAACATCGCCAGGAGCGCCATGCAGCCGCCGACCATGAAGCTGAAATTCATCGAGCGCACGAACATTTCCGGGTTGGCCGCCGTCGGCGTCGCCACCGGATCGCCGGTGAAGTAACGAAATGACGAGGTTAGGAGCAACGTCCCCAAGGAGACGCCGAAGGTGGTGCCCAAACCGAACATCACATAGATCGCGCCGGTGGCGACGCCGCGATGCTCAGTCGGCACCGACGTGATCATCGCGGTGTGATTGGAGGTGAAAAACAGTGAAGTCGCCAAGCCCCAGAGCATCAGCACCAACACCGCCGACAACCAATGGGAATCGGTGCGCAGATAGGAACCGACGAAGCCGGCGCTGGCGAGAAACGAGATGCCGATGGTCGCCGGCAAACGCGGCCCAACTTTGTCCACCGCCCAACCGACCAGCGGCGACAAAGTCACGGTGAAGATCGGCGCGCTGACGAACATCAAGCCGATGAACGAAGGTTTCAACTTGAGCACGTCTTGCAGGTAGAACGGCAGGACGAAGCCGATCATCACCTGGGCGACGCCGACCAAGAGCAAAGCCAAGCCGCTGAGCGTAAACATGCGAATGCGGAACAACGATAGATCGAGGATCGGGCTCGGGGTGGTTTTCTCGCGGTAGAGAAAGCCACCGAAGACCGCCAAGAAAATCAAAATCAAACCGACGCGCAACGCCGGCGCCAAGGACTCCATGATGCGATGATCGACCGACGCGATCAACGCGATGGTGGCGCCGATCAATAGCAACGCGCCCCAATAATCGATGCTGCGGTCGGCCACCGGTGACGGCGCCGGCACGTTGCCCTTGGCGCGATTGAGGACAGTCAGCGCCATGGCGCACATGGCGATGGGGATGAGCGCGAAAAAAATCGCCCGCCAGTGAATATAGTCGATGATCAAACCGCCCATGCTCGGGCCGATCAAGACGCCGGTGTGAAACGCCGTGGTCATGAAACCTTGGGCCTTGCCTGAGGATTCCTTTGACATCGCTTCCATGGCCAGCGCCCGCCCTTGGGATTGGGTCATCGACGCGCCGACGCCCTGGAACATGCGAAAAATAATCAGCTGGGTGACGTTCTGCGACAGGCCGCAGGCGAGCGACGCCAGCGCCGAGACGATCAAGCCCAAACCGAACAAAGTATGGCGCCCGTAGATGTCGCCGATCCGGCCGAAGATCAATGACAAACTGATCTGGGATATCTGGTAGGAAATCACCGCCCAGGAAATGCCGACGATGGTGGTGTCCAAACTGTTGGCCACCGTCGGCAGCGATACGGAGAAGATCCGGCTCGAAGTCCCGGCGAGAAAATTGCCCAGCGCCGCGTTGGACAAGAGCAGCCAATTGACTTGCGCTTGAGTCATGACCAGCGGCGCTCGACGATGGCGATGGTCGTCGTCATGATATCTTCGATTTCGACTGGCGTCAGCGCATCGGTCCGCTGGCGCATAGCGGCCAATTTTTGTAGCTCCCCAACTTCGCTCGGCGACAGTAATGCCGTGGCGGAAGCGGAGCTCAGCAACTCTGGCAAACTTTGAATCGACCAGGGCGACCGGTGCAATCGCCGCTTCAACCAATCCTCCACCGCCTGCGCGCACAACAAAACCACATCGGTGCCGCCGAGATTCGCCGACGCCCAACCATCCAGCGCGCGGCTCAACAAACGAATCGCTTCGCCCTCGGGCGAGTGATGGCCATGAATCCGCTCGCGCTCGGCGAGGTTAGCAAACAGTGCCTGAGAATTGACTGGCATGATCAACACCGAACCTATGTTGTGCCACAATTCCCGGCGAAGATCACTCGGATTCGGAAATTCCTCGCGCAAAGACCGCAAAGGGCGCAAAGAAAATAATCCAGCGATTTATCCTTTGCGGCCTTGGCGTTCTTGGCGCGAGACAATCCGAAACGCACTCGCGCCTTTACCTCGCCGCCCCACTTGTGCTTAGATCGGCCAAACATTTTGGAGGTCATCACATGGAACCACTACCGCGCGGCGCAAACTTTCAACGGGCCTTGATGCTTTGGGAGATCGGCCTACACATCGCCGGTGATCCCAACACGCCCTACTACGGGCCGCGCGATATGTGCATCACCGTCGGCAGCGGCTCGAACGAAACCATGAAGCCCTGGCTGCGCATGTCCACCGGCTCGCCGATCTTGGCCCATGGCATCTGCCGTGGCGATCTCGAAGCGGCGATGATCAATCCGTCGGGCCTGCTGACCCAAGCTTACCGCGGCACCGGGATCTTTCCCCAAGCGCTGCCGGTTCGCATCATCGCGGTCTACCCCTCCCTCGATCATTTCGTTTACCTGATTCACCCACGCACCGGGCTGAAATCGCTGGCGGAAATCAAACAGAAAAAATATCCGCTACGCCTGTCGATCCGCGAAGACGCCACCCACTCCACCCGCGTGCTGGTCGACCAGACGCTCGCCGCCTACGACATGACGCTCAAGGACATCGAGTCTTGGGGCGGCAGTTTTCAGTTGAATGGCGGCCCCGGCGACGAGCGCCGCTTGCAAGCGCTGCGCGATCAGTCCATCGACGCGATCTTCGACGAAGGCTTGCCGCTCTGGTTCGAAGCCGCCTTGGCCGCCGGATTGAAACCGGTGACGCTCGACGATCATGCGTTTAAATATCTGGTCGACGGTCTGGGCTGGCGCCGCTACACCATCAAGCCCGGCCGCTTCAAAGGGCTCGACCAAGATCACACCTGCATCGACTACAGCGGCTGGCCGATCTACACCCGCGCCGGGCTGCCCGACGACGACGCCTACAAGATCTGCGACGCCATTGATCAGCGTAGGGAACAAATGTTTTGGGAAGATTCCTACACCGGCATCGGCCAGTTGGGCGAAAACACGGACGCCACGCCGCGCGACGTGCCGCTCCACCCCGGCGCGGAAAAATGGTACCGCGAGCATGGCTTCAAAGTGTGAGCGATTCGGACTCGGATATTCTCTCGCAAAGGCGCAAAGACGCAAAGTTCGGAAACCAAGTCATTTCGAGCGTAGCGAGAAATCCCCGATTCTTCTTACCTTAGCGTCTTTGCGCCTTTGCGAGAGACATTCCGGTTCTTAAGGAGACGACCCATGGCACTCTGGCTGAACGTCACTATCATCGTCGCACTACTCTGCAACACCGTCTGGGCGCAGAGCGCGCGGCCGACGAGTAACGCCGAGCTGGCGAAGTATTTGGGCGCCGATCGCGAGCGCGTGCTCTACGACGGCGCCAAGAAGGAAGGCAAACTGCTCTGGTACACATCCTTGAGCAGCTACAAGGAAGTCGCCAAGGTTTTCGAATCCAAGTATCCCGGCGTCACCGTCGAGTTCTATCGCGCTCCCGCCACTTCATTGGCGACCCGCATACTGAGCGAATCCTCGGCGCGCCGCTATCTCGCCGACGCCATCGAGACCACGCCGGGCGCGCTCATGTTGTTGCGCGACAATAAACTGCTTCTACCCTACAACTCGCCCCATCTCGCCGACTATCCCGAAGGATCGAAAGAAAAAGCCCCGGGCGGATTGTTCTACACCGCGGTGGACCGCGAGTCCTATCCAGGCATCGGCTACAACCGCAACGCCATCCGCGAAGCTGACGTGCCGAAGAATTTCGACGATCTATTGAAACCGACGCTCAAGGGTAAGATCGGCATCAGCGGCGAAGAGATCGGCATCCGGGTGATCGGCGCCATGCTCAAGACCAAGGGCGAAGGGTACATCAAAAGACTGGCGACTCAGGAGATCAAACTTTACAGCTTACCGGCTTTGGGTTTGAACGAGCTGATCGCGTCGGGCGAAGTGCCGCTGACCTTCACCGCTGTGGACAGTAATATTCGCATGGCCGCGGCGCGCGGCGCACCGGTGACTTGGCTGCCCTTCGATCTGATACCGGCCAATGCCGGCAGCGTCGCGGCGCTGGCCAGCGCGCCCCACCCGCACGCCACCATGCTGTTCATCGATTTCTTAATCGGCCCGGACGGCCAGCGATTGCTAGGCGAGAAACTCGGCTACGGCGGCGCGCGTAAAGACATCGGCTTCAAACGCTGGTATCCCGAACAAGGCATGAGCAGCTACGACTACGCCCAAACCCTCGAACGCTGGCACAAGACGCTGCAGGAGATCGCCCGGAAGTGATGTTGAGTTATAGCGCTGCTAAACTGATGGGACGGGCGGGTTTAAAACCCGCCCCTTGTATAATGAAATTGAAGTGTCTGTATGCACATTGTTTAACACGAAACAGGATGGGACAGGCCGTTCGCCCCTCGGTCCTTGGAGACCGTTTTGTAGCATGGACCGTCCCATCGTGGCTCCCAAAA
>CAMDBU010000155.1 GCA_945889495.1 Syntrophobacter sp. SbD2 | reverse complement strand
CTGAAAGCGAAGGGTAAACTGTTCAAAGTCGCTCTCATCGCTTGCATGCGCAAGCTGCTCACGATTCTCAATTCTATGATCAAACATAAAACTTGTTGGTCTGATACTTTTCTTCAGAAAGCTTGACTTGCAAGACAGTTGCTACGAATTCAAATCCGGTTGCCGATTGCGATCGGCGGAGATTGTTTAGGCGGTCACGCGTGGAGCGAAGAGAGAAGGGTATCGCTGCGCTCCACCCATCCTACGGGTTAGCTCAATTTCTGAGGAAATTTTTCTAGACGAGTTTCTTCCCACCTGTTTCCCAGCGGGTCAGCCCTTTGCCTTGCTCCTTGCGCGCGGCGATAATCCGCCGCCATTTTTCTTCGTCGTCGAGCAATTCTTCTTTCTGATTGGGCGCGTGGGCGGTGATTTGTAGACGGTTGTTGTCGGGGTCGAAGAGATAAATGCTGCGCTCGCCTTCCGGGCGCAGGCCGTCATCGGCGCGTTTGTCGCCTTGGCTCTTGCCGCCGTGCCGTTCGACCAGGGCGACCATGGAGTCGAAATCCTCCTGGGGCACGTCCATGGCCATGTGGCAGCCGCGGCCATGTTTTTTGCTGCGTTCGGATAACTCGCCAACTTCCACCAGCCCGATCATCTGGCCGTTTTGTGCCGGCAATAACATTTCTTCACCACAGGGGATGGGCACGCCGGTGCCGAGCACTTCGGAGTAGAAGGTCAGGGCTTTTTTCATGTTGGCGGTCTCGAAGACGGTGTGGCTGATGCATTCGCTTGTCGGCTCGACCCGGCGTAGGCAAAATTCCAAATGGTTGCCATCGGGATCGTCGAAATAGATCGAGCGCACCAGCGGCGCGTCGGCCGCGTGTTCCACCGGGCCGGTGAACGGATGATGGGCTTCTCTTAAGTTGTTCGTCACCTGCGCCAACCGTTCGCCACTGACGCTGACGCCGATTCTCGGTCCGCCGCTGGGCGAGACGCCGGCGCTGACGCCGGGCAAGTGGAGACCGATGATATTGTCGCCGGCGAGCACGTAGGTTTGCCGCGGGCTGCCGTCGGGATTGCGCCGGGTGGTTTTGAACTTCAAGCCGAGGATTTCTACATAGAACTTTTGGTTGGCTTCGAGATCGCGCACCGGAATGGCGATGTGATCGATGGTTTCGACGCCGTTACGAATTTCCGCGACCATCTAATTACCTCCAACCCTTGAGACTCTTAACAGTGCCGACCGTACAAAAAAATACTGCTTAGCGTCAACCGCTGCACGGGGAAATTTTCGTCTTCGCCGGTGCCAACAACATCAGACTATTTCCGGAAAGCTAAACTGCCGCTTGCCCAAGCGCCGGGCGCCGTTCTTTTCGATCACCACGGTGTCGCCGCAGCGGATCGAGTCGGGGGCGTCGCCGGGCATGGCGCCCGGTTTCAACACGAAGACGTTGCCTTCGAGCAGCGGCAGGTCCAAGTGCTGAGTGTAGGTTGCGCTGGTGTACATGTCGCCGGCGACCTCGCCGGTGATTTGCGGCCGGTCCTCGCCGATACCGCGGCCATGGAGCAGCATTCCTTTAGGAGTGAAACCGGCTTCGCGGACGAGTTTTTGATAAAACTCGATCACCGCGCGGTAGGACACGCCGGGCTTCATGAATTTGACCATTTCGTTGAACACGTTGAGGCTGGTGTCAAAGGCGCGTTTCAAGTCGTTGGGGATTTTTCCTAAACAAGCCGCTTGCACGGTCTGGGAAATATAGCCGCCGTACTTGGCTTCCAGTTCCGTGTTGATCATGTCACCGGCTTGCAGCGCCCGGTGCGGCGCGATGCGGCAGGCCCAGGGCACGCCGGCGCCGGCGCCCCAGTGGGTCATGGACGGGTAATCGCCGCCATTGGAAATGATCGTCTGCCAGATGGTCGCCACCATGTCGTTTTCCATGACGCCGGGTTTGGCTTTCGCCAGGATCGCCGCCACAACTTGGTCGAGAATTTCCGCGGCCCGTTCCATCCAGGCGATCTCTTCGACGCCTTTGATCGAGCGCGCGTCTTGCAATAATTCCGTGGCGTTTTTAAATTTGGCGTTGGGCAACGCCTGGCGCACGGCGTCGAGCATGCCGCCGACCACGGTGCCTTCCGGCGCGCGCAACAGTCCGCCCAAGCCGCTGACGCCGATGCGGCCGTTCGCCAACTTCAACTCTTTCATGCGCGCGATCATCGGCGGCGCCCATTCGCGCCGCGACGGACGGATGTCAGTGACCCAGTCTTGGGCGATGCGCCACCACTCGACTTCGTTGCCGCCGCGGACAAAGGCGGTGGGCTCGCCGGTGAACGGAAAGACCACGGCGACTTCGGTTTGATGGCCGCCAATGTGGGTTAAGTAGCGAATATCGGCTTGGAACTGATCCCAATGGCTCTGGTTGGGAAAGCCGATGATGGCATCGAGCTGCTCGCGCGCCATTAGTTCGCGCACCCGAGCCCAGCGCCGCTGCCGTTCGGCGGCGCTGAATTTTCCTAAGCCAAAGCCTCTTTCGCCGCTGTTTATCATCTTTTCCGCGCTCACTTTCTTTCGATAATTCGTAACCTTATAGGCCGCCAGCCGACCCGGATCAATGGTTTGCCTAGCTTTGGCCCAAGCTAGGTGCTAGAGTCCGGGCGTGTTGACGAACCGCCTAGCGGCCCGATGCGCCGCGCAAGTCCGCCGCAGCTAAATCCCGCTCACGGGATTCCCCTATGCAATATTTGGCCATCTGCGAGGACGATCTTTTATTTCAGTTCATGCGCAATGTTGCCACCGAACAGGGCGACGTGCGCTATCTGGTGCCCAATCTGAAGATCGCCCAACGGATCAAACTGCAGCGCGGCAAGGTCTGGCATGGCGATCTGCTCAAAGAAGAGACCTACAAAAAAATCAAACTACATCATGTCGACCAGGCGGTGGTGTTTGTCCGCGATGCCGGCGACCAGGAACGGGTGTGCCGGCTGTTGCGGCTGCTCGACAAAAATATCTCGATAGTATCCCTGACCTCGGAGAAAAACGGCAAGAAAAATTCCAAAGAACCAGACGACCCGCTGCTGCGCCATTTGCAACTGGCCGATATCTTCGCCGAGTTCTGCGCCACTCAACTGCTCGACACGCTCAATATCAAAAAAGTCGAACGCATTCGCTCGCTGTTCGGCGAGGGCGAGAAGATCCATATTCTCTTACAGCATGATCCCGACCCCGACGCCATCGGCAGCGCTCTGGCGTTGCGCGAGTTGCTCGGGCGCAACCGCACGACTACACCCATCGTCACTTTCGGCACGGTGACCCGGCCGGAAAATTTGGCGATGATCGAGCTCTTGGAAATTCAAATCGATCACATCACGCCCGACGACTTGCACAAAGACGGCGCGCGCTTGGCCCTGGTCGACGTTCAACCGCCTTATTATGAGCAGGCGCTCGGCCGCGTCGACTTGGTGGTCGACCATCATCCCAAGCGGACCAACTTCAAGGCGCGCTTCGCCGATCTGCGCACCGGCTATGGGTCGACGGCGACGATTTTTACTGAATACTTACGCGCCGCCGGCATGGAGCCGTCGCAACGGCTGGCCACGGCGCTCCTCTACGGTATCAAGACTGACACCTTGTTTCTTGAGCGCGGCAGCAATTTGGCCGACTTGGGCGCGTTCAACTATCTCTATCCGTTGGCCAACAAGGCGATGATCACGCGCATCGAGCGGCCGGCGTTGCCGCGCGAAGATTTGGAAGCCATGGGGCGCGCGCTGGGCCATTTGCAAATCGATAACGCGGTGGCGGTCATCCATCTGGGCGAGGTCAACCGCGAGGATGTCATCCCGCAAATGGCCGAGTTCTGCCTGCAGATCGAAGGCGTCGACTGGGGCGTGGTCTCTGGCCTGGTCAACGACCGGGTGGTGATCTCCGTGCGCAACGTCGGCTATGTCAAAAGCGCCGGCGAGATCATGAAAAAACTTTACGACGATATCGGCAGCGCCGGCGGCCACCGCGCCATGGCCAAGGCCGTGGTGCCGCTCAACCGCTTCAAAGAACGCTACGGCGAGGTCAGCGAAAAAGTCATCCGTGAAGCGATGCTGCCGCTGATCGTCGACAAAGACCAGATCGAGCTGGCGCTGCGATGAGGCGAACCCGGAGTAATTGGAGTAATGGGTGTTCGAACCCATCACTCCAGTGCCACTTTCTTGCTGCCACCTGCGCAATTGACAACTGAACCCGCACCGCGATAGGTTCGGCCCCAGCGGACAACCGTTCGGGAGGTGGCCATGGAATGCATTAATCTCGGCGAGAAAATCGAAGCGGCGCGCGCCGGCAAAATCAAGAACAACCATTTTTTTGGCACGGACAATTTTCGCTCGTGGATGCTCTACTTCGAGCCGGGCGACGACACGCCGATGCATTTCCATCAGAATCCCGAGACCTTTCTGGTGGTGCGCGGCGAGTTGTCGATCAAAGATATCAAGGGCGGCGAGCGGGTGGTGAAAAAAGACGACATCGTGTTTTTCCCAGCTAAAGAATACTATCAACTGATTAACAAAGGGACCGAGCCGCTGGTGCTGTTCGGCAACCGTTCGGAGCCCTTCGGCGTCGGCATCACCCGGGCCGAACCGGCTAAGTAAATCTTACCAACCGCAAACTTCTCCGAGGAGGATTTCATGCCCAAAATTCGTCATCTGGCCATTCGCACGGAAGATACCGGCAAGCTCGCGACTTTTTACAAAGATGTCTTCGAGATGGAGATCCTCAACAAGGACCGGGAAGAAGGCGGGGCGATTTACATGACCGATGGCTATCTCAACCTGGCGATCTTGCCCAACCACGAACAAAACGCGCCCAACGGCTTGTATCATTTTGGTTTTGAAGTCGAGAACGCCGAGACCATCGTCGAGCGCTTGCGAAAGGTCAATGCTAACAAGGTGCCCAAACAGCGCCCTGCCGACCGGCTCTACGCCGAAACCCGCAGCTCCGATCCGGATGGCAACCTGTTCGATATTTCGGAGCATGGCTTTATGATCGTCGAGACGGTGGACGACAGAAAGCCGAAACAGCAGAAATGACGCGCACATTGTTCGTCGGCGCCGGGCTTCGCCATCATGGGCGCTGACCGTAAAGCGTGACCAACCCAATCCACCGCATAGGAGTGAAACCATGCCTAAACTCAAACACCTGGCGATTCGTACGGAAGATACCGGTAAGCTTGCATCGTTTTATTGCGACGTGTTCGAGATGCAGGTGCTGCACAAGGCGAAGGAAGAAGGCGGGGCGGTTTTTCTCACCGACGGCTATTTCAATCTCGCGATCCTTCCCAACCATGACCAACAATCGCGCCCCGGCCTTTATCATTTCGGCTTCGAAGTAGAAGACGGCGAGAAGATCGTCGAGCGCATGAAGAAGATCAATCCGAACAAGCTGCCCAAGCCGCGTCCCGACGGCCGACCCTATGCCGAAACTCGCGGCTCGGATGTCGATGGCAATTTCTTCGACATCTCGGAGCATGGCTTTCAGATGAATATCCCTCTGGGCGAAAAGAAACCTCAATAAAAGGCAACGCGGTATCAGGGCGATCGGCGAATCGTCTCCGATATTGTGAAGGAGTCCGCCCATGGGTTGTGCCAAGGCGCGATGCTCGATGAGCCTAGTTGTCGCGGCTCTCTGGGTAGTTGTCGGCAGCGCGATGCCCTGCGCGGCGCAGATCAAATCTTTTCTGTCATCCAGCGTCACCAGCGAGAGCATGACCCATGTCTGGGTCGCGCGCGAGCGCGGCTTGTTCAAAAAATATGGCGTCGACATGCAGTTTGTGCTGATGCCGCGCAATCCCCTGGCGATCGCGGCTTTGCTCGCCGGTGAGATCGACGCGGCGATCATCGGTCCGGGCCATCTGGTCAATGCCGGTCTGAGCGGCGCGGAGTTGTCTGGCATCGCCAACTTCAATCAGAAATTAGATTTTCGCCTCAACACTCGCCCCGAGATTAAAAAGCCAGAAGATCTGCGCGGCAAGCGTATCGCGGTGAGCGGCCCAGGCTCGACTTCCCATCTGGTTTCCATGCTGTCCTTGCAGGGTCTCAACATCGATCCCGCCAAGATCAGTTTTCTGACCATCCCGGGCACCGAAATGAACCGCCGCTTGGCTTTGGAAAGCGGCAGCGTCGACGCCACCACGCTGCGCGGCGCCATGGGCGAGCTTTACGCCAACAAGGGTTACACGCTGCTTTACAACCTGAAGTCCGCCGGCATCACCTTGCCGCAAAATATGATGGTGACGACGCGGCGCATCGCGGCGAGTAAAGCGCCCGTGATCGAAGGTTATTTAAAAGCGACCGTCGAAGCGATCGCCATGATCAACGACCCGGCGAACCGGGAACTGGTGCACCGGCTGTTGGCGTCGAATCTGCGCTTGAGCAATCCGGCCGATGTCGAGGAGGCCTACCAGGCGGTGATCAGCAACTATGAGCGCGCGCCGCATACCAGCGTCGAGGGCATGAAGCGACTGCAAAAGCTCTTGATCCAGATGAATCCCAAGATCGCTGAGGTGCGCGTCGAGACGCTGATCGACAACTCGTTCATGAACAAGCTCGAAAGCTCCGGCTTCATCCAGGGCTTGTATAAAAAGAATTAACCGCTCACTGGCGCTAAGCTCGGCGACGTAATAGATTTCCCCACCGTGAGAACTACTAACCTTTCCGTTGCGCTCGTCCGACTTGCCCTCCGCCGCTTAGTGATTATGCTCGCGCTGGCGCTCGGTCTTTGCGCCGCGCCGGCCAGGGCGCAAATCAAGACTACTTTCGCATCGAGTATCACCAGCGAATCGATGACACCTATGTGGGTGGCGCGCGAGCGCGGCCTGTTCCGCAAGCATGGCCTCGACATGCAGTATGTCGTCATTCCACGCTCGCCGCTGGCGATCGCCGCCCTGGTGGCCGGCGAGATCGACGCCGCGATCATCGGACCGGGCCACCTGATCAATGCTGCTAGCACCGGTTCCGATCTATTTGGCTTGGCGAATTTTTTTCAGAAACTCGATTACCGGTTGGTCGCCCGTCCGGAGATCAAAAAGGCCGACGATCTGCGTGGCAAGCGGGTGGCGATCAGCGGGCCGGGGGCGACTTCCCATTTGATCACCATGCTGGCTTACCAAGGGATGCACTTCGATCCGGTGCAGGCGAAAGTAACCCTATTGACCATTCCCGGCACCGAGATGACGCGCCGGCTGGCAATGGAAAGCGGCAGCGTGGAGGCGACCACCTTGCGCGGCGCGGTCGGCGAGATCTACGGCAACAAAGGTTTCACGATTCTATTCAACTTCAAAACCATGGGCGTGACCTTGCCGCAAAGCGTGCTGGTGACCAGCCGGCGCACGGCGGCGGCCAAGCCCCAGGTGATCGACGCCTATCTGCGCACCATGGTGGAGGCCATCGCCATTACCGTTGACCCGGCTAGTAAGAGTAGCGTGACGCGAGCGATCGCGACCAATCTGCGGCTATCCAATGCCGCCGATGCCGACGAGGCGTACCAGGCGGTGGTGAATTCCATCGAGCGGGTGCCCTATTCAAATCTCGACAGCATGAAGCGGCTCCATCAGCTGCTAGTCCAGATCAATCCCAAGGTCGCCGATGTCCGGCTAGAAAACCTGATCGACAACAGTTTTATCAATAAGCTCGAAAGCTCGGGTTACATTCAGAGCGTCTACAAGAAAAATTAAAACCGATCGAGGATGACAATATGAGAAGCGAAAACATTCCCGTAGTAGTGGTCGGCGGCGGCAGCGCCGCCTTTGAAGCGGCGGTGGCGGCCAAACAGGCCGGCGCGCCCAAAGTCGTCATGTTGGAAAAAGCGCCGGAGCCGGAGTTCGGTGGCAATGCGCGCTTTTCCCACACTGGATTTCGCTGGGTATTTTCCGGTGGCGATGAAGTGCGCCAGTTTCTTCCTGACATCGATGACGAGTTTTTCAGCAAACTCAATCTGCCGGCCTATTCCAGTGAAATGTTTCAGGCCGACCTGCAGCGGGTGACCCAGGGGCGCATCAGCAAAGAATTATCCGAAACCCTAGTCGCCCAATCCAATAGCGCGATGCATTGGATGCGCGACTTGGGCATCAAGTGGGAAATCGATAGTAATGTGGTGATCGACGGACGTTATTATTTCGAGCCCGGTCTGGTGATTCATCCCACCGGTGGGGTCGGCGGCGGCCTGGGGCAGCTGATGCAGTGGCGCGATATCGCCAGCAAGATGGGCATCGAGCTGCGCTACGAATCGCGGCTCACGGCCTTGCTCGGCAACGACCAGCAAATCACCGGCGTGCGCGTCTCCGATCCCAAGGAAGAGTACGAGATTCAAACCCATTCCGTCATTCTCTGCGCCGGCGGTTTTCAAGCCAGCGCCGAGATGCGCGCGCGCTATCTCGGCGCCAATGCCGACTTGATGAAAGTGCGCGGCAGCAAGCATGACACCGGCGAAGTGCTCATGATGACCATCGCCCTGGGCGCGAAGACCGCCGGCCATTGGCAGGGCGCCCACGCCACGCCCATCGATTCGACCTATCCCGATGTCGAGATCGGCAGCAAAGCCAACCGCTACGGCTATCCCTACAGCATCACGGTCAACACGCTGGGCCAGCGCTTCTTCGACGAAGGCGAAGCGCGTCATTCTTATACCTACGCCAAGACCGGCTGGGCGGTGCTCGGCCAGCCCGGCGCGCTGGCCTATCAAATATACGATCAAACGACGATCCCGCTGCTCGGTAACCGCTACGAATTTTCCACGCCTATTGAAGCGAATTCCATCGACGAGCTGGCCGGAAAGATCGGCATCGAACCCACCGTGCTGCAACACACGGTGGCGGAATTTAACAACGCGGTGCGCAAAGATGTCGCCTTCGACGCGACGAAATTAGATGGCAAATGCACCGAAGGGATCACGCCGAAAAAATCCAATTGGGCTAGTCCAATTGACAAGCCGCCCTACTGGGCGTTCTCGATCACCGGCGGGGTGACCTTCACCTTCGGCGGCCTTCAGATCAACACCCAAGCGCAGGTGCTGAACACGTCGAACAATCCGATCCGCGGCCTGTTCGCCTCCGGCGACATCGTCGGCCTGTTTTTCCACAACTATCCCTCCTGCACCGGGCAGACGCGTAATGTGGTGTTCTCGCGGCTGGCGGGGAGGAACGCGGCGGCGCAGGGGCTGTGATTCGACGTGCAGTAATGACGCGAAAGCTTGTTCAAGGATGCTGAGTTTGCAGCGGCGTAAAAGAACTGCTGGACTGGGACGGCCGGACGCATCTCAGCTGCGAGCAGCTGCAAAAAAGTTGATCGACACCGTCACCCAACCACCTGCAACTCTCAAGTGGGTGCAGGAATCCCTTGACAGATCGGAATAATCGATGATCGATTGGTCCCGCGTGTAGAAAGGTAATACGGGTTCCGAGAGAAAAGAATCGGAGGGTTGATCACCTATAGTAAATAATTAAACGTCTGAGACCCCTCCAGCTCATGATCGCGCCGTTTACGCATAGAGTTTTTTGGATTTGCCCGGCTGGGGCCGGGGACACCAAGCGGATTTGCACCGTGGATGGATACCCGATAAACCGGTCGTGATGAAGAACATTCCAATAGAGATGTTGACCGAGGCGAGAGAAATAAAGAAAGCGGTCAAGTCGCTGCGGCGAAAAACGGTTATCGATAGCCTGATTCGCCGCGGTATCGCTCCAGATCGAATCGAACAAACTATCAGGGAAGCCGAAGCGGCTGCGGACACAATCGCCGACAAGGCCAGGGCGCGCATCGCGCACCGAAAACGTGCCAAGCTGAGAATTGTGAAATAACAGACGTGGAGGAACTTAGTTTCAAATCTGGAATCTTGCTCTTTGACTCAGCGCCGTAACTGGTAGACGACCTGTAAAAGAGAACCGGTCCACGTTCCCGTTTTCTACACCTCGATCTCACCTATCTCCCCGCGCCGCGAAATCTTCGTTCCGTATCTTCGTGATAATCTGGTCATTCGCTCAATGACGCGTTGAGCCACTGCGCCTTCGGCTAGCATGGGTCTACCGCGCTGGCGGGGGCGCTATTTCTCCCGCTGTTACTCTGACCTTTCCGGGAACAGCCCGGGCAGCCATCGTGAAGCGAGGGCGGCGGGAAATGCCAGGCGGAGCGGCGCGCGCGGGCTTGCCGATTTGAGTACGCCTTTTTCTACCAAGGCCGCGACGATGCGGCGGGCTTGGCGATCGCCGGTGCCGACCGCTGCGGCGGCATCGCCGCGCGGCAATTCGCCGCGATAGAGCAAGGCTTCGAGAACATTTCCTGACTTCGGCGGTAAATGTCCGAGGCGAATTTCTTCCTCGCTCCAGAGCAGGATGCGACTGCGCAAGCGCTCCGGCTGAAGCAGATCTTCCATGAATTTAACCTGGTCAATGCAGAGCTCCAGGAAAAAGCGCGTGAAAGCGGCGAGCGCTTGTTCACTCAAATTGCCACGGCCATCGAGATCGCCTTGGCGTGGCTGATCGCAACTGAGGAGGTGGCGTTTGTACTCTACGACGTTGCGGGCGAGGCCGCGCGCGACCGACCAGACGCCGCCGGTATTCAACGTCTCGATGAGAGTCGCGTGGGACATAAGCCTGGCGACCCGACCATTGCCGTCGAGAAACGGATGGATCCACAGCAGCCGGTGATGCGCCGCTGCCGCGGACACAATTTTTTCAGTTCTACCCAAATTGCTGTAGGCTTCCTCGAAGCGGGCGAGAAAACGCGCCACGGCGCCAGGGGTGACCGGGATATGCTGGCCGACGCGCACGGCGCGAGTCCGTAGCTGACCGGGCTCGACTCTCAAACGCTCATGCGTGTCTGGATTCTCAAGCCAAAGAAGATCGTCGGGCAGTAACACGCAAAAGCGATGGTGAATTTCCTTGATGCCGGCCAGCGATAGGGAACGGTCTTGCAATCCTCCGGCATCAATCCATTGTTGGACGGCTATATGCGCCTTGGCCTCGAGCTGAAGATCGCGCTTGCGTGGATCGTTGCTGTAATCGTTGTTGAGGGCGCGTTCGATGTCGATCGGATGGGTGTCATGGCCTTCGATCAGGTTGCTGTAGTAGCAGTTCATCGCGCGCACCAGGTCGGCAAGGGCCGAACTGATCCCGCCGGGTAAGCTGCGGCGAAAACCGGCCGAGCGAGCGGCCAGATCGACGGCAAAATCGCTTAGGTCGCGACGATGGCGCGATCCTTCGGCGATCGCCATGGGCTCCATCAGATCGATGCTTTCGCCGCCATCGTTGACCGGTATAATGTCCGCTTGCATGTCCGCTTGCTTAGAATGGGAAAGTGCTGAAATATTAGTGCATTATGAATGTCGATGGTATGGGGTGTCAAATGAAAATGACCGCTTTAATAACGCTCCTCTCCAGGGC
This sequence comes from Syntrophobacter sp. SbD2, assembly GCA_945889495.1. Classification (GTDB taxonomy): domain Bacteria; phylum Desulfobacterota; class Binatia; order UBA9968; family UBA9968; genus DP-20. Next base: position 2,749 of record CAMDBU010000155.1, on the reverse strand, counting down.
CAGATTGGTGCCATTGATGGGACCAAGCCAAACGCCGTAGCTGCTTGATGACGCTAAATCGGAGTCGGTAGATGACCAGATTGGGTAGGGCTGGTCGACGGCTAAAATTTACAATTCGATCACGCCGTGGTCACCTCTCGTCACTACCTTGGTGCCATAACGTTTCGAAAGATTAACCACACGGTCAATTACTCGCTGCGCCACTTCGCCGTCGGCGAGCACCGGCCGGCCGCGCTGCGGGCGGGGCCGGCCGAACCCCTGGTCGATGGGATAGATTTTGATTTCTTTGAGTTTGCCGGCGCTGAACTCGCAGACTGGGAACATGTTTTCCCAATAAGCCGGATCGCTGGGGTGGCCTTTTTTGCCGCCGTTGGTGCGGGCGTCGAGAAAATCGGAGGGCGTGGCTTTGAGGCCCAAGTCGAAGCGTTCGTAGGCGTCGGCGGGGAAGAAGCCGACGGTTTCGTTTTGAAAAACGAAGTTGCCGACGCTATAAAAAATTGGCTTGCCTTTGTAAATCTCCACGCCCATCGGGAAGTGCGAGCCATGGCCGACGAAGATGTCGGCGCCGGCGTCGATCGCTTGGTGGGCGAACTTGGTGACGAAGTCGGCGGTCTCTTCGAGTTCGGCGCGGGTCGCCGCCGTTAGTAGCGTCGGGCCGCCGAACTCATGGCAATGAACGCTCACCACCACCCAGTCGGCTTGGCGGCGCGCTTCGCTGATCCAGCGTAGGTTGTCCTCCAGGTCGCGCTGATTGACTTCGGTTGCGATGGAAAACCCTTCGCCCAAGACATAGCGATTGCCGAGCAGGGTGAGCTCGTTAACGTTGGCGCTGGCGAGTTCTTTGTCGCTGTAAAAATGTTTGCGCGCGCGCTCGGTGCTTTTTTCAAAGCCGAGCTCGCGGCTGACGCGCTGCAATTGTTGAAACGCCGCGGCGTCGACATAGTGAGTAGTTTGAAAGCCCAACGGATTGATACCCGGCCGGCCGCGCAGGTCGGGCCGTTGTTCGCCGGCTTGATTCCAAGGCCGAAAGGTCGCGGTGGCGGCGACCAGCCCGACCCGGCCGTTGGCGGTGTCGAGATAGCCAGGCGCGCGCGCTTCGGCGAGATTCTTGCCGCTGCCGGCGTTGGCCAAGCCGGCGGCTTCGAGATGTTTGAGGTTGGCCAGCACGCCGTCTTCGCCGTAGTCGAAGGCGTGGTTGTTGGCGCAGCAGATCAAATTGACGCCCAACCACTTCAAATCATCGAGCAACTTGGGATCGGTGGTCATGAAGGTGCCCTGGGTGATCCCCGGCGTGCCCTCGTCCCAGTTGTGCACCGTGCCTTCGAGGTTGACGAAGCTGGCGTCGGCTTGCCGCAAAATCGCGCGCAACTGCAGGAACCGTTCTTCGCTGAACGGCGTCAGCTTGCGCGTCAGCATGGTGTCGCCGGCGAGCGCGATGGTGAAGTTGCCTTTTTCCGATTGGTAAGTCATTGGGGTATCCTTATGATTGAAGTCGTTTCGGAGAAGATCCTTCGCTGGTGCTCAGGATGACAGTTGTGTGCAAAGCAATTTATTTGACACCCATGAGCTTGCGATAGGTCTGGTAATATTCGTTGTAGCGCGGCGCCAGGGTCATGGGCAGCGGGATGACTTTGGTTTTTGGCCCGGCTTCCCGAAGAATCGGCGAGACCACATCGCCGCGCGGCACATAGTAGCCGGCGGCGGCCATCACCTCTTGGCCCTCGCGAGACAGTAAATAATCGTTGAGCAGCCGCGCCGCGTTGGGGTGGGGCGCGTCTTTGACCACCGCCATGCCGAAGGTGAGACCGATGACCGGCTCGGCGGCGAGCCATTCGATGGGCGCGCCTTCTTTTTTCAAGCGGTCGACGCCGTTGGCGAAGGCGACCACGACAATGGCGCGCTCGCCGGCGGCGAGCAAAGTTTGCAGCAGCGAATGGCCGGTGCGAAATTGAATCTCCTGGGCGGCGAGCTTGCGCAGCAGGTCCATCGCCTTGGCTTCGCCGTAATGTTGCATCATGCCAGCCATCCATTTGCTCTCGTTGTCGTCCATCAAGAGCTGGCCCTTCCATTTGGGCTCGGTGAGATCCCAAAAGCTTTTCGGCACGTCGTTGGCCGCGACCATTTTCTTATTGTAGGCGATCACGTTGAGGGTGGCGGCGGGCATCATCCAAAAACCTTTGTCGTCACGATACTCGGCCGGATAGGCGGCGCGCTCGGGCGAGAAGTAGCTGTCGAACATGCCCTTTTGCAACACGCCGTAGAAATCGAACGCCGACTGCTGGACGACGTCGGCGCGCACTTTGCGCGCCTGGGCTTCGGCGGTGAGCCGGGTCGCCATGCGCTCCGAACCGATGCGGGTGGCGTCGACTTTGATAAATGGATATTTTTTCTCGAAGGCGGCGACGATGCGTTGCGCCGAGACCGCTTCCATGGACGCGTAGAAGACCACTTGGCCTTCCTTCTTGGCGCCCTCGATGAGGGATTGCGCCGACACCGCCGAGTTTATCAGCAGAGCCCAGCTCAGGCTTAAAAATATTCTCGACAAGTATCCGTGCATCATGCCAAACCTCCCGAATCAGCGGCGATTCGGATGTGAGGATTGATTCTGCTGAAAAACCCTATTGCAAATTTAGTATTCGCGCAACGAAAGCGCAGTGAGCATTGATAAAGGTAGCGGCAGACTTTAATTTGAATTCATGAGCGTACAACGGATGAGTTCACAGCGGAGTTTTTATCACACGGGTTTTGT
>CAMDBU010000154.1 GCA_945889495.1 Syntrophobacter sp. SbD2 | reverse complement strand
CAACTGTTCGAGCTTTTTGGGAGCCACGATGGGACGGTCCATGCTACAAAACGGTCTCCAAGGACCGAGGGGCGAACGGCCTGTCCCATCCTGTTTCGTGTTAAACAATGTGCATACAGACACTTCAATTTCATTATACAAGGGGCGAGAATTTTTTCGCCCCTACCGGGCCCATCACGACTTCGTGCGGAGAAGGAAGAAGGATCGGAGAACTTATGCGCATCGCTCTAGGACTACCCAGCCGGGTCGCCTCGGCTTCCGGCGAAATGATGTTGCAGTGGATCAGCCGCGCCGACGCTGGGCCGTTTTCCAGCGTGGTGGTCACCGACCGGGTGGTCGGCCAGGTACTCGAGCCGCTGTCGATACTGGCCATGGCCGCCGGCGCCACCAAGCGCATCGGTCTGATGACCAGCGTGGTCGTCGGTCCGACCCGCGAGACGACGCTATTAGCGCGCCAGGCCGCCACCATCGATACCCTGTCCGGTGGCCGGTTGACCCTCGGCGTCGGCATCGGCGTGCGCAAAAACGACTATCTCGCCAGCGCCACCGACTTCCACAAGCGCGGTGAGAGTTCGGCAAATCAGTACGAACTATTGCGCAAACTGTGGCGCGGAGAAACTTTATCCGCCGACACCGGCCCCATCGGTCCACCAGCGGTTCGGCCCGACGGCCCGGAGCTGCTCATCGGCGGCTACGTCCCGGCGATCGTGGAGCGCATCGCCAAATGGGGCGACGGCTACATGGCTCCCGGCGGCGGCGAACCGGAAGCGATGCTGAAAACCTGGCAAAATATTTTAGCCGCCTGGAAAGAGCATAACCGCCCAGGCCAGCCGCGCTGGGTCGGCGCCAGCTATTTCGCCCTGGGGCCCAATGCCCAAGAGCACGCCAGTCACTACATCAATCACAACTACGGCTACAATCCCGAACTCGCCGCCAAACGCCTGCGCACCCTGCCCGCGTCAAGAGAAGCGGTCGAGACCGCAATCAAACGCCAAGCCGACATGGGCGTCGACGAATTCATCCTGCGTCCCTGCGCCGAAGATTTAGACCAAATGGACCGGCTCGCCGAAGTGGCGGCGAAGGTGAAATAAATTATCTGAAACTCGATTCAGAGTCCGATTCCGTCATTCCCGCGCAGGCGGGAATCCAGGTTTATTGCGGCGAACTCGAACCTGGATTCCCGTTTTCACGGGAATGACGGAAGGATCAATGCGTTTTCCAATTGCCGCGAAACGAGAAACCTCGCCGGACAACTCGAATCTCTTCGGAATTTATTTTGCACCCTTTGCGTTTTTTGCGGTTAATTATCCGACTCCGATCATCTCTTAGCCAACCCAGCAAAAAATCCGCTCTGCTCCAACCGCCGCACAAAGGACGCGTCGAAGATCGGGTTGGGGTCGGTCTGCTTGGCTTGGGGATATTGTAACGAGAGAATATCCAGGCCGCTGCGGATCACTTGCAGCGTCGGCGTCGGCACCAGCTCCATCTCGGCCAGCGTATTCTGATAGGTCTCTTCGAGAATTTCGTCGGCGGCGCCGCGCAGGTTCTTGCGCATGACCGCCAAGCTTTTGTCCTTCTGGGTTTTGAAAACAAATAGCCCTTCGAGCAAGCTCTTCAGAAAGCGCTCGATCAGCTCAGGGTTCTTCGCCACGGTCTGGCGCAGGGTGGTGACGGTGTTGGACGGATAGGTGATGCCGAGCTTTTCGTAATTGACCAGCTCGCGAAAGCCCAGCTTGCGGGCGGCGAGATTGAGCGGCACGGTGTCGACAATGCCGCGCTCCATCGTCTACAAGCCCAAGCACGGTTCACCGACAACGAACAGTTTAACGTCGCGCTCCGGCACCAACCCAAGCTTGGCCCGCAAAACGTAGCGCACCACGGCATCGGTGATCGACCCGGCGCGGCCGACGCCGATCACTTTGCCGCGAAAATCCTCCGGCGTTTTAATCTCCGGCTTGGTATAAATCGCGCCGCCGACTTTGTTGATGAAGTTGGCGACGATCACTTGATCCTTCGAAGGACTCGTCATGCCGGCGCAGGCCGGCATCCATCCCCCCACCCCTGGATTCCGGCCTACGCCGGAATGACGGACTAAAATTCAATCAGGAGCCAATCGACATCCCTACGCCACCGGCACGATGTAGCGCTGGAACAAGCGCAGCGCCACCTGCGGCATGGTCTCCGATAGCAGACCAACGGCATAGAGAATGTAGGACGAGTCCAGATAGACTTGCGGATCGCGCGGCCGTAGCGCTTGCACGCCATGACTATCGGTCAGCGGCCGTTGCGACAGGATATATCCGGCATGGGGATTATGGACGAAGACGCCGCCGGCGCCGATCAAGGTATGGGTCTCGCGCATGTCTTTGCCGGAGTGCACCCAGGCCTCGCCTTCGCGCGCGACGATGCGTTCGCGCCGGCCGACATGGCGTTCGACGGCAAGCGTAACCGCGTTGTTGGCGAGCACCGCATCCGCGGCCAGGTGCCATTTCTCCTGCGGCACGGTTCCGGTCTCCTCGGTGATCTGCTCGATGTAATCGCGCAACTGCTCCGCTCCAACGGAAAATACTTGGAACTCTTCGTGCAAATCGCCGAGCAATTTGTCCAAGCCGACCCGGCCGACGATCGTCGCGGCATTGAAACGAATTCCGAGATCGCCTTCCACCGTGCGCTTGGCGTAGGATTCGGCCAAGCCTTGGGCGATGACGTTTTCTCCTTGCGGATGTCCGTAGCCGATGGAATGGACATCGGTGGTCGCGCCGCCGACATCCACCACGAGCATGTCGCCCCAACCTTTTTCGCCCGCCGCGCCATCGGCGCCGATGCGCACGCCGCGCAGCACCGCCATGGGCGTCGGCAACACCACCGGGACCATTCCCACCAAACCGTCGAGCCCCTTGGCTTGAGTGATACGCGCCATGAACAGCTCGCGGATCGCTTCCCGCGCCGCTTCCACCGCGAGCACGCCAGCGCGCGGCATTACGTTATCCACCACGCGCACTTCCTTGCGCGCATGACGTAGTATGGCGACTACTTCCTCCGCCACCGCACGATTGCCCGCCGCGACAATCGGCACCGTTAGCGTAGAATCGGCCAACAGCCGGGCGTTGTGCAAAATGGTTTCTGAATCGCCGCCGTCAACGCCGCCGGTGAGGAGTATCATGTCGGGCCGCAACCCGGTCATGTGGGTAATTTTATCGGCGTTGAGTTTGAACGATGTCGAGCCGACGATCTTGGCGCCGGCGCCGAGCGCCGCATGATTGGCCGCCTCCACGGTCAAGCCGGGCACGTTGCCGACCACGGCGATGCGCAACCCGCCTGCCGCACTGCTCGAAGCCAAAACCGTATGGTTGGAAAGAATCGATAAGTCTTTGGGGAATTCGCCGAACAGCGAATGCTGCTCATGCAACAAATTCAAAGCCCGCAGCAACCCTTCGCGCACATCGGTGGCGACCGTCGATGGCGATTGGCTGCGGCCGATCACTTGCGCCTGGTCTAAATCGACCGCCGTGACTTTGGTGAAGGTGCTGCCGAAGTCGATCAGAATCGCGAGGGACGACATGAATTCAGGTTGTCAGTTGTCAGTCGATAGTTGTCGGCGGCAGGCCGGTTCCGAACTGAGAACTGGCAACTGACCACTGCCAACTACCCCTCACTTCGCCGCCGCGATCATGCGATAGAGATCCATTAGCCGCTTGTCACGCATGGTGCTTTCAATATCGCGGTTCATCTCTTCGCCGCGGATCAGCTCCACTTCGAGGCCCAACTTCTCGGCCTCTTTGTTGAACGCTTCGTCCTTGGTCATGGCGGCGAAGGCATCGCGCCAGATTTTCAACCGGTCCGCCGGCACGCCCGGAGGCAGGACGACCGAACGCGCCATGTTTTGCCCCGCGTACAAGGCGTTGAGCAGGCTCTTGCTGCCCGCCGGCGCAATCTCTTCCATGGCGACGATGTCGGGAATGCGCGGGTCGCGTTTTTTCTTCGAGGTCGCCAGCATCTTGATATAGCCATTCTTGATCCATTCGCGCCGGGTGGTCATCAGGGAACCGATACTCTGGGCGCGGCCATCGAGGGCGCCGCGCTCGATATCGAGAAGAATCTGCGGTGTGCCCGGATAACCGGGGATCACCGTGAAGTCCAAGCCGAAAATCTGCTCGGCGATCTTGACCACTACGTTGCTGGTATGATCGAGCGCTTGGGCGCCCATCTTGGGCTGTTTGCCTTCGCGGTTGGCCTTACGGATCAGATCGAAGCTGGTGTAAGGCGTCGAAGTTTTGAGATAGAGCACCTGGGCGTCGTCGAAGGCCTGGCCGACCCAGAGAAATTTTTGCAGCTCGAACTTGATCGCCTCATTGGCCGTGGCGCTGGAGAAAAGCGCCCCGGTATTGAGCGTGCTGATGCTCAAGCCGTCGGGCTTTTTCAAATTATAAAGCTCATTGGCGACAATCAAACCGCCCGCTCCCGGTTTGTTGACGATATCGATGCGCGGCTTACCCGGCAGCAGCCGCTCGATATGGCGCGCGATCAACCGCGCCGTGATGTCGGTGCCGCCGCCCGCCGAAGAACCGACCAGAAACGTGATGATCTTGCCGTCGAAAAAGCTCTTCGTAGCCTGGGCGTGCAGCGAGGCGGCCGATACCATGACCGCCATCAATGTGGCAAACAAAATTTTGACGTTGAATTTTTTATTGGTTTTCAAAGATTGCCCTCACCCTTGCCCTCTCCCGAAGCGGGCGAGGGAACCGAAGATTTTCCCTTTTGAAATTTGAAATCTGCAATTTGAAATGCCGAGCGCCAGCGAGGCCTAATAGCCCCAGCGCTTCTCGATCACCTTCAAGCGTTGGTACTCTTCGTCCAATTCCTTGCGCCCGCGCAACTCTTTAAACGCTTCATCGAGTAGATCCTGGGCGACCACATCGCCGATCGCCGGAACATCGTAGTTCAACTCGCCCAACTTTTCTTCTTCCTTGAGCATGTCTTCGAAGCCGGTGGCGCGGCCGTTGAGCGGGAACGGCATCGCTTCCAAGTCCTGGGCCGAGCGTAAGTGTTTGACCACCCGCTCCTCGGGATCGGGGCTGCGCAGGCGCAAGCGCTTTTCCAGGTTGGAAATATATTCGTAATTCTTCGGCATGTCGCGCACGAACCAGTAGGAGCGGATCATCGCCTTGAGAAAACCTTTGACCAGATCGGGCCGCTCTTCGAGGATGCGGCCGGTAGCGGCGATAATGCGCTCGGGGCGGCCGTCGGGATATTGATCCGCCGGCGACACCAGCGCGTTGCAGCCTTCGGCTTGGAGCTCCTTGGCGTACCAGGGCGGCACCGGCGCGCACTCGACCCGCCCGGCGCGGATAGCGTCCATGTGTAATTTAGAATTGACGCCGATGCGCACCCACTCGATATCCTTTTCCAAATCGAGGCCGGCCTTTTTGAGCTGGATCTGGATCGCCCAGTGGCGGATGCTGTTGAAGTCGCTGATGCCGACCCGCTTGCCCTTCAAATCTTGCAACGACTTGATGTGCGGCGGCGCCACCCAGACGTTGGTGTGCTGGTTGCGCCAGCCGGAAATGATGTAAAGATCGGCGCCGCGGGCGCGCTGGTAAAAGATCGTCCGCGACTGGACGTCGAGCGCGATGTCCACCGACTTTTCCTTCATCGCCTGGGAGATGCCCAACTTCTCCAAGCCGAAGGGCACCATGGAGTCGGTGAGGATTTCATAGCCGTAGGAGCCGTCGGCGCTCTTCAACCCCTCATCGTAGAAGAAATTCAATTCATGCGCGGTCATTACCGGCACTTGGTGCAGCACATGATAACAGGTCGGGGCGATTCGCAGTTTTCCATCGAGCATGTTGTTTCTCTCTTCCCAAAGATTCTTAAACCACAAAAAACAAAACCGCGAGTATCGTGGCCGCGCCAAGGAGCAAACCAACTTCCCAAGCGGTGCGCCACCAAGCGCTGCGATGGCGGCGCCGACGGCGCTGGCGCGGCGCAGTATTTTCCTTCACCGCCGCGTTCACGTCGTCATGGTGCGCCCTCAACAGCTCGATCGCCCGTCTGGCGTCGCTGCGATCGACCTGGACCTTGATGCCGCCGGACGGATAACCTTCTTCACCCGCCGGCGCGGTCAGGCGCTCTTCCAAAAGCGAGCACTCGATACCCGCCGCATCCAACTGGCCCACCAAGCGAAACGCTTCCTCGCGGCTGCGCACCGTAGAGATGGTTACCGTGCCCGCTCTTGCTCGATCCCGCGCATTAGCCATATGTCACCCGCTCCGTTACTTGCCGAAAAAAGTTCTATACTCTTCTAAATACTTTCGAAAGTTGGTCTGCACCTCTTCGATGGACAAAGGCAGGATTTTTTCCGTGTTGATCTCCTTGAACGCCGGATCGAGGCCGGTGGCGTTGCTGCGCCCCGGCAATCGTTGCTCCTTGGCGAGCAAATCCGCCACCGGTTCGGACAACATGAAGTCGATCAAAAGCTTGGCCGAGTTGGGATGGGGTGGCTGCTTGGCGATCTGCACGGTGGCCGGTTGAACTACTAACGGATCAGGATTTTTGATCCAGTCCACCGGCGCGCCTTTCTTCTTGAACATCTCGGCGACATGGCCGCGGCCGATGTAGGCGGCGAACTCACCAGCGGCGAGCAGCGCATTGCCGCGCGACGATTGCTCGGGACGTGGATCATGCTTAGCCAGCCCCTGCATAAACTGCTTGCCCTTCTCAACGCCGAACCGTTTCAACATGCCGGCGTACCAGGTGACCTGCTCGTGCTCAATGGCCAGCCGCCCTTTGAAGCGCGGATGGAGCAGATCGAACCATTCCTTGGGCCGCTCGTTGGGCGCTAACAGTTTGGTGTTGTAGACAATGGTCAGGGGATTGTAATAAAGCGTCGTCCACAGGCCGGATTTTTCCTTGAACGCCGGCGCGAAGTTTTTCGTCTCCGGAGACAGATACGCCCCAGCGATGCCCTGCTCGATCAACACCTGAGTATGAAAACCGCCGCCGAAGTTGAGCACATCGACCAAATATTTCTTGGCGCGATACTCAGTCGCCAGGCGCTGCAACATCTTGTCGCTATCGGCCTTATACTGCTTAACTTTCAAAAACGGATACTTGGTCTCGAACATCTTCCAGATAAACTGCGCCGTATCGGTGCGCAGCGTAATGTAAGCCTCGATCTCGCCGCCTTCCTTCTTCGCCGCCTCGACGATCTTCGGATCGCTCGATTGGGCGTAGGCCGAGGAGACCATGGAGATCAGCATGAATAACAGCAGCAATGAAGGGTTTATAACCCGCGCTCTCATCGAAGTCTCCTTTCCGATTCCGAAACCTATCGAACGTTTTGAACTGATTGACCGGCTTGAACTCATCCGATTCTTACTCAAGCCTCGCGCCTCATGCCTACTTCTTAAATGGCTCATCCCGCTTGTCAAAAAATCCCTTCCAGCCACCCTGCTGGCGCGCCGCTTCCAAGGGCGCGTAGAATTCTTCCCGGCGCGACAGCTGCGCCAGCGCCGACAGCTCAGCGTTGAGCGCCCAGGCTTTATCGAGCCCCATCATCTCGTAGCCGGAGGTGGCTTTCTGCAAATTGATCTTCACGGTGTCCGGCGGCACCAGCGCGATGCGCTCGACCAGACGAAAGCACTCGTCGAGCAACTGCTCCCTGAGCACAACCTTGTTGACCAGACGCAAGCGCAGCGCTTCCTTGGCATCCAACGAATCGCCGGTGAGGCCGTAGCGCAGGGCGTTTTTGAATTTGCCCAGCACCGTCCAGATAAAATCCGTGCCGTCGCTGTGGCGCACCTGCGGCTGGCCGAAGACCGCGTCATCGGCGGCGATAGTGAGATGCGATGACAACGCCAACCATGACGCCGAACCCAGGCAAAATCCATGCACCGCGGCGATGATCGGCTTGGGAAATTGCCAGCGCTGGAGCTGCTCGTCGATCTTTTCCTGGCGCTGCCGGTCGCGCAGCTGATTATAGACTTCACCCAAAGCGCTGCCCTCGGGAATGCCATAGGGCCACACCGGCGCGCCGACACCGGCTTCGTTCATATCGTCGCCGCTGGAAAACCCGGCGCCGGCGCCAGTAATCACCACGGCGCGAATCTCGTCATCGCCGCGCGCCAACTCTAACGCCGCCCCAAGCTCGTCCTTCATCCGCCGATTGATGGCGTTACGAATCGCCGGGCGGTTAAGCGTCAGCAGTACGCCGCGGCGCTGCTTATCGAATAGGATGGTCGTGAAATTTGTCATGAGTGGCTTCGCTGAAATTGGAGTAATGGAGCGGTGGAGTATTGGAGTGATGGGATTCGCCCGCCAATCTCAATCATGCCTCGCGCCTCAAGCCTCACGCCTTCTTCCCCGCCCTCGGCCCAAACGGCTCCGGTTGAAACGCCCCGTCGCGCATTTGTAAATAAGCCCGCGTGCCCTCGGCTTTGCGTTTTTCGTCCAGTGGCCGGCGCAGCTCTTCGCGCAGCAACGTATGCGCCGCCGCCGACAGTTGGCCGTCGATCGTCCAGGCGTCCTTGAAGCCCATCATCTGCATGCCCATGGTTGCCAACTGTAAATTGAGCTTCACTGTTTCGGGTGGCACGAGCGCGATGCGTTCAACGATGGCGAAACATTCGTCGAGCAAGTGCTCGGCCGGCACCACTTGGTTGACCAGACCGATACGCAGCGCTTCCTGAGCGTCGATATGATCGCCGGTAAGCGAGTAACGCAGGCCGTCCTTAAATCCGGCGAGCAAGCTCCAGATAAAACCGGTATTGGAACCATGGCGCACTTCCGGCTGGGCGAACACGGCATTCTCGGAGGCGATGGTGATATGGGTGAAGAGCGACATCCACGAGCCCACGCCCATGGCGTAGCCGTTGATCGCACCGATGATCGGCTTGGGGCATTCGAAGATGCGCATAAAGATCGCTTCATGGCCACGGTAATTTTCGATGAAGTCCGCCGCCGCCTCGCCGGCACGCACGCCGTAGGGCCAGTCCATTTCGCGCCGATGCGCGGCGCCGCCGCCCTGATCCATGCCGGTGGAAAACGCCCGGCCGCCCGCGCCGGTGAGCACGATGGCGCGCACTTCCGGATCGGCCACCGCGTCGTCCAACGCCCGGCCCAGCCGGTGCAACATCGGCCGGGTCGCCGCGTTCATCGCCGCCGGCCGGTTGAGCGTGATCAGCACGCCCCGGCGCTGCTTATCATAGAGAATCTCGTCCGTATCGGCCATGGAACTATCTCTTGAGCGCCCGGATAAAGCCGCTGTCTTCGATCTTTTTCATAAACATCGGCTCGACGATCGGTCCCGGATCGGTCTGCTTGGCCTGGGGATACTGCAACGCCAGCATGTCGAGCGCCAATTTAACTGACTGAATGGTCGGATGGGGCGCATCTTCCAAAGTGTCGCGGGTATGTTGGTAGGTCGCCTCAAGAATATCATCGTCCGCGCCCTTCATATACTTCTTGAACGCCGCCAAGGTTTTTACCTTGTTGGTTTTGAAAACATGAATGCCTTCGACGATGGTTTTCAAAAAGCGCTCGATCATGTCGGCGTTCTTGAGCGCCGTCTGGCGCAGCACCACCACGCTCGTGTAGGGATACTCGACGCCCAACTTGTCGAAGCTGACCAGTTCCTTGAAGCCAGCTTTACGCGCGATGAACATGTGCGGGCTCGACATCGCCGCCGCCTCGACCACGCCGCGCTCCAGCGCTTGCAATCCCAGCGCCGGTTCGCCGGTGGGCAACAGTTTCACATCGCGATCCGGCACCAGATTGAACTTACTGCGCAGCACATAGCGCACCATGGCGTCCAGGAATGCCGCCGGCCGCCCGGTGGCGATGGTCTTACCTTTGAGATCTTCCATGCTCCTGATCTCCGGTTTGACGAACAGCGAGGTGCCGACCTTGTTGGTGATCGTCGCCACCAACACATGATCCTTAACGCCGAGGATATGCGAAGTGATCGTCCCAGTCGCCGTCGCCAGCACCATCGGCACCTCGCCGGTCGCCAACAACTGCTGCGGCCGAATCCGCCCAGCGTAAATCGCCTTCAAGTCTAAGCCGTACTTAGCGCCCAGATTCTCCTCCACCGCCACCCACAGCGGCGCATAGGTGCCGGTGAAGTTGGAGTAAGCGACGGTCAATCGCTCCAACGGCACCGCGGCAGAGCTGGTCGCCGCCGGTAGCAGCGCCAGCCCGAGCAGGAGTTCAATTAGAAGTTTGCCAAGCGACATAGAAGTTTTTAAAAAAACAAAAGAATTATCTTGCCGGTTATCACCGTGGTGCGGTTATGTCAATGAAATTGGCGGAATCTGAGGTACGCCGAAGCAGCATCAACTGTTGATTCCCGAGCTGCTCTGCTTTGGCCCCTTGTTCTAGGTGCGCTCAAGCGACAAGCATCCGCGCTAGATTGTTGTTGGCATCGCAACACAGGATGAATTATGTTCGGTCATGCGTAGCAGCGATCTAGCCAGGATCAAAAGATTGATTCTCCTCGGCCATTATCGATTCACGCATAAAGCCGAGCTTGAACGGTTGCGCGATGGATTACTTCAAACAGACGTGCTGGAAGCGATCATCAGCGCGCCTGGAATAAAAAAGATCCTGCGCTCGACCAGCCCCTTCCGCGTGGGCCGGAGAGAAATTCTGTATGTTGTCGAAGGGTTTACCTTTGACGGATTGTCGATCTATACTAAAGGCGTAATCAGGCGAGAATTCGGGGAAGAAACTTTATACATATTGGTTTCAGCGAAACGATCCATATGAAAGCTCTAGCACTCAAGAGTTGTCCAAACTGTGGCAGCCGTGGCATCAAACGCGTGAGTAAATCTTTCCGGGCCAAGGTCAAAGGTCGCGCGGTTCTAGTTCCCGCCGTGGAACGCGAAATCTGTCCTGATTGCAAAGCAGAATACTTTGACCGCGAAGCGAACATCGCCATCGATGCCTACTGCTTCGGAAAAACCCGGCAGCGCGCTTAACTTAAGAACACTCCATTCACTTACAATCATACCAAACGCCACCCACGTGACTACTTCTTATACAGCCCGCGAATAAACCCACTTTCTTCAATCCGCTTCATAAACGACCCGTCGACCATGGCGTTCACATCGGCTTGCTTGGCTTGGGGAAACTGCGGCGCGAGCATCTCCAGCGCGTTGCGGAACACCGGCAGCGTTGGGTGCGGCGCTTCGTCCAGGCTCGCCGCGGTGTACTGGTAGGTTTCGTCGAGGATATCTTCGCTGCTGCCGCGCTGGTATTTGCGTAGGACCGCAAGCGCTCGTTCCTTGTTGGTCTTGATCAGATGCGTGCCTTCGATCAGACACTTCAAAATTTTTTCGATGAGCTCCGGTTGTTTGGTCAGCATGGGCCGCAGCACGGTCACTACGGTATAGGGATAGGTCACGCCGAGCTTGTCGTAGTTGGCGAGTTCGCGGAAACCCATCTTGCGAGCGACGAATAAATATGGAATCGACATGCCGGCGGCGTCGACGACACCGTGTTCGAGCGCCTGAATCGACAGCGCCGGCTCGCCGGTGGGCATGAATTTGACGTCGCGGTCTGGCACCAAGCCGTAGCGGCTGAGCAGCACGTAGCGCGTCATGACATCTTGGAACGCGCCGGGGCGGCCGGTGGCGAGCAGTTTGCCTTTCAACTCTTCGACGCTCTTGATGTTCTGCCGGGAAAAGATCGCCGAGCCGACTTTACTGGTAAGGGTAGCCACCATCACCTGATCTTTGACGCCAAGAATGTGCGACGACATGGCGCCGGTGCCGGTGGCCAAGACGAACGGTACGTCACCGCTAGCGAGCAACTGCTGCGGCCGCACCCGCCCGGCGTAGATCGCCTTCAAGTCGAGGCCGTACTTGACGCCCAACTGAGCGTCCACCGCCACCCACAAGGGCGCGAAGGAGCCGGCGAAGGTCGAATAACCGATGGTCACCGGTTCGAGTTTTGTCGCAGCGGACAGATTACCGGAGATGAACGAAGCGATGGAAACGCTGAAGATAAACCGCGAGAGCAATTTGATGCGCATTCAGCGATGTGACATTGAGGCGACGCTGAAGTCAATCGTTAGCTAGTGCGGCGACGGCGGGCGAACGATTACCTCGGCAAGACCAGTCTACAAACCAAACTCCCGCACGACGTTGCCGCCCAAGATCAGCGCGCGCTCGGCGTCACCAACATCCAGCTCCAGAACTTTGGCTACCGCATCGAAGTCGCCCATCGCCATCGGATAGTCGGTGCCGATCACCACCCGGTCGGCGCCGACCACTTGAACCAGATACTGCAAGGCCGCCACCGAGTGGACGATGGTGTCGAAATACATCTGACGCAAGTATTCCGACGGTTTGCGTGCGATCACCTTCTTTAATTCCGGCCGCAAGCCGTAGGAATGATCCAGGCGCCAGATGTTGAATGCCAGCAAACCGCCGCCATGAGACAAACACAAACGCAGATTGGGATACTTCTCGAACATGCCTTTGAGGATCATCCGTTCCACCATCATGGTGGTGCGAAAGGTGAACTGGAGGACGTTGCCGAGAATCGGCGACAGCGGATCGTCGGCGTCGAGCCCGCCCTCCAAAGGATGAACAAACAGCAGCAGCTCTAGCTCCTGAGCCGCGGCAAAGAACGGCTCGAAACTCGGATCATCGAGCGGCTTGTCCCCCACGGCATTGCCGATCTCCAACCCTTTGAGCCCCATGCTCTTAGCTTCGCGCGCAATGGCGATGGATTCCGGCACGCTCTGTAGCGGCACGCTGCCGAAACCGATGAACCGGTCGGGATGCTTCTTGACGACCGCTTGAATCGCTTCATTCTGCCGCCGCGAGAAATGCGCCGCCACCGCGGCTTCTTCCCAATAGAAAAGTAGTATCGGCGACGGCGAGATCGCCTGCATATCGATCTTCATCTCATCGAGCGCCTTGATCCGGGCCACCGGATCGTAAGCGCCGGCGCCAAGTCCAGGTCGCGAACCGATCTGCGACGTCACCGACAGCTTCTCGTTAGTCATGACCAGCTTCGGCGCATGGCTCTCAAACTTGCCAGGATTCTGCAGCGCGTCGACGGGGAAGAAATGAGAGTGGAGATCGATGTTCATGCAGTCCTTAATTTTCCATTCTCAATTCCTATCTTAGCCCCATCTCCTTCAACGCCTGCCGCAAATAACTCTGATCGACATACTTCTCCGGATTGGGCACCGGCCCCTTTAGATTATTCTGCTCGGCGTAGATATCGACCACCGTCTTCAAGCCATCCATCTCAATCTCCAACTCCGGATGCCAAGCCGGCGCGGCGAGATAATAATCCAAACCTTTTTCCGCCAGCAGTGGCGTCAATTGAAATTCCTTGGCGAGAAATTCGATCGCCGCTTTGCGGTCCTGCTCGAACCATTTTTTCGCCCGCACCACACCCTTGAGAAAGCGCACGACCGAAGCGCGGTTTTTTTCCGCCCAACTGCGCCGCACGGTAAAACCGGACAAGAGATAATTGGGAAAGACCTCGCCCATGCGGGCGATCACGTTGAAGCCCAGCTCCTGGGCGCGGAATGCGTAGGGCACCGCCATCATCGACGCTACCGTCTGGCCGGCGTTCATGGCGAGAAACGCCTCGGTGGTGCCGCCGACGCTGAGCAGCTTGTAATCGCGCGGGTACTCCAAGCCCTTGAGCTTGAGCGCGCGGCGCAGCACGAAGGTCGTGCCCGAGGTCAGCGTCGACGAGCCGACGGTGGTACCGCGCAGGTCTTCGTAGGTTTTGTAATTCTTCGCGCCCATCAAAAAGTGAGTAATCTTGCTGCCGCTGGCGACCAGCGCCAGGTCCGCGCCTTGTTCCACCGCGGTGATCGGTCCATCGGCGGCGAGCAGTCCCATGGAAATCGAGTTGCCGATCAAAGCCTGCACCGCCGGCGCGGTGCCGCGCATCAGGACCACTTCGACATCGAGCCCTTCGCGCTCGAAATAGCCGCGCCGCCAGCCGGCCCAGAGCGCGCCGTAGCCCAACACCTTGGACGACACGCCGACGGGAAATTTAACCCGCTCCTGGGCTGAGGCAACGGGCGGCAAGGACAATACCGTTATCAACGAGAGCAGAAACAATTTCATCGTCGCGCTCCTGATCGATTTGAACAGCTAATAACGCTCACGCAAGCTCGCCGCCTTGTAACATGGCGCACCGCCCTTGCCTAGCAGCCCGTGGTAGAAGTCCGATTTTCACAAAACGCTAGGCATCAGTGCGAGGCGGTGACGAGAGATCATAAATATTCTCCGATCGAGTCCTCGGCGCCGATGAGCAGCGACTTGGTCACGTAGTCGCACCCACAGAGCAAAAC
>CAMDBU010000153.1 GCA_945889495.1 Syntrophobacter sp. SbD2 | reverse complement strand
GCGGCTTCCACCATCGTCAGCTCATTACGTAACGATCGTTGTATGATGTCTAGTCGTTTCTCGTCTCTCATCGTCAGGGTTCTCATCCTTCCACCCTGACATATTCACGTTGCCGTTAGACCCTGACAGATTCACTTTGCTACAACAGTCATCGCCGCGAAAAAAAACATTGATCGCGGCAAACCTTCGCTGGTCGACCTTAAGTTCCAAACGGCCCCGTTGCTCGGCGCTATACAAACTCTGCGTCGGGGAAAGTAGCAGCCACAGAGAAAGAATTAATAATCGCCGCAGCATACAGTTAGCGAGGAACGCGGCCGGGTAGACGAGACCTACCGGCCGCAGGCGTCCGGCGCCACCGAGTAGGATTCGTTGACCGGTTTCTCGTTAATTTCGAATTCGACCTTGAGATCCTTGATCTTTAGGCAGTCGGGTTTCGGTACTTCGATGCGATACTCGCGCAGGCCGCCCGAGAGCACGTACCAGCCGGGAATTTTGCGTTCCAGTTGCACGCCGCCATCGGGGCTGGTGCCTTTGACGCGGATTTCACGCGGTTGGATATGCACGTTGCCGTCGTTTTTGATGTCGAACGACAGTTCACCCTTATGCAGCGACAACTGATCGATCACTCCTTTGGTTTCGAGCTTGCGGGGTTGCAGGAAAATCGGAATGCTTACCTTGGTGAGAAAACGCACGCCACTGGATTGCAGTTTATCAGTGGGCGGCAGCTCTTCGACAAAGATCCGATAAGATTTTTCCCGGCTCACTTCCTTGGTATGGCTACCGACACGAAGATTGCGCTGGTCACCAGGATTGACCGTGAGCAGGGTCGGATAAAAAATAATATCGTCAGTGGGATTGAGGATCATCTCGCCTTGCTTGTTCTGGTCCCAAGCCATGACGCTAACCTGCAAGCGCAGACGCTCGGCGCTATCGTTTTTCACCGTCATCAAGGTCGACGATTCGCTGGCGTTTAAATACACTCGGATCGGATAGACCTGGAAACCGCCGGCCCAGCCGAATGTGCTCGGGTGGATCACCATTAGTAGCAACAAAATCCCAAGCCTGGATAAGTAACATTGCCCTGATGCCATTTGTCGCCCTCCCAATGAATCGTTGTTGACGGTTGCGACCGCGTGAACTGAAGTATTTAGGTGGAGTTGAGCAGAATTTGTGCCAGGATTTTGACGGATTGAGTAAGTTGTTGAATAAACGGGGAAAAACGACTCCAGGTCGAATGAACTGGGAGTCTTTGGGGGCGCAATTTTAACAAGTTTGTCCACCATAGTCCCGTAATGCTCACGGACGACAGCCGAGTAGAAAGCCGGTGGCGGCGAGGTTATTCGCCTGGGTGGGCGAGATGGAATTTGGCTAGTGGGGCACGCGCAGCCGCCACTGCATTGGAAGAGAAGTTTACCTACGGGGTAAGTAACCTATCTTTTCCAATGCAGTTGGTGCCGGGGATTAATTAAAATGTAACCGTGATCGTCGCTGCACCGGTGTGGACACCGATAGCCGACACCCCAGGTTGGGAAGCCGGTAGGATGCCGTAGACATCGATCATCTGCGCCGAGGCGTTGGCTGCGGTGTATACTTTCGATCCCCAACTGGTATCGCCTAAGTTCTGACCCAACTGGTAGGTTAGAGTCGAGGCTCCATTGGTCATATTCGTAACACCGGTCATTTGGATCGTCGCCACAGTGCCAGTGACGCATTGAATACTAAACTGCGCGGTGGCCGCGCCGGGAATACCGGCGAGGGGATCGAAATCGCCGAAGTCGAGCAGCGTACCGCCAACCGCGCAGCGCGCCACCACGTTGGCTCTAGCGTTGAGTGTGTTGGTTACGGGCGAGCCGCTAAAAGCGGCCAACACCGGATGAGCCGTGACCGCCAGAGCGCCGGCGGTTAGGGCTGCCATTAAGTACCGAGTCGCTTTCATAATCAGCTCCGGAGCAGAAAGTTATTTGCGGGTTGGAAGAGGCAGCGGGCCATTAGCTTCGCTGCACTCTTCCAACGCTGTGCCGATTTTGAGTCGAATTAGAAAGTAACGGTAACGGTGGTCGTGCCGGTATGCACACCGATGCCAGTAGCGCCAGGCTGGGAAGCCGGTAGGGTACCGAAAATATCGATCATCTGGGACGAAGCATCGGCCGCGGTGTAGACTTTCGAACCCCAAGAAGTGGCGCCCAGAGTCTGCCCCAACTGATAGGTCAATGACGAAGCGCCACTGGTCATGTTGGTGATCGCCGTCATCTGGATCGTCGCCACGGTGCCGGTGGTGCACTGAATGCTGAACTGCCCAGTGGCGGCGCCCGGAATACCAGCCAGCGGATCGAAGTCGCCGAAGTCGAGAGTGGTGCCACCGACATCGCACTTGGCGACCACGTTAGCGCGCACATTGATGGTGTTGGTGACCGGCGAACCGCTGAACGCCGCGAACAACGGGTTCGCTGTCATCGCCATCGCTCCTGCCGCCAAAGCTGCCACTACTAGTTTTGATCTTTTCATCCTAATAAACCCTCCGTTAAAGTTTGTAATGCTTCTGTCGATAAGCAGAGTACATGCCATAAGATGAAGAATTCGATGATATGGTTTGAAGTTGGAACGAGCGCACGGAGATGGGCAGAAGTTCCCAATGGCGATTTACAATATCGGTGCGCCAAACGTGGGAAAATCTAGTGAGTAACGAAATTTGTCACTGTGTAGCTGTGAATTCGCTTGATTGGTACGGTAACAAAACGCAGCGCAACGCAAGTGACGGAGCTAAATATCGCGCGCGGAGAGTTTGTAACAACTTCCCGTGGAATCCGGCGCTTTGAATGGTTTGGCAGGAAACGATGGCATACTTTGCGCTGCCAGCCGCTTTACGCAGTAACTCAGAACTCCGCGCCATTGGATGGCGCAACCCACCTTCGGAGAGCCCATTCTGATGCGATTGTGAATTCTCAGGAAACTGAGGTTGGCGGCCGCCAGTGCATGCTGGAGATCGCCATTAGCAGTTGCGACCAGCAAAAAACAAAAAACCTTGGCCGGAGTTATCCGGCCAAGGTTTTGTCGAATTGAAATTGTTCTTTAGGACAGCCGAAGTTGATTAGCTGATCGCTTCTTCGCCCCGTTCATTGGTGCGAATGCGGATGACATCTTCGACGGTGGAGACGAAGATCTTGCCGTCGCCGATCTTGCCGGTCTGCGCCGACTCAAGGATCGCTTCGACGATCTTCGGGGTCATCTCTTCCGCCGCGAGGATTTCGATTTTCACTTTCGGTAAGAAATCGACGGTATACTCCGCGCCGCGGTAAAGCTCGGTGTGGCCCTTCTGCCGGCCGAAGCCTTTGACCTCGGTGATGGTCATGCCGGTGATGCCCACCGCGGTAAGTTTTTGTTTCACTTCGTCAAGTTTGAACGGTTTGATGATCGCTTCGATCTTTTTCATGGCTGCCCCCGAAAGAGTTGTTGGGGGCTGGCTATCCGCCCATGCGGATAGCCAGCGTTGATTTTGAATTTTAGATATCGAAATAGAGAGCGAACTCCCAAGGATGTGGACGGAGCCGGATGGCGTCCACTTCGTTCTTGCGCTTGTACTCCAACCAGGTCTCGATCACGTCCTTGGTGAACACATCGCCCTTTAACAGGAACTCGTGATCCTGCTCCAAGGCATCCAACGCCTGATCCAAGGACCCCGGCATCGATTTCACCTTGGCCGCCTCTTCGGGCTCCAACTCGTACAAGTTCTTGTCGATCGGCGCCGGCGGCTCGATCTTGTTGCGAATCCCGTCCAATCCCGCCATCAACATCGCCGGGAAGGCGAAATACGGGTTGCAGCTCGGATCGGGGGTTCTAAACTCTAACCGCTTGGCCTTCTCGCTGGTCGAATACATAGGTATTCTGACGCAGGCGCTGCGGTTACGGGCCGAGTACACCAGGTTGATCGGTGCTTCGTAGCCGGGCACCAGTCTTCTGTAGGAGTTGGTGGTGGGGGCGATGAAGCCGCACAGCGCATGGGCATGCTTGAGCAGGCCGCCGATATAGTGGCGCGCGGTCTCGCTGATCAGGCCGTAGCCCTTCTTGTCGTAGAATATGTTCTTGCCGGCTTTCCACAGACTCTGGTGGCAATGCATGCCGGAGCCGTTATCTTGAAACAGCGGCTTGGGCATCACCGTGACCACTTTGCCGCGCTTGGCGGCGGTGTTCTTGACGACGTACTTATAGAGCAACACCTTGTCGGCCATCTTGGTCATGGTGTCAAAGCGCATGTCGATTTCGGTCTGGCCGCCGGTGGCGACCTCGTGGTGATGCACTTCGACCTTGATGCCGCATTTCTCTAGGTTGAGCACCATCTCGGAGCGCAGATCCTGGAACTGGTCCATCGGGGCTAAGGGGAAGTAGCCTTCTTTGTAGCGGATCTTGTTGCCCAGGTTGGGGCCGTCGCCGTTGCCGGAGTTCCAGAATCCTTCGCTGGAATCGATGTGATAGTAGCCTTCGTGGTGGTTCTGGTCGAATCTGATGCTGTCAAAGATGAAAAACTCGATCTCGGGGCCCCAGTAGCTGATGTCGGCAAGCCCGGTGGACTTCAGATACTTCTCGGCCTTCTGGGCGACGTAGCGCGGGTCGCGCGAGTAGGGCTCGCGGGTGATGGCGTCGAGCACGTTACAGACAAAGCTGAGGGTGCGGTGTTCGGTGAATGGGTCCATCATCGCGGTGTCGGGGTCGGGCATCAGGATCATGTCGGATTCGTTGATGCTCTGAAAGCCGCGGATGCTCGAGCCGTCGAAGCCCAGCCCTTGCTCGAACTTGTCGGCATCGAGCTCGCTGGCGGGTATCGAGAAATGTTGCTGCTTGCCCGGCACGTCGATAAACTTGAAGTCGACGATCTCCACTTTGTTCTTCTTCGCCATCTCTAGGGCGTCTTTTACGGACATCTATTTGCTCCTCTCATCTCAGTGTTAGAGTTAATTTCGAAAACGCACACCAGTTATCACATTCCGCTGGCGAGAACTAGTCCCATTGCGCCCAGCTTATTCGTAGGCGCGCTCGTTATGCTGGGTCAAATCCAAGCCCATGCGCTCTTCGTCATCGGCGACCCGCAGTCCCATGGTCGCTTTGAGAATTGCCAGAATGATCGCCGTGACGACCATGGCAAAAACGATCGTCGCAACGACGGTCTCGAACTGAACCCAGAGCTGCGCAGGATTGCCGTTGAAGAGCCCGTCGTTGCCCGCCGGGTTCACGGCCTTGGAAGCGAACAGCCCGGTGGCCAAAGCACCCCAGGTGCCGCCGACGCCATGAACGCCCACCACATCGAGGGAATCGTCGTAACCGAATTTCGGTTTCAAACTACATGCGATCGAGCAGACCACGCCGCCGACGGCGCCGATGATCAGCGCTGACATCGGCGTAACAAAGCCCGCGCCAGGTGTGATCGCCACCAGTCCGGCGACAGCACCGCTGGCGGCACCGAGCATGGTTGGTTTGCCGCGCATCCAGTCCATCGTCAGCCAAGCTAAGGATGCCGCCGCGGCCGCCACATGGGTGGCGACAAAGGCCGAGGTCGCCAAACCGTCAGCAGCTAAGGCGCTACCAGCATTGAAGCCAAACCAGCCGACCCAGAGTAGGCCGGCGCCGATGATGCTGTAGGGCAGATTATGCGGCGGCATCGCTTCTTGGCCATAGCCGATGCGTTTGCCGAACATGATCGCCGCCACTAAAGCTGACGCGCCGGAACTGATGTGGACCACGGTGCCGCCGGCGAAATCCAGCGCGCCGAGTTCGCGCATCCACCCTTTGACGCCCCAGACCCAATGGGCCAGTGGATCGTAGACAATTGAGGTCCACAAAATCATGAACACCAAGAAGGTGCTGAACTTGACGCGCTCGGCAAAGGCACCGGTGATCAATGCCGGGGTGATGATTGCGAACATCATCTGATAAACCATGAAGGTCAGATGCGGGATGGTGGCGGCGTAATCGGCGTTGGGCTCGACGGTGACACCGTTCAAACCAACCCAGGCGAGGGAACCGAACAGGCCACCAACGTCGGGCCCGAAGGCGACGGAGTAGCCCCACAGCACCCATTGCACCGAGACCACGCCGACCAAGATAAAACTATGCATGATCGTGCCGAGAATATTTTTACTGCGCACTAGACCGCCGTAGAAGAGAAACAGACCGGGGATGGTCATCATCAAAACCAGAGCCGAGGAGGTCAGCATCCAAGCGTTGTCACCCTTGTCGACCTTGGGTGCCGGCGCCGGCGCAGCGGGCGCGGTAGTGGCGGGCGCGGCCGGTGCGCTAACGGCGGGGGCCGGCTCAGCAGGTTTATCCTGAGCTTGCACCGCTGTTCCCAACAGCAATGCCAGTAGCATTGGTAGAAATAACCACAACGAACGATTTGTTTTACACTGCTTCACAACTGAACCTCCCCGTTTAGCTGCAAGAATATTAGGCATTCGAACTAGAAAAAATCGCAATAAAGTTTGATTGAGCAACCGATGTGCCATCGTTCCACGAGAACGTTATGTCGACTTATCAACTACTTCCAATGCTTTAGCGCTTGGAATCAAAAAACCTTCTGCCCACTTATCTAGCACATGCTTAATTACTATGCATGACGATTTTTCGCCGCGCTGGGGCGGTTAATTTTGGCTAGCGGCGAACTTGATCAGTTGATCGCGGTTCACCGCAATGCCAAGACCGGCGCTGCGATTGACCGTCACAAGAGCTTGATTGACTTCGATGGCGCTAAAAATATTTTGCTCACCGAGGCGCAGGAAGCCGGTCATCTCGCCGCCCGCTTGAGCGTTCTTCATCGCCGCGTGCAAGTGCATCTCGGCGGCCGAGAGAATTGGCGTGCAAGCACTGCCCTGGCCGATCACCACCGGCATGCCTTTGGCGCCGACGATGGCGGCGACTTGCAGGGCGCGTTGAAAGCCGCCGATATGGGTGAGCTTGAGCTTTAATAGATCGGCAGCGCCGGCATCGAGCACAGCGAGCGCGTCCTCCGGCGAGCTGACGCTTTCCTGGGCGGCGATCGGCACTCCGACGGCGCGGCGCAGCTCGGCCAAACTTTTCAAATCGCCGCGCGCCAACGGCTGCTCGGCATCGGCGAGATCAAAGGGCGCCAAGGCATTGAGCAGTTCGCGGGCGTCGGTGAATGAATAGCTGGCATTGCCATCGACGCGAATGGTCGCGTCTTCGCCAACCGTTTGCCGAACAATGCGCACGCGGTCGATGTCCTTGCGCAAATCTTTATGACCGATCTTGAGTTTGAACTGGCGATAGCCCGCCTGGTGCAACTGGCGCGCTTTGGCGCCGATGCTGTCGGCGCCGAGATCCATGCCCAGGCCGCCGACCAGGTCGATCTGCTGGCGATAAGGTCCGCCGAGGAGCCGGTAGAGCGGTACTTTGTAGAATTTCGCCAGGGCATCGTAGAGGGCGATTTCCAAACCGGCTTTGGTGATCGGGTGGCCGGAGCGGACCGCGTGAAGTTTGTTCATCACCGAGCCGGTCGCTTCGAGGTCCAGGCCGAGCAATGCCGGCGCGAAGTATTGCCGCACCATGATCGCCATGGTTTCCAAAGTCTCGTAGGTGTTGCCTGGACGGCCCTGGGTGGCTTCGCCCCAGCCCTCGATGCCGTTGTCAGTTTCAACCCTGATGATGAGAGTACGGCAATCTTCCAGATAACCGGCGGCGCCGCCGTAGATTTCTTGCACTGGCAAGATCAGCGGGTATATGTCAACGGCGGCGATTTTCATTTGCCCGCGCGCAAGAGATCGCCGATCTGGGTAACATCGGTGATCTTTTCCAACTGATTCACGGCGGCGACCAAGCGCGCCAATTGTTTTTCGCTGATGATGCCACGAGTGAGCTTTTCCGCTTTGGCTTCCACCTCGGCGCCGCTGAGCGGATTGTGCGGTGTTCCTTTGAAGTGAATGACCAGTTTCGACTGCCGTCTGCCATCGCCGAGTTCGATTGTAACCCGCGCCGCTCGGTCCCAGCCTTTGGTTTCGATCTCGTGGTCGACTTCGAGACGGATCTTTGGCATGAGCGCCAAAATTTTCTTATCCTTGAGCCGGCGCTCGGTGAAATTGGCCGGCACCGTGGGATCGTAGTAAGCGCTCAGGGCGACACAAAAAGGGATGCTGTACTGCGCCATCATCAGATCGCTTGGCTGGCGATTGGCATGATGGGTCATCAGTTTTTCGATGCCGCCGATGGTAATGGCGCGAATCTCCTCGGGCCTGAAGGCCATTTCACGGCGCAGTTCTTCTAAAGCTTCGATGGGCGCGTGGGCGTTGATATGCACGGCGCAGCGTTTGATCGCGATATTCATGCTCTCCCACTCCTCGCCTAGGCGATGGGTTAGGTAGGCGAGATCGGGGGAATCGGAAAAAGTTTTACAGAAGCCGAATTTTCCTTCGAGCACGCTTTCCGGCCCGGCGAAGCCTTGGCGCGCCAACAACGCCGCGGTCACGCCGCCTTCACCGGCTTTGCCGAGATGCAACCGCTTGATCATCGCCCCTTCTTGGCATTGGGAAAATTCGATCAAGCCGGCGGAATAGGAGCCGGCAATCCCGAGCGCATTGACCAGTTGTTTGTCGTTCAAGCGCAACAACTTGCCAGCCGCGACGGCGCCGCCGAAGGTGCCGGTCAAACCGGGCGCATGAAAGCCGCGCCGTTCCAGTGAATTGCCTGCCGCCACGCCGATGCGCGACAAGACTTCACAGCTGGCGACAAAGGCCGTGAGCATTGCCTTGCCATCGGCGCCGACTTGTTCGGCCATGGCGAAAGCGGGCAGGAACGCGGTGGCGCCGGGGTGAACCCCGGAGCCGGGTTGGCGCACGTTGTCGAGCTCGAAGGCATGGGCCATGGTCCCGTTGGCTAAGACCGCACGCTCGGGCGAGGCTTTGTATTTCGTGCCCAGCACCGTGGCTTTGCCCTTTGAACCGCCGTTACGGACGAATTCAGCAACCGTCTTGCTCCAGGGTTTGGTCGAGCCGTAGAGCGACACCGCCAGGGTGTCGAGCATGCACGCCTTGGCGCGCTCGATCACTTCACTGGGAATGTCGCGGTAGCGTAGTTGGCGCGCGAAGTGCGCCAGAGTCTGGGTGGCATTCATGCTTGGTCCTAACGCACCACTTTGGCGCCGGCTTCCTTGAGCACTTCGCGCATTTGATCTTTGAGAGCGTCGACGAATTTACCCAACGCCGGCCCTTTTAGATAAGCGTCTTCGAATTGGTTCTGATCGAGATATTGTTTCCAGGTCGGAGTTTTGACGAAGGCGTCGAACACCCCTTCCCAATAGGCGATCACTTCCTTCGGTGTCGCCGGCGGCGCCACCAGGCCGCGCGCCTGGGGTATCAGCGGCACGTCGATGCCCTGTTCTTTAATCGTCGGCACATTGGGCAAGGAGGCCAAGCGCTTTTCCGTCAAGCTGGCGATCACCCGCAGGTTGCCGGCGCGAATCTGCTCGCCGGCCTCCTGCGGCTCGATCACCATCATCTGCACATGACCGCCGAGCAGGTTGGACAAGCGCTCGCCGCCGCTCGGAAAGGAAATAAAATTCCACTGGGCGCCGGTGGCCTTTTGTAAGAGCAAGCGCATGAGGTTGTCGCGCGAGGTGATGGTGCCGCCGGATTGATTGAGCTGTTTGGGATTTTTCTTCGCCGCGTCGATGAAGTCTTTCATGGTCTTGTACGGCGAGTCGGCTTTGACCGCGATCACCGCCGGTTCCAAAACTAAACGGGTCACCGGCATCAAATCTTTCAAGGTCACCGTCGCTTCCACCGTGGTCAACGGATTGGTCACCCAGACGCCGGTGTAAAAGCCGACCGTGTGAGTCTCGGCTTTTTTCTCGGCGAGGTAAGCCATGGCGACGGCCGGGCCGCCGCCGGATTTGTTGACCACCTGCATGCGCTGGGTGATCAACTTTTCCTTTTGCAGCATTTCGGCGATGGCGCGGGCGAACAGATCGGAGCCGCCGCCGGGACCGGTGTGGACGACGGTTTCGATGATCTTGCTCGGTTTGAATTCCTGGCTGGCGGCCGGCTGCTCCAACAGCATGCTCAGGCTGACAACCACGAGTGGGAAACAATTGAATCCTCGTTTCATGATCAAGCTCCTTTCACTTTCAAACTCGATTTAACTTTCCCGTTCCACCGCCTCGGCTCGCCAGGCGCGCACCCAGCGGATCGCCGGCAGTACCAGTAACACCGCGGCGATCGCCAGCAAGGTCGCCGAGATCGGCCGGTTGATTAGAATACTCAGATCGCCCTGGGACATCATCAACGATTGGCGCAGGGCGCGTTCCAGAACATCGCCCAAAACCAACCCTAAGATCAATGCCGAGGCGGGAAAATCGAGCTTGCGCATGAGATAGCCCAAGAGGCCGAACAGCGCCATCATCCAGACATCGAACAGACTGCTGTTGACACTGAAAACCCCGACCACGGAAATGCCGATGATGAACGGATGGAGCACGTAGCTCGGCAAACGCAGGATCTGCGCGAACAGCGGCACCAGCGGCAGGTTGAGCACCAGGAGCATGACGTTGCCGACGTACATGCTCGCCACCAGTCCCCAGAATAGCTCGGGATGTTCCTGGATCAGCAGCGGTCCCGGTTTGTAGCCCCAAAGAATCAAGCCGCCGAGCAGGATCGCCGTGGTGTTGCCACCGGGGATGCCCAAGGTCAAGAGCGGCACCAGGGCGCCGCCAGCATCGGCGTTGTTGGCGCCCTCGGGGGCGGCGACGCCCTCGATGACGCCGGTGCCGAATTTTTCCGGATGGCGCGACACGGCCTTTTCCAGACCATAGGACAAAAACGACGCCACGGTGGCGCCGGCGCCGGGCAAGGCGCCGACGAAGAAGCCGATCAGCGAACCGTTGACGAAGGCGAAGCGGCAGTCTTTGAGGTCCTGCCAGGTGGGTAATAAATTTTTCAAACCGCGGGGCAACTTAATGATGTCGCCGCCGGTGCGGGATTCCAAATTGACCAGTACTTCGCCGATGGCGAACATGCCGACGGTGGCGGCGATGAAATCGATGCCGCCGAGTAGTTTGGCCTGACCGAAGGTGAAGCGCGATTCGGCGGTAAATAAATCCGTGCCGATGGTGGCGAGCCAAAGGCCGACCAGCAACGCTAATAATGCTTTGACCATGGAATCGCCGGCGAGAAACACCACCATGGCGAGGCCCAGAACCATCAGCGCGAAATATTCCGGCGGCGCGAAGCGCAAGGCGAAGCGCGCCAGCGGCGGCGCGATCAGCATCAAGCCCAGCACGCCCACCGTGCCGGCGATAAACGAGGCGATGGCGGAGATCCCCAGCGCCGCGCCGGCCCGGCCGTTGCGCGCCATCTGATAGCCATCCAAACATGTCGCCACCGACGACGATTCCCCCGGCATGTTGAGCAAGATCGACGTCGTCGAGCCGCCGTAGCGGGCGCCGTAGAAAATTCCCGCCAGGGCGATGATCGCCGTGGTGTGATCCATTTTCAATGTCAGCGGCAAGAGCATAGCGATGGTCGCCGCCGGCCCTAGGCCGGGCAGCACGCCGACCACGGTGCCGAGGACGACGCCAACGAAGCACCAGAATAAATTGACCGGTGCGAGCGCGACGGAAAAGCCAGTCAGAAGGTTGCCCAGGGCGTCCATCGATGAGAACTCAGAAACCCCAGGGGCCGCTGGGCAGCGAAACTCCCAGGGCGACGACAAACAAGAGATGGAAGATCAGCGCCAGGCCGACGCCGATGGCCAGCGCTGGGAAAAATGACCGCCGTTCAATCCCGACGATGAAAAAGATTGTCAGCAGGACGAAACTAGCGGCGAAGCCAAGCCAACGGAAGAGGAAAATCGCCGCAGCCATGGCGAGCCAGCCGGTGAGCGCGCGGCCGCTGCCTTGCCACAAGGGTTGAGCCGGTTCGCTCGGTTGTCGCGATGGCGCTAATCCAACAAAGGTCTGGTAGCCGGAAAACAGCAGCAAACCGATGCCGATCCAAAAGGGAAAGAAACCCGGACCGGGACCGACATCGTCGGTATAGGAAAGCCGCGAGCCGGTGTAAGTGACATAGCCGCCAAATACCGCTAGCCACAGCGCAGCGATTAACCCGCTCTTATCTCGAATCGTCGTCAGCATGAGATGTGAGTGCGGTTATTACGCCGGATCGGAGTTTTTCACAAGGGAATTAGTGGTTCGTCCGGTGGTTCCCGGACTTCAAAATCCAAGCAGGAATCTGTCTAAATCTGTCATTCCGAGGCGAAGCCAAGACGAGGTTCCTCGCTTGTGCTCGGGATGACACACACAGCGGATTTGTCCATGGCTGCATAGCTTCGTTGGGTTAGAACCGGGAGGGGTACTACCTAGCCGCCGAAGATTTTTCGCTCGACGCTTTGCCAGTCGAAGGGCACAAAGTTGTTTTGGCAGGCGTCTTTGGCGGTGGCGTTTTCGCCCTCAGCGAACAGACCGATGGAGCCTTCGCTCTGCGGGCCGGCGACCAGCGCTGGGGAGTGGGCCTCGACGACGATGGCATCGGCGTCGGAACGGTTCCACGCCCAATGAATCTGGTTTGCCGGCACGCGCTGGAAGTCGCCGGCCTTGCAACAGAAGCCTTGGTTCTCGACGAAAAACCAGATCTCGCCTTGGAGCACATGATTGAGCTGCTCGGCGGCATGGGAATGGGGCGTGGTGTGATAACCGGAGGCGCGCACGGCATGCATCAAGCCGCACTCGGCGCCGTAGGCGCGCTTGACGATCATCGAGCCCACGCCTTGCTCGCCGCTACGCACCACTTGACGATTGGGAATGTCTTCGGCTTTGCAATGCAGCGCCATGGTCGCGGCTCCTTCTTGCCCGTTACGAGTTTTCTTTGGGCTGTTGGTAGCGCGCTTTGGGCGAGATCTCCGCCACCGTGCCGCCGGGGGCGCGGAATTTGATCGGGATCACGCCCGGAGCGCTGATGATTTCGCAGCCGTACTTGGCCAGTTCGCCGGCCGATAGTTTCATATCGTCGACTTCGATGCCGAAGTGATGAATGCAGGGGCCCAAACCGGCGGCCCGCGACTCCGCCGAATCTTCGCTGTCGTATTTGATCAAGGCCAGATCGATGGCGCCATCGCTCAAGTGGCGCGAAGTGTGGTCCCGCACCTGGCCGGTTTGCACTTCGACGAAGCCAAAGGTCTTGGTGTAGAACTCGGTGGCCTTTTCGAGATCGTCAACTTTGACCGCGATGTGAACGATGCGTGCCATGGAAACTCCTTTGCTATCGCGCTGGGAAGCGCTGCCAACCGTCGGTTCTCATCAAGCGCTAACTTCGCTCGGCAGTGCGAAGTGAATGTGCTCTTCGATCAAACCGACTTGCTCTACCGCAGCGCCCTGGCGCTCGAAGAACTGCACGGTTTGCTGGACTAATGAATCCGGCACCGAGGCGCCGGAAGTTATGCCGACTCGGGCAATGCCCGCCAACCAGCCGGCGTCAATGCCGTGGTGGTCGTCGATCAAATATGCCGGCTTACCGAGCCCACGGGCGACTTTGACCAATTGGTTGGAATTTTCACTGTTGCGCGAGCCGATCACCAAGACCAGATCGACTTGCTGGGCTAACTGTTTGACCGCGTCCTGGCGATTTTGCGTGGCGTAGCAGATATCTTCTTTGGCCGGCGTGATCAGTTTGGCAAAGCGCTGCTTAAGGATATCGATGATTTCCTTGGTGTCGTCGACGCTCAGGGTGGTTTGGGTGAGCACGACTAAGTTCTCTGGATTGGGCGGCGCGATCGCCCGGGCTTCGGCGACATTCTCCACCACCAGCGTACGGGCGGGCGCTTCGCCGCTGGTGCCGACGATCTCGTCGTGGTTGCGGTGACCGACGAGAATGATCCAGTAATCCTGGGCGACAAACTTGCGCACCTCGCGGTGGACTTTGTCGACCAGCGGGCAGGTGGCGTCGATGACCCAGCGCAATTGTTTTTCCCGCGCCGCTTGCCAAATCGCCGGCGACACGCCATGGGCGCTGAAGATGACGTTCGATTGCGCCGGCACTTCGGCGATCGAGTTGACGAACACTACACCTTTTTGTTTGAAGTCGCTGACCACATGTTGATTGTGAACGATCTCATGAAACACGTAGAGCGGCGCGCCATGCTTTTCCAGCGCCCGCTCGACAGTCTCGATGGCCATCTCCACGCCGGCGCAAAAGCCGCGCGGTTTGGCGAGAATAACTTTTTCAACTGCCATGGCTGCTATCAAACCCCGCTCATGATGCTCACTTGATTCGACAGGGAGTCTGGAGGAATCGTCCCGGACTGTCAACTCGCCAGGCGCGCGGTGTTGTAGCAAAGTGAATCTGTCAGGGTCTAACGGCAACGTGAATATGTCAGGGTGGAAGGATGACAACCCTGACGATGAGAGACGAGAAACGACTAGACATCATACAACGATCGTTACGTAATGAGCTGACGATGGTGGAAGCCGC
>CAMDBU010000152.1 GCA_945889495.1 Syntrophobacter sp. SbD2 | reverse complement strand
AAAGCGAAGGGTAAACTGTTCAAAGTCGCTCTCATCGCTTGCATGCGCAAGCTGCTCACGATTCTCAATTCTATGATCAAACATAAAACTTGTTGGTCTGATACTTTTCTTCAGAAAGCTTGACTTGCAAGACAGTTGCTACGAATCCGCATCTCTCTAGCCAAGAGGGCGGGTTTCAAACCCGCCCCCTACAAGTCGATCCTTCTTTGCGTTCTTTGCGCCCTTTGCGGTTAAATCATCCGAGTCCGAATTTTGTGAACTATGTGCTCTTTGTGGTTAAATTTCCGGTCTTCTACTTCGCCGGATAGCGCTTGGCCATTTCGTTGAAGAAGCCTTCCTTCTCCAACTCCTGCAAAAAGCTCAAGTCGACGAACTGTTCCGGCTTGGCGCTCTTGGCCTGGGGCATTTGCGGCGCCAGGCGGTCGAGCAAAAATTGCAATCCCTTCAACGTCGGGTAAGGTTTTTTCTGTGTCGTGCTCACGTAAGCTTGATAGGAAGTCTCCAGCACGTCGACGTCGTTGGTGCGCATGTATTTACCGAAGACTTTCAGCGCAGCGGCCTTGTTGCTGAAGATCGAATAGATCCCTTCGACATAACCTTTCACCGCCGACTTGACCACTTCGCGGTTGCTCTTGATAAAAGCGCGGGTGGTCGCCATGCCGTTGCCTTGCACTTCCACCTTCAAGTCGGGAATTCTGATCAGCTCCACGAGCCCCATGCGTTTGGCGATCGGCAAAGTCGACGAGTTGAACACGCCGGCGTCGATCTTGCCTGCCGACATGGCGGCGATGCGCTCGGCGTCGGGACCGCCAGGCACGAGCTGCCAGTCCTTGTCGGGATCGAAGCCCAAATGATTAGCCAGCATGATGGCGGCGAAATGAGTCGCGGCGCCGTAGCCGCTGATGCCAAAGCGTTTGCCCTTCAACTGTTCCAAGCGGGTAATCGACGGCCGGGCAAATACCGTGGAATCGTAATAAATCTCGACGCCGCCAATCAACACCAGATCATGTCCCGCCAATGACGCCTGGACCACTTGGCCGATGCTCATGAGCGGCGGATCGCCGCTGGCCAGCGCTTGGATCGCCAACTGGCCGCCGCGCAGAAAAATCGGCTCGACCTCGAGGCCATATTTTTTGAAGTAGCCTTCGTCCTTGGCCACCCAAATCTGCCCCTGGCGAAAACCAAGAGAAGGATAACCGAAGCGAACTTTTTTCAGCTCCTGCGCGCTGGCCGCCAGCGTCATGGACAATTGCAGACCGAGCATCAAGGCCGCTACGCTCAACTTCGCGCCATTCCACTGCATCGCTGGCTCCTTGCTAAAGCCCAAAATTCTCGCGGAAGTCTTTGATCGAGGCGTTGAACTGGGCGCCGGTCTCCACCGGGTTGGTGACCAGTTTCAACTTCGATTGGTCCATCCGCGGCGAGAACGGTTCGATGTCGGGCCGGGCCGGGATGCGGCGCAGCGAGCGCAAACGCTGCTGCGCCGGCTTGGACAGCAAAAAGTCAACGAACAAGCGCGCGGTGTTGGGATGCTGCGGCTTGTTGCTGATGCCGGCCGAGTTGAGCGTCACCACCAGCGGATTCACCGTGTTGACCCACTCGATGGGCGCGCCGCGCATCTTCATCTCCTCGGTACGGTGCGCATAGACCACGCCGAGCGGGAATTCGCCGGCGGACATGAGCTGGGCGATCAGCGTATGCCCCTTGCGCCATTGAATGTCTTGTTTAGCCATGGCGCGCATAAATCTCTGCGTCCGCTCCCGTCCCCAGGCTTTGTGCAGGGTGCCGAACCACGAGTATTGCTCCTGGTCGATGGAAATCTTGCTTTTCCACTTAGGATCGAGCAGATCTTCCCACTGTTTGGGCGCGTCCTTTTCGCTCACCAACTTGGTGTTGTAACCGATGGTCGCGTAGTTGACGTAGACCGCCGTCCAGTAACCGTTGGCGTCTTTGAATTCCGGGATGAACGTCCGCGCCTCAGGCGAGCGGTAGGACATCAGCAGCTTAGCGTCGGTCAAGGCGTCGACCTCGCTGATGGTCACGACGTCGTAATCGAAACGGCCGGCCCGCCCTTCGGTGACTATCCGGTTGAGCGTCTTCTCGCCGCTGGCGCGAAAGATCTCGCCCTTGATGCCGTAGGCCTTTTCGAAGTCGTCGAGCAGTGGCTTGGACTCCGTCACGTTAGTGGAGGTGTACCAAACCAGCTTGCCTTCCTTCTTCGCCGCTTCAATCAACTTGGCGCGTTCATCGCCCTGGCTCCAGGCCGGAACGCCGGAGCATAGGACAAGAATTGCCACTAATCCAAGATTGAACAAATTCCTCATGGGTAACCTCGTTTCGCTGACATTGAATGGCCCCCGATCGGTCGGGCTGGCGGAAGTATATGGAAAGGATTGGTTAAGTCAATTTGCCCCGCAGTGGTGGAACCGAGGCGGGGCCTTACCTAGGAAAGATAACCGAGCTCCCGCCAGTAGGCCGCCGCCGCCGGGTGGAGCGGCACTTCGAGATGGCCCTCGGCGCTGTCGCGCACCATCTGCGCCATCGGCAACGGCTCAGCCTTGGCCCAGGGGATCAGCGCTTTACTCTCGTCCAGCGCACGGCAGAAATCGCGTACCAAACTATCCGGCGTAGACGCCAGGGTGTAGACCGGCCAGCCGCTGAAATCCAGCGTCGGCACATCGGCGCTGAGTTTGGGGAAACTTTTTTTCTCGATCAAGCCACGCCGCAATCCCACCGCTTCCAGCCGCTGCAAGATCGCTTCAGGCAAAGTCAGGAACGTCATGCCCAACTCCAACGCCATGTTGCCCCAGGCGCTGGCGCCTTCGTCGAAGATCGCGTCAATGTCGCCGCGATGCACCGCGCCGATGCGGTTCTGGCCGTAGGGCATGCCGGAGTCGTAGCGCACCTGGCCGCCCCAAGAAACAATATCGTCCAGCGTGAAACCGGCGGCGGCGCAGACATGATTGATGATGACCTGGAGCGAATGATCGGGCTGGCCGCGCAGCGAAAGTTTCAACGGATACTTGCGCTCGCGGATGTCGGTGATGGATTTCAAGCCGGTGGACTGATTGACCGCGAAGACCATTTGATCGAGCGCCGGGAGAATCGCGATGATTCGCAAGGGAATCGGCGCCGCGAACGGCGCGCTGCCCAGCGCCGCCAGCCTGAGAATCATGCCGGGATTGATCATGGCGAATTGCACCCGGCCCGCAGCCACTTCATGGATCGTCGCCGGACTGTCGCTGGCGAATAAATTGAGCGCCCAATCCTCGGCCCCCTGCTCGCGCAAACTGACCCGCGCCTGGAGCAGCGGCCAATCGCGCCGATTGACCAGCGCCGAAGCGACCTCCAACATGAGCCGCGAACGCGTGGTATGTGGATGAGTCATCATCCGCGTCGGTTTCAAAGTGAATTCGTTGTCAGCCATAGTGTGAATTAGGATTCAGAGGATTCTCTCGCAAAGGCGCAAAGACGCAAAGTTGACGGATAGGAATCGGATTTCTCCCTTTGGTCGAAATGACATCTTTCCGAACTTGGCGTCTTTGCGCCTTTGCGAGAGATATTCCGATTCCTCACTTCCCTTTCAGTTCGCGATAAACTTCCCGCGCCAAGCTGAAGTCCGCCACCCGTGAAATCGCCACGGTTTGTTTGCTGCTCGACAAGCGCAGACTTTCCTCGATGCCCATTTGTAGCGCCTGGTCCGAGGCGATGCCGCTGTCCGACCAGGTCTTGATGGTTAGCTCGAAAGCTTTCTCGGCGACTTCCCGTTCGAGCTTCCACTTGGAGGCGATCAGCGCGATGGATTCCTGGCGCTGGGCGCGCGCATGGGCCATGCCGCGGAATGCCACGGCGATCATCTTTCTAATCTGCTCGGGCCGCTGCTGCAGCCAACGCTCGGACACGCCGAAGCCGCCGTTGATACTCTCCAGCGTATCGCCCATGAACGCCAGCCGGCGCAGGCCGACGCGCTCGGCGTGGATGTCCACCGGCGTGGTCAAAGTCGTCGCGTCCACCGCGCCGGCGCGCAGCGCCTGAAAGCGGTCCGGCGTGTTGCCGATCACCCGCAGCGTCATCTCCTTGTCGGCGTCGATGCCGGCGTCCTTGAGCAAGCGACGCGACAGAAACGATTCACCGGAAGTGAGCGTCGCAACGCCCAGCACCTTGCCTTTGAGATCCTTGATCGAGCGAATGTCGGCGCGCGCCATCAAAGAAAACAGCGGCCGGTCGTTGTAGACCATCACCAGCTTGACCGGCAAGCCGCGCACCGCGGCGTTGAGCGTGGTGCCGGCGAAAATCACATACTGGATATCGCCCGAGATCAGCGCCGTCACCGCGATGGTCGGCGGAATGTTGATCAGCTCGACATCGAAGCCGGCCTGCTCGAAAAAGCGATTCTCTTTGGCAACGATCAACGGAAACGGAATCAACCCACCCACCGAGTAGCCGATGCGCACTTTTTCCAGATCGCGGCTGGCGGCGGCCAGCGCGCTCGCACTGCTGAGGATTAGCAGCGCCGCGAAAAAGGATCGGACGGATCCGACCGATCGGACCGATCCGTCGGATCTCCTCTTGCCGAACCACCGCACCATCATGGCCACCGGTCCCTATGCTGCGGCCGCTTGGCCCAGTAGTCCTCAAATGCTTTTGGCCCGGCGCGCTCGTAGACGCGCCGGTGGGTCACCTGGTCCGCCTCATGGGCGACCACCCGCTCGGAGTACTGCAAATGGACGACCCGGCCGGCGGCCAACGCTCGCTCGGCGGCGACCACGTCTTCGAGAAACTGCCGCAGCTCGCCGTGATTGGCCATGTTGCTGCGAAACACCAAGCGGCCGTCTTTGTGAATCACGAACAGCGCGTTGGGCCAGGCGCCGTAGGCGCGGTGAATCCGCCCATCGAGATGATCGACGATGATCGGCAGGCGGATATTTTCCAGCCGCTGCAACTCGCGAGCGTAGGCAAGTTTTTGCTCGAAGCTCTCATGAGCGCGGAAATTCTCCGCCGGGTGGGACTCACGGGTGTAGAGAAAAAAGAAGGCGAAGCCGCGGTCGGCGAATTCGCTTTGCAACTGGTGCAACGCCGGCGCCTCGAAGGCGCACATCGGACTAGTCACCGCGCCGGTCATCATGACCACATGACGCGCACCGCGAAAGTCGCTCAGCCGGACGATCTGGCCTTCCAGCGTCTGAGCGTCGAACTCCGGCGCGGCGACGCCAACTTTCGCCGCCATGGTCTCGCCCGGATTGGCCGCGCCCGCGCCAGCGGCGAATTCGGTCAAGTTATAAGCGCGCTCAGCTTCGTTCATGGCATTGAAGTCAATCTAGCGGCTCTGTTCACGATACACGCCGATCGCTTCGTGCAGCGGCCGGTCGGTGGTCGAAAACAACACCGCCGGCGTTGCCGAAGTGATTTTATGGCGATGCCAAGACCAGTTAGGCACGACGAAAAAATCGCCGGCTTCCCACGCCAGCTTCTCGCCCTCCACCTCGCACACGCCGCTGCCTTCCACCGCGTAGTAAAGTTGGTTCGACGTGTGGCGGTGCTCGGCGGTCGTCTGATCGCCGTCGAGCATTTGAATCCAGCAGGAAAATGTCGGGAATGTCGCGCCGCCGGTCACCGGATTGCGATACTCCAAACAGCGGCCATCGAAGGGAGTGGTACTGTCGGCGAGCATCTCCGCCAAGGCGCGCCGGGTTTCACTCCATTTGTAGACCAGAGATTTCAACGGCTGCCCCGGCGGCGCGAGTAAACCGGGATTGCGCAGCGTGGTGTCCGCCGGGCTGTTGTACAAGCGCACATCTTCGGCCGGATGGGGCTCCTGAAACATGGTGCGCAACATGCGCATCAAGCCCGAATCCAAGCCGTCGATCCAGATGGCGTCGCGCTCGGTCTCGTTGACGTGATTATGCCAACCCCAGCTCGGTTGAATCACCAAATCGCCGCGCTCCATGACGCATTTCTCGCCGTTGGTGATGGTGTAAACGTTGGCGCCGCCGTCGATGACGAAGCGCATGGCGGCGTTGGTATGGCGGTGCGAGTAAACCGCTTCGCCGGCTTTGACCAACTGCACCGCCAGATTCAACGTATGGCTGGTGCTGTCGGTCATGTTCGGATGGACCAGGCTGATCGCCCGGCGCGCGCCTTTGTAGTTGGTCGTGATCAACTGCCCCGCCGCTTCCAGCCCGGCGCGAATCTTCGCCCACTTCCACAAAATCGGTTTACCGAAGGGCGCCGGCTCGCGCCGAATCGTCTCCTCCCGCGCCCACAACCCGCGCAGATGATCCTTGGCCAATTCTTCGTCGAGATTTTTCAGATCGTTGATTTGTGCTGTGGTCACAGTCCGCTCCTAATTCAGCCGTCATTGCGCCAGCTATGGAAAAAATTCGAGATCCCTCGCATTCGCTCGGGATGACAGACCAATTCATCGAACAACGCCGCTTGTTGTGTCATTTCGACTCCTTCGGTGAACTCAGGATAGACTCCGGGAGAAATCTCGCCTTAGCCATCGGTCAAATGAAAATAGTTCACGGCATTACCTACGGTCATTTTCCAGATCTCGTCCTCGCCGGCGCCGGCGAAGTTTTCTTCTAGCACCCGGCGTGAGTTGGGCCAGTCCGATTCGAGATGGGGAAAATCATTGGCCCACATGACTTTGTCGACGCCCAGCTCCTGGCGCGCGATGCGCACGCCGATCGGGTTACGATTGAAACCCCAGTGGACGAATTCCCGGCCATACTCGCTGGGCATGCGCTTCAAGCGCGGCAAGCCCAACACGCGCTCGGCCCAATATTGCTGGCGGCCATATTCGTTGTCCATCTGGTCGAGCCAGTTGGGCACCCAACCGATCTGCACTTCGGCGACGTAAATATTCAGCTTGGGAAAGCGATCGAAGGCGCCGCCCCAGATCATTTGCACCACTTGTTTGCTGCCGCGGAAGCCGTATTTGTTGAATCTCTCGATGACGTCGGGCACATGGTGTTCGGGGTCGGTCTGTTTGGCGTACTTGAACGCCGGCGCCGCCACCGCTGGCTGGCCCCGGCCGCGGCGTGGAAAACCGAACTCGACGTGGATCGTCAAAGCCATTTGCAAATCCACTACCGCCGCCCAGAACGGATCGTCCGCCGGCGTCGGTTGTCGGTTGCCGGCGGGAAAGTTGTCGATGGCCACCGCTTTCAAGCCGATTTTCTTGCAATGCTGCAACTCCGCCACGGCGTCAGTGATGTTGGTGATTGGGATGACGCCGACGCCGATCAAGCGCTCCGGCGACACCGAGCAGTACTCCTCGGCCAGGAAATCGTTGTAGGCGCGCACCACGGATTTATAAACCTCGTCGTTGCGAATGCCGCGCCAGAAACCCGGGCCGACGTTGCCGGGAAACAGCACTTCAGCATCGACGCCGTCTTTATCCTGCTCGCGCAAACGCTGCTCCGGCGAACCGGTGCCGGGAGAGTTTTCGTAGTTCTCGCCGGGCAGCGGATCGAAGGGACGCCGTTCTTCGTAGGGCAGGCCGCAGGAGATATTCGAGATCAAACGCTCCAGCGGCTGGCCCTCTTGCAACACCGCCAACGAGCCGTCTTCCAGCGTGATCACCTTGGGCGCGCGGTCGCGAAATTTCTCCGGCACCCGCTTGGCGTAGCGGTCGGGACGGATCTCCATGTGGGAGTCGGCGGAAATGCACTTGTACTTCATAAATCCTCGCGTTTAGTCGGTCAGCGCCCGGATTACACCGGCGCACCGGGGTTGTCAACGTAAACCGGCGCGACCGACTTGAATTTGCCTACGAATGGAGAGTAGATAAATTCAATTCACCTGCGCGCGAAAGGATTTGCTCATGCCGACCCAACTGCTGACCATCGATGCCGACGCCCATGTCCTGGAGACCGAGAAAACTTGGGAGTATATGGACGGCGCCGATAAAAAATACCGGCCCAAACTAGTCGGCTCCACCGACGGCGATTCCAAGGACGAATACTGGCTGGTCGACGGCACGCTGCGCTTGAAGTCGGGCAACGTCGGCCGCAACACGCCGCAAGCCTCGCGCGAGATGCGCGACGTGCCGACCCGGATCAAACATATGGATGAGCTAGGCGTCGGCATCCAGGTGATCTACCCGACCTTGTTTTTGATCCCGCTGACGCCGCGCCCGGAGGTCGAGCTGGCGCTGTGCCGCAGCTACAACCGCTGGCTCGCCGATATCTGGAAGCAGGAACAAGAGCGGCTGCGCTGGGCCGCCGTGATGCCGCTGATGTCGATGGAGCAAACCCTCGCCGAAGTGCGCTTCGCCAAGGACAACGGCGCCTGCGCCATCTTCATGCGCGGCACCGAAGGCGACCGGCTGCTCAGCGATCCCTACTTCTTTCCGCTCTACGAAGAAGCCCAGCGCCTGGACATCGCCATCGGCGTCCACGCCGCCAACGGCAGCGCGACGCTGTTTAACTATTACAAATACGAAAGCGTCGGCTTCTCGAAATTCAAACTGAACTGCGTCGGCGGTTTTCACTCCGTGGTCATGGACCGCATCCCCGACCGCTTTCCCAAGTTGCGCATCGGCTTTTTGGAAATCAGCGCCGAGTGGCTGCCCTACACCTTCACCGATTTGAAAAAACGCTACCGCATGAAGGACAAGGAACTGCACGCCGACTTCTTGAAAAAGGACCGCATCTTCGTCGCCTGCGAAACCACCGACGACATTCCCTACATCGTCAGCAAATTGGGCGACGACAACATCGTCATCGGCTCGGACTACGCCCACGCCGACAGCGCGACCGAACTGATGGCCATCGCCAACCTGAGCGCCGACCCGCGTTTGACCCCGGCGCTGGCGAACAAAATCGTCAACGATAACGCCAGAGCGCTCTACGGCCTGTAGAGAAGAAATTTTCACCGCGAAGGACACGAAGAGCACGAAGTTTGGAATTTTGATTATCCGAAACCTTCGTGTCCTTCGTGCCTCCTGCGAAAATATTTACCTGCGGCTGATCTGCGACCAGTTTCCGTCATACCCGCGAAAGCGGGTATCCAGGTTAATTCGCCGCAGAAAAAACCTGGATTCCCGCCTGCGCGGGAATGACGAATTAGGTTAGTGCGGCTTGTGGAGAGAAATCCTCCGTTTTCATTGTCTGTGGACGAGCATAATCTCATGAAATCCTTCGTGGTGAAAAAGAATTTCTCATTTCCATCCGCCGCGGCCCCATGAATTACGCAAAGCAGCTTTGCATCACGGCGCTCTGGTTCACCGTCGCCACAACCATCTGCCACGGCGCCGATTCCCCTACCAAGCAAACAGCAAGTTGGGACGCCGCGGTCAAAGCGGGCAATGCCGAAGGCCAGGTCACGGTCTATGCCACCAGCGGTTTCGAGCCGGTGTTCGAAAGTTTTCAGAAACGCTATCCGGCAATCAAACTCAGTGCCACCACCGGCCGGGGCAACCAGCTGGCCCAGAAGGTGCTCACCGAGCGGCGCGCCGGCAAGTTTATCGCCGACGTTTACCTCGGCGGCATCGGCACGCCCTATAGCCAGTTTTACCGCGGCGCCATTCTCGATCCCATCGAGCCGCTATTTTTACTACCGGAGAACCTCGACCGCTCCAAATGGTTTCAGGGCAAGTATCACTACGCCGACGATGACGGCAAATTTATTTTCGTTTTTGAAATGGCCCTGCGCTCCGACGTGGTTTACAGCACCCAGCTGGTGCGGCCCGAAGAGATCGGTTCCTACTGGAACTTCGTCGAGCCGAAATGGAAGGGGAAAATCGCCGCCATCGATCCCCATGAGACCGGCGTCGCCACCAGCAGCAGTTTAAGTTTCTTGTACTACCATCCGGAACTCGGCCCGGAGTTTCTGCGCAAACTTTTTGGCCAGATGGATCTGACTTTTTCCCGCGACGCGCGCCAACTGCTCGACTGGGTGGCGGTGGGCAAGTTCGCTTTAGCTTTTTTCGCCAGCGACGCCGACATCGCGGTCAGGCAAGGACTACCCATCGGGCGATTCCTGCCCACGGCTTTCAAAGAGGGAGTCTACGGCCGGCCCCAGCGCGGCACCGTGGCGATTTTCCAAAAAGCGCCCCATCCCAACGCCGCCCAGGTGTTCATCAACTGGCTGCTCTCGCGCGACGGCCAAAGCGTGTTTCAGAAAGCCTTCGCCGAAGATTTTTCACTGTCGGTGCGTGAGGATGTGAGCAAAGACCACCTGCCGAGCGCCTACCGGCTCAACAAAGGCAGCAAGTTTTTCCCCGCCTATAAACCGGAATACATCGATACTAAAGCCGCCATCAAGGTAATCGACGACGCGCAGAAACGATGACGAGCGGTTGAATCTAATATTCCCCGCTGCTTGCGGCGGGCACAACTAAATGGGGTTTCCAAAGGGGGCGAGCATCCCCTTTGGTCGCGAGCGGGGTTCATACCCCGATCGCGAAATGCCAGGTTGAATATCTGGGTTCGCGAAAAAATTAGAGCTTCGGAGGGTTCCCGACTAGAAATTGATCGTCACCAGCTTCACGCTGCCGCCGCTGTCGGGGACTTCCGTGACCGTGTAATTCGCCGCGGCGCCGGACGCCGGTGAGTTCGATAAGATTGACGGATTACTGCTCGGGCAATTGAAGCGGCCTTGAGCCGTGGTGCCAATACTTTGCAGTGAAGTGGCCGACACCGAGCAGCTGCTGACCACCCGCACCGTAACCCGCAGCGTCGCGCTCGCCGAGCCGGCTTGTGCCGGCGGACACAACACCGACAGCAGCGCCAGCGCCAAGACAACGTTTAACCATCGGAGTCGCGGATGAATTGCAGGTGGGTTACTGAACTGCTGGTCTCGAAACATGGTGAAATCCTCCGGCTCATCTGGTTGCCGGTTTCACCATTCGCTCCCTAACTCCTCTGGTGACCAAATCAGAAGTTAGATCGTCGCGTCAACCAAAGCTAATTTGTAGCCGATTACATACCAGAATCGCCGCCTGGCGCAAAGGCTGGAACTATCCAACCTTTCGCTCGCGCGCCAAGCCATCAGGCGGGTCTGCCGCTTTGTTCAGATTGTTTACAGCGCACCGGTCGCTGGCGCCGTGAAACATTTCAATTGACCAACTGGCCGCGCCAGGTAGAATGGCCGCCGTGCTAGAACGCCAGCGTCGTAGGTAGGTGAATCATGAACCAGCTCGCAAAGTCGCGCCCGCTCGCGGTCGCATTGCTCGTCAGCGCCTTGTTGCTCAGAGTGGAATTGGCCGGCGCCGCCGAGACCGCCAAGCTAACACCGCTGCGCTTGGCCTACAGCGCCATCTCGGTCAACCAAGCGATCCCGTGGATCGCACTGGAGGCCGGCCATTTCAGGAGACATGGCCTCGACGTTGAAGTGGTTCACGCCAGCAGCATCCTGGCGTTGCAGGCGCTCCTCGCCGGCGAAGTGGCAGTGGCCCAATCGGTCACCGACGCTTGCGTCAGCGCCAACTTGAGCGGCGCGGATTCGATTTTCATAGGCGCCATTCTCGACAAACCGCTTTACAGCTTCATGGTCAACAGCAAAATCAAAACCCCGGCGGATTTGAAAGGCAAACGGGTCGGCGTCACCCGCTTCGGCGCCACTCCCGACGCCCTGG
Organism: Syntrophobacter sp. SbD2; assembly: GCA_945889495.1. GTDB lineage: Bacteria > Desulfobacterota > Binatia > UBA9968 > UBA9968 > DP-20. The sequence continues at coordinate 2,946 of CAMDBU010000152.1, read as the reverse complement.
CGCGGTCCATGCTGAGAATGTGGAACCTCGATCCCGCCACCGATGTCACCATGGTGCAGCTCAACGAGATGGGACTCTTAGTCCAAGGCTTGGCCAACAACGTCATCGACGCCGCGCCGATCTCGCTGCCAGGGAACCTGCGAGCGAAGAGTCTCGGCTACATCGAACTTTTCGACATGACCAAGATCGGCAAGAGCTACATCACCGGCACCGTGGTCACGCGCAAGCGCTTCATCGACGGCCAGCGCGACAGCGCCAAGCGCTTCATGCGCGGCTTTCTCGAAGGCATGAAGACCTATCTCGAAGACGAAGAATTCAGCGTGAAAGTGATTCAGAAATGGACCCGGGCGAAAAACCGCGCCGAAGTAAAGGAAGCCTACGCCATCCAAGCCCAGCATATGCTACGCGTGCCGCGCACCGCGGTGGACGGCGTCAGGACAATTTTAGAAGGCATGGAAAAACTCCCCGGCGCCAAAGGCGCCGACCCGCGCCGCTTCATTGATTTCACGATTTTGGATGAGTTGGAGAAAGAAGGCTTTCTCAAGACGCTGTACAGGAGCTAGATCCACTTCGTTGTCATTCCGAGGCGCAGCCGGGCAGAGTGCTGAAAAGATCGCCGGAATGTTTCGAGAACCTCAGCATGAACGGAAAATGCTACACGCAGTCAATTTCCCATCCATTCGTCCTGAGCAGCGTCGAAGGACTCCGATGGAATTTTTCTCGATCCGACGACGAGCCTCACCGGCCCACTGCCACAAGCTCGCTGCACTGACCAGCAAGGAGTTGAAACATGCGACGACATTTATTTTATCCGCTAGCAGCCATCGCCGCCCTGTTGTTCGGCAACCTCGCGCCGGCCCAGACCATCAAAGTTCCCTACGTCTCGATCTCCGGCTTCCAAGCGCCGCTCTATCTCGGCGAACGCGCCGGCTTGTTCAGGAAAAACCAGTTGGATGCCCAGCTGATTTACATGCCGGGCGGCTCGCTGATCGTCCAAACGTTGCTCTCCGGCGATGTCGGCGTCGGCAGTTTGGCGCCGCCATCGGCTGTCAGTGCCTGGGCCAAGGGCGCTGAGCTTGCCATCGTCGCCGGCGGCATCGAGCGGGCATTGAACGTCTTGATGGTCAGTCCGAAGATCAAACGAGTCGACGACCTCAAGGGCAAGCGCGTGGCGATCAGCCGCTTCGGCTCGCTCTCCGATGTCTCCCTGCGCGACGCCCTAGCCCATCACAAATTGCGCACCCAAGACATCTCCATCGCCCAGATGGGCGGCCTGGGCGAGCGCATGGTGGCGCTCACCTCCGGCGTGGTCGACGGCGCGATCTTGAACGTCGATCAAGTCTACCAGGCCGAGAAGCTGGGCTTTCATGTGCTCATCGACATGGGCAAGTTGCCGCTCAACTACTCGACTCAAGGCATCGTTGTCAGCCGCGAGTTCCTGCGCAGCCAGCGCGGCATGGTGAAAAGATTTTTGAAAGTCTACATCGAGGGCATCAAGATTTTCAAAAGCGATCGCGAGCTGTCGATCGCGACCCTGGGCCGCTACATCAAGACCAACGACCGCGAAGTGCTGGCGAAAACCTACGACTTCTACCGCGACGCCTGGGAGAGCCTGCCGACGGTGCGCCGCGAAGGCATCCAGCAAGCCTTGGATAGCATTCCCGAAGGTAAAAATCCGAAATTGAATCTCGATAGCCTGATCGACAATTCGGTAATCCAGGAATTGGAGAAAGAAGGCTTCCTGCGCGAACTCTATCCCGATGGGCCCAAGCGCTAAGAAGCTGTCACCATGGCAAGGCGAATAGCGCGGCGCCAGATTCCGTCATACCCGCGAACGCGGGTATCCAGGTTGATTGGGCGGTAAGCGAACCTGGATTCCCGCCTGCGCGGGAATGACGGAAACCATGCCGTTTGACCCCTGCGATCCCACCCGTTAATTACATAGAAGCCAGAGGTAACCACCATGCTTAAACCCATCGGCCTGATCGAGGGCCACTACGAATGCCGCGCGCTGGACGACACCCTGCCGGTCTTCACCGAACTGTTGGCCATGGAGATCGTCGAACGCCGGACCGATCAAGCCACCGTCAAACATCCCAACACCGACTGGCGTTTGGTGGTCCATGAAAGCGGCGCCGGCGCCCCGGAAAAAACCTTCGACAACCACTACGGCTTTCGCGTCGCCAGCCATGGCGAAGTCGAAGCGGCTTGGAACTATCTCGAAGCCAACAAGCAAAAATACCGCATCGACAAAATCACCAAGCCGCAGAGCGCCCATTTCGCCTACTCGGTCTATTTTCACGAGCCCGGCGGCAATCATCTGGAGATCGAATACTACAATCCCGGCAGCGCGCTCCATGGCCGCTCCCACACCGCCGGCCATTGGCAGATGGCGCTAACCGAAAAAGAATTTCCCGGCCGAGGCTACTTCCCCCAAGCGCTCACCCACGGCACCTTGCAGTGCGACGATTTGGCGAAAAGTAAGGAGTTCCTCATCGGCGTGTTGGGCCTGGAACAGGCCGGCGGCATGAGCGACCGAACGATCTACGTCAAGCACCCGGCGACCCCCTGGTACATCGTCTTGTTGCCACGCAAACCGCGCCAATACTTGGCGCCGGTCAACCGGCTGACTTTGCAACTGGCGACGGCGGTGGAAGTCGAACAGGCGCATAGCGAATTTACTTCGAAGCGGAATTCACTCGGCTTGAACGATATCGAGAATATCGAGCGCGCCGACGGCAAAGTCAGTTTCATCTTCAGCGACTTGGACAAAAACTGGTGGGAACTCACCGCCAACGGCTAATTAGTGCCTGACAGAAAACCCCGTTTTTTTAGAACCCGGCCTGCTAATTTTTGAGCGCAACACGCGGGTTTCGTGTTTTCATGTGCGAACGGCAAAGTTTTGGAGTTATTGCGAATCCCCACACGCGTTGCGTCAACTTCTGG
>CAMDBU010000151.1 GCA_945889495.1 Syntrophobacter sp. SbD2 | reverse complement strand
TTTGCTCTGTGGGTGCGACTACGTGACCAAGTCGCTGCTCATCGGCGCCGAGGACTCGATCGGAGAATATTTATGATCTCTCGTCACCGCCTCGCACTGATGCCTAGCGTTTTGTGAAAATCGGACTTCTACCACGGGCTGCTAGGCTTGCTATTCGGAGGTTGGTTTATGAAACGCACAACGGTCCTCGCCGATGATGAGGTCATAAAAAAGCTCAAACAAATCGCGCGACGGGAAAACAGCACCGTTTCTAAGGTGACCCGAACCGCCCTCAACGAATTCGTCTCTCGTCGCCAACCCAAGAAAACTCGTCTCTCGCTGATCGGCATCGGCAGAAGTGGCCGCAAGGATATCGCCGAGCGCGCCGAAGAGCTCTTGGGCAAAGAGTTCGGCCGCTGATGGCAAGTATCATCGTCGACACCGGACCGCTCTATGCGCTGGCCGACAGAGACGATGCTTGGCACCACCGGACCGTTCGGTTTGTCGAAACCAACCGGGATGAATTGATAGTCCCGGCGAGCGTTCTCCCCGAAGCGGCATACTTGCTCCTAACCCATCTCGGTCCGGCAGCCGAGCGACAATTACTCCAATCCATCCTAAGTGGCGAGCTCACGGTCGAAGCGTTAACCAACGCGGATTATCGCCGTGCTCTGGAGATCCTGCGCAGATATGAAAGTGCTCGCCTCGGCTTTGTCGATGCAAGCGTGATGGCCGTGGCCGAGCGCTTGAAATCCCCGCGCGTATTGACCACCGATCGCCGCGATTTCTCGCTGTTTCGACCGCGCCACTGAAAAGCCTTCGAACTTTTGCCTTAAGAACTTCGCGCGAACCAGCCTTCTTTCCACCGTCTGGGCTTTGCAACCGCCACCCGCCTTGTACCGCTGGCAAGTTGTAGATAAAAGATAACTCAACGCCGTCGCAATCGGCGCACCTAAGGAGACAACCCTATGTCAACGCCAAACACAGAGCTTACCGCCAATCCCTACGAAGCCGCGCCCAAGATCAACGAGGTCAAGGCATTCACCTATGACCGCTGGATGGAGTCGGTGGGGATACCGATTCACCGGGGATTTTTTATCGAGGATTTACGCACCGTGGAGCTCGGCTGGTGGGACCAGCGCCAGTGCGACGCGGCGTTCATTCAGCTATCCGGCCAGGAAGGCATCACCTCGGCCATCGTCATGGAGATCCCGCCGGGGAAGTCCTTGCCGCCGATGAAGTTCGCCCTCGACGAGATCATTTACGTCTTGCAAGGCCACGGCGTGAGCACGGTATGGACCGATGACCGCGGCCCGAAAAAAACTTTCGAGTGGCAGGACCGCAGCCTTTTTCACGTCGCCTCCAACACTAACTTGCAGTTGGCCAACATGCGCGGCGACAAGCCGGTGCGTTTGTTGCGCTATAGCTATCTGCCGCTGGCCACATCCTTGGTCACCGAGCCGCAATTCTTTTTTAACAATCCCTATCAGAAGGCCGCGCCGTCCGACCAAGAAAGCGAACTGTATTCCCAAGCCAAGCTAGTCGAAAACGGCGATCCCGAACTCGCCTGGGGCAGTAGCCGGGTCTACTGGCACGGCAATTTTTTTCCCGACATGGCGGCCTGGGACAAGCTCACAACTAACGCGCGCGGCGGCATGAGCGTGATCATCATGTTTCCGAGCTCCGAGATGTCCTGCCACATGTCGGTGTTTCCCACGCGCACCTACAAAAAAGCCCATCGCCACGGCCCCGGCCGGGTGATCGTGATTCCAGCCGGCGAAGGCTACTCGGTGCTGTGGGAAGACGGCAAAGAAAAAATCGTCGCCCCCTGGCATGAAGGCAGCATGTTCGTGCCGCCCGACAAATGGTTTCACCAGCACTTCAACGCCGGCGGCACGCCAGCGCGCTATCTAGCGCTCCACCCGCCGCGCCAATTCCGCGGCCACGCCGAAAAAGTCCAAGACCGCGCCAAGGACATGATCGAGTACAAAGCCGAAGATCCGTGGATTCGCCAAAAATTCGAAGGCGAACTAGCCAAACGCGGCCTCTCCACGCTCATGCCGGCGGATGCGTACAGCGTCGATAGTTACGACTGGCATCCGGGGAAGATTAGTCTTTGAGACGCGGCGGGTGACCGCGGCGCACAGCGTCTGTGCGATTTCCCGCTGTGTTGAATTTGGTGGTAACGAAACGGCGGGAAGCTTGCGGCATCAGCGCGATAACGCATAGATCGTCCACTCGGCAAAGCGTGCAGCCGACCGAATGTCATCGAATGAGGCTTCGATCTTCGCAAACCCATCCCCAACCAGCCTGAGAGCTACAACAAAGCGGTCAACGACGGCAAATGCAGCGTCCCTTGAGCCACGTGCTAGCGCTGAGAAATTGGATCCTAAATTAGCGGTGATAGGCTGAGCACCGTTATCTGGAGACTGGCTACGCGAACTTCAAACAACGCAAACCTTACATCTTAACCGGAACTAACTTGTCCTGCGCTGCAGCGCTCAATAAAATCAAGCGCCCAGCGCAGGCTTGTGAGATCAAAGTATTCAACTCAATAATCATCGAACCCGCCTACGGCGAGTGGTCCTCGATCTCCAACTATTTGGTCGCGACACTTGGCGTCCCAAAATTGTAGGACACCCGCAAAAACGGCCCATGCTCGATCAGATCCTGACGCCCTTTCGCCGGCGCGGCCACGCCCGGAAAGGTAAAGGCATACTTACTCTCGACACCGTCCCAAAACGAAAACTTGTAACCGAGCGCCAAATGGATCGGCTTGGAAATCTCCCAATCCAATCCTAGCTTCGTTCCAATCTGCCAGGTAAACCGACTATCGCTACGCGAAGTGGCAAAGCTAGGACCGTTCCGATCGCGAATACTTCCAAACAAGAGCGACGTGTCCACACCGCCAAATAGGCTGATCGGGCCGGTCACGAGAAGATTCAAATCAAGACCCACCCTGGGACCGATGCCCCATGAACGACCCTCGTGCTTAAAACGGTTGCCAGGGTCTTTGCCATCCGTCGTGAAACGGAAAAACCGCGCACCCATGAATGGTCGTACTCCGCCAAGTGCTCCGGCCGATGTGTAACCCGCTTCAGCATCGATATTCCACAAATCACCGTCATTGAGCCTTAGCCCAAATCTACCAGCGCTGTTACCTCGACCATAATCGCGATAGCCCCCACCCAGCGCTACATCCCAATCATTACTGAACCGGTAGCCACCCTTTCCCTCAATGCCAAAGCCGAGACCGCGATCACCTTCACCGGTAACGCCTGGGGCATCGTTAGAGATAACAGCGCTGCCTGAGCCTGGATCAAGCACGAGTGAGCCATCAATGTAACCAAAAAAGCCCCCCCCTGCACCTGAGCGTGAGCTACACCCACCAACATCATCATCAAGAAAAACAAAATGCCCGGCAAAATTGATTTCCGCATATTCCGCCTCCCCTTTTGTTTAAGTCCACGTCACCCAATCTTCTACACCAAAACTCTCACTGGCTAGAGCGAATGGCACCCTTATACTTTAGTGGCAGAATTTAACCGAGTAGTGCATTTTTGTAAATTATTAAATTAGCAATGATATTAGAAGTTGGTAAATGTTAGAGATTAGAAGATAAATCTCAAAACTAGAGCAGGTGGTGGCCATCAAACACCACGTCTTGGAACGCACCGTTATACTCGACTCGGGGATTGCGAGTTGCTAGAACGCATAACCGTAATGGGCCGACATCGATTGGAGCTAGGATGGAGCTAGGATTAAATTTTTATCTAAGGCATTCACGCGGACTCCATCTCCACCAATCGGGTTCATGATCGATCCCGAAATCTCGCACGTAAGGTTACACTGCTATTCCCGTGCGAACAGCTTGACGAACAAGCGCTCGGCTTCGCGAAGCCCATCCCCGGTTAATCCCACCGACTTCGCCTTGCCGACTGGATTAAAAATGTATCCCTTCTCATGCAGCCGTTTCATCGCATCCCAATCGAAGCTCTTCCAGGCCCGGGAACCATCGTGCAATGTTAGGTACAGCAGGGCCAAGACCGCTTCGTCGATCTTGTCGTTGTCAATTTCCGTGGCCATCGACCCACTCCTGATGTGACGGCAGTACACCAGCCGCTAAAACGCCGCTTCCACCTCGCGCACTTCCATCTTGGCGACGTTGCCGCCGAGCTTGACACCGGCGGCGGCGACAGCGGCTTGAAACTCCTTGCCCTTGGCTTCCATCTCCGCCTTGTCCTTGTAGCTGCGCACCCAGATGAATTCGTTCTGCGCCCGGTTCACCCAGGTGCCGACGATGGGCACGCCGATCCTGTGGTGAGGCTTCACCACGTCCTAAGTCAAACCCAATTTTCGACTCGAAGGCCCGGAACTCTTGTGAATTCCCTGGTGTTGTTAGTGATCAAGGCCACGCCAAGGCTCACGGCATGGGCGGCAATCAGCAGATCCATAGCGCCGATGGGCGTCCCGCGCTTCTCCAATACCGTTCTGACACTCCCGTAGGCCATAGTTGCCTCGGCATCAAACGCAGCGACTTCAAGCGGTGAAACAAACCGTTTAAGGGCCTCTCGATTTCTTCTCGGCTGGAGACTTTTTGTAACACCATATTCCAATTCGGCTAAGGTGATAACCGAAATGCCGATCTCTCCGACAGCAAACGAGTTAAACCGTTCGATGACGGAAGGCGGCCGCGCACTGATGATGTAGATGCAAATATTGGTGTCGAGCATCAATTTCATCGAAACGCCGGTTTCCTTTTTTGCGCTGGGGGCTGCCGACGACCGTCTTTCATGAAATCGTCAGTGAAGTTTGCCAAATTCTCGCTCCACACCGTCCACACTGTCCGTCTAGGCCGAAGCACAAGATTAGCCCCCTGCTTGTGAATCTCGACTTCATCTCCTTCCAGATGAAACTCTTTCGGAATCCTCACCGCCTGGCTATTGCCGCTTCGAAATATCTTCGCTGTTTTCATCGTTCCCTCCGTGTGGGAGTAGCATAAGCGCCGAGTGAACCCTGTCAAGGCGCGGAACTTAGACACTGCCAAAGGGACGGCAACACGCCTCGCAATGGCCGACAGCGATGCACCTAGGCAAACGCCGCTTCCACCTCGCGCACTTCCATCTTAGCGACGTTGCCGCCGAGCTTCACGCCAGCGGCGGCCACCGCGGCTTGGAACTCCTTGCCCTTGGCTTCCATCTCCGCCTTGTCCTTGTAGCTGCGCACCCAGATGAATTCGTTCTGCGCCCGGTTCACCCAGGTGCCGACGATGGGCACGCCGATCTTTTGGTGGATCGTCATCACGTCCTCTTTGAACCCCTTGAGAAAATTATCCATCTCACCCTTGTTGATCGTGTAAATGCGGATCTGCGAAATCATGTTGGTCTCCTTCTGTTACGCACGTTAGTTTTTTGCGCGAATCGAGTTCATTCGGATTCGGATTATTCTCTCGCAAAGGCGCAAAGACGCTAAGGTGGGAAACATGATAGTGAGCATCGTTCTTTGGGTCTTCTAAACTTTGCGCCTTTGCGGCTTTGCGAGAGACATTCCGATTTCCCCTTTGTGTTCTCTGCGTACTTTGCGGTCAATCATCCGATACTACTTATGATTACGGATCAGATGCTGCGCCATGCGCCAGCGCAGCACTTCCGGCGTGCCTTCGGTGATGCGGATACTGCGCAGCTGGCGATACCACCATTCGAGCGGCAGCTCTTTCATCAAGCCCAGGCCGCCATGCACTTGGATCGAGCGGTCGACGATCTTGCTCGCCGCTTCGGTGGCGACGATCTTGACCATGTAGGACAGATTGCGCACGTCCTCGCCGCGGTCGGCGCGCCAGGCGCATTCATAGACCATGGAGCGCGCGGCGTGCAACTCCATCGCCGAGTCGGCGATCATGAACTGAATCGCCTGGCGGTTAGCCAGCGGCTGGCCGAAGGTGACGCGGACCTTGGAATACTCGATCATCATGTCCAGCGCGCGCGAGGCGATGCCGACGCTGCGCGCGCCATGGCCCTTGATGCGGCCCGAGGTGATCCACTTTTGTCCCAGGGAAAAGCCCTCGCCCTCCTGGCCGATGCGGTTGGCCACCGGCACGCGCACGTTGTCGAAAAAGATTTGCCAGGGCGCGTCGCCCATCATGGTGTGCCACTGTTTTTCCAACACCACGCCTGGGCTTTTCATCTCGACCATCAGACAGCTGATGCCGCCGCGGGCGCGCTTCTCCTGATCGGTGACGGCGATCACCTGGGCATAGTCGGCGCGGCCGGCGCCGCTGATAAAACGCTTGGTGCCGTTGAGAATGTAATGGTCGCCGTCGCGCACCGCATTGGTGCGCATGGCCGCCGGATCGCTGCCGGCGTCGGGCTCGGTCTGGGCGAAGCAGACCGATAATTTGCCGGCGATGACCGGCTGGAGAAAGCGTTCCTTCTGCTCGTCGTTGGCGTAGAAAAGTATCGGCCGCACGTCGGGGCCGAATAATGGATTGGCGCGGAACGGCAGCGCCGCCGTGCGCGAAACTTCTTCTTGAATGATGCAGCGGCTGAGCAAATCCAATCCCGCGCCGCCAAACTCCGGCGGCACGTCGAGCATCCACAGGCCCAAGGCGCGGACTTTTTCTTGTAACGGCCGCAGCAAATGCTCCGGCATCTCCTCGCCGTCGGGCCGGTATTCATGCTCCAGCGGGATCAACTCGTTATCGACAAACCGACGCACGGTGGATTTGAGAATTTGCAACTCTTCGGGAAGATTGAAGTCCATGATGAATCCTTCTTGTAAGTGGAGATCGATGAATTGCCGCCACGATAATCAGCACGGCAAGAGCATGTCAAGGAAGCTTATCGATAGAAATGCTCTCGACATCGGACCCAGATTTTTCTCTCGCAAAGGCGCAAAGACGCCAAGGGACGGGCCGGAGCCCGTCATCCCGAGCGGAATCTAGGGATATCAGAAACTATTCTAACATCATCCACTTCTGCCAACTTTGCGTCTTTGCGCCTTTGCGAGAGATATTCCGAAAGCCCCTTTGAGTCCTTTGCGTTCTTTGCGGCCATTCTCTTTCCGACGCGGTTGACGCTTCGCGCCATTTTGCCTAGATTGTGGCCTTGATGAAGATCGCTTTGGATATCGACGGCGTGTTGGCGGATTTCGTCACACCGTTTTTGCAATTGCTCGAACGGCGCGTCGGCGGCCCGGCCATCGACCCGGCGTCGATCACCGACCCGAATTTTCAGCACCATCCATATTTAACCAAGGAACTGATCTACGACTGCATGGTCGACGCCTCCTACGATCCCGAGTTCTGGCGCGTCCTCGCGCCCCTGCCATCGCCAGAGCAATGGCAAGCGCTCAATCGGCTAAGCCGCGACAATGAAGTCGTCTTCATCACCCATCGCTGGGTGCGCGACACTTACGATATCAACCAAGTCACCTGCGATTGGCTACGCGGCCACGGCATGGACAATCCAGTGGTGCACTTCACCCAAGAAGTAAAATCCCAACTGGTGCGCCAACTGGAAGTCGAACTGTTCGTCGACGACCGCCATGAAAACTGCGAAGACGTGGCGACCCAAACCGACGCCGTGGTGATGATGCCGCACCGGCCCTACAACCAGCGCTTCGCGCACCCGAAAGTGCAGCGCATTGAGGATTTGAACGAACTGTTTTCTTACCTCAATCCGAACTCTGTGCTCTCTGTGCCCTCTATCGTGAAACCATCTTAACGTAACCAACCACTCGAATGACGGAGGAAGTTCCATGGGAAACATCGATAACAAAGTAGCCATTGTCACCGGCGGCGGCGGCGGCATCGGCGGTGCCATCGTCCAGCGCTTCGCCCGCGAGGGCGCCAAGCTGGCGATCGCCGATATCAATGGAGCAGCCGCCCAAGCGCGCATGAAAGAAGTCGCCGACCGCGGCACCGACGCCATCGCCATCACCAGCGACGTGACCAACAAGAAGTCGGTCGAAGACATGGTCAAAGCTACGCTCGACAAATGGGGCAAGCTCGACATCCTAGTCAATGTCGCCGGCGGCGCCAGCCGCGCCAACGTCGTCGATATCGACCCCGACGAATGGGACCGCATCGTCAATATGAATTTGAAATCGGTGTTTCTCTGCTCGCAAGCGGTGCTGCCGACCATGTTGAAAGCCAAGTACGGCAAGATCGTCAGCATCTCGTCAATCTACGGCTTCGCCGGCAACGCCACGCGATCGAGCTACGCCGCCGCCAAAGCCGGGGTCGCGGTCTTCACCAAATCGCTGGCGCTTGAGCATGTCAAAGACGGCATCAACATCAACGCCATCGCGCCCGGACGGATCGAGACTCCCGCCGTGCGCGGCCACTACTCCGACGAAGCCTGGGCTGCCGCCGAAGCGCAGATCCCCATGGGCCGCACCGGCAAGCCGGAAAACATCGCCAGCGCGGCGAACTTCTTAGTGCAAGATGAAAATAACTATATAACCGGCCAGACCATCCACGTGAACGGCGCGTGGCTGAACTGGTGAATAAACAGTTGTCAGTAATCAGTTCCCAGTTGTCAGACCGGATCGGAACTGGGAACTGACCACTGGCAACTAACAACCAATCCCAGGAGGAAGAGAAATGTACGGATGGAGAGTCAGAATCGGTCATGTCGCGCCCTCGCGCGGCGATACGTTGGTTTACGAATTTTATCAGATGATGCCGCCGGGCTTCATGATGCTCAACAGCACCGGCACGATCAGGCAACTGGTCGACGCCGACTTGGAGCGGCAGCTCCAGAGCATCGAAGTCGCCGCCGCCGATCTAGTCGACAACAAGTGCGACTCGGTGATCATCGGCGGCTCGCCGCTATTCACCAAGTTGGGCTACGGCAGCGACATCGAGATGGGCAAGCGCTTGAGCGACAAGTACGGCGTGCCGGTTTCCCCCGGCATCACCGGCGAAATCCAAGCGCTGAAATCCTTGGGCATCGAGAAACTGGTGGTCGCCACACCCCACGAAGACACGCTCAACGAACGCATGAAAGCATTTCTCGAAGCGTCGGGCTTCAAAGTTCTCAAGATCCAAGGCTACGGCATGCGCAAGAACGCCGACATCACTGACATGGACGAACATGCGGCGTACAAAATCGCCAAGCGGCTTTACGAATCCGCCCCCGAAGCCGACGGCGTCTTCGTCCCCTGCCCGCGCTGGCCGACCATCACCGACGTGGATTTGTTGGAACATGAAATCGGCAAGCCAGTGATCACCAGCTCCCAAGCCTACATTTGGTACGCTTTGAAAATGGCGAAGGTGAAACAGGAAGTCAGCGGCTACGGTAGACTGATGGCGTCGCTGGCGAACTAGGAAAAAGAATTAACCACGAAAAACACGAAAGGCACGAAATTCAGAATCCCCTTTTTTCGTGTGTTTCGTGTCTTTCGTGGTTAAAAAATCTTCTCCGAATCCGATAAACAAAAAGGGCGAGTGATTGCTTCACTCGCCCTTTCCTTCACACTGAATCGATCCTAACCGCTATTTCTTGTTGACGCTGCCGAACACTTCCTTCAACAGATCCGTCACCCGCGCCGCCGGATTGTTTCTAATCTTCTTCTCTTCCTGGGCGACCACGTAGAAGATACCATCGGTGGCCTTCTCGGTGACATATTTGTTGGTGTCGAAAGTGATGCTCTTGGAGAACGGCACGTCTTTATACTTGCTCATCAGGGCGTTGTACTGCTGATTGACGCCGACCTGATTCATCACGTCGGTGACCGACGGCAAAAACGCCGCCTGCAAAGTCTTGGTGGTCTTGGACTTGAAGTAGTCGGTCGCCGCGGTGTCGGTGCCGTTGAGAATCTTTCTGACATCCTCGAAGCTCATCGCGCCGATGGCGTTCCAGAAAATCTCCTTGGCGAACGGCACGGACTTTTCGGCCGCGCGGTTCATGCCGACAACGAATTCATCGATCTGCGGCCCGTAGCCGACTAGGCGGAGCGGCTTTTCCATGTTCTGCAAAGTCTTGGGCATCAGAATCTTGATCGCTTTGTTCAGTAAAAAGCCGTCGACAGCGCTGGTCTGCTGCACCGAGTTCTCGGTGCCGACCTTGAGCGCTTCTTGCAGGCCGGAGCCGATCTTGGCGTCGCTCAAGCCGCCCATGCTACCGACACTTGGCAGCTTGCCGCCCAAGTCTTTGAGCACCTTGTCGAACTGCGCCGCCGCCGGATTCACCGCCAACAAGAAAAATAATCCCGTCAACCAACCTTTGATCATGCCATCCTCCTGAGATTGCTAATTTCCCGAATATTAATCGTTTGACTCGCTGCGCTATAAAAGCTCTTTGGATCGGCGCGGCGAATCGAGAACGTCGCCCAGGCGGAAATCGTTGAGCGCGGCGGCAAAGCCGGCGTCGATGATCAGATTGACGATTTCCTGCTGCGCATCCCGCGGCGACAAGCGAAAGGCGGCGCGCAGTGGCGCGATCGCCTGGCGCCACTTGCTCTGGCTGATATAGGCGCGGCCGAGGTAGAGAAACGCCTGGGCATCGCGGGGATTGTCCATGGTTGCGTCCTCAAGGTACGGGATCGCGTCAGCGAAGCGGCCCTGGTTAAACAGCATCAAGCCGATATCGAACCCATCCTGCCGACTCCCAAGCGAGCAGGACGCGAGCAGCGCCAAACTTAGAGCAAAACCAATCTTGGCAAGACGATTTCCCATGGTCGTCATCCTCCTACCAGCGGTTAGACGTAAAAAAGCCCCGGATCTTAGCGATGCGGGGCTTTTAATCTCACTACTTGGAGAATGCGGCCTTGAGCATGGGCTCGAGCTCGCCGCGCTCGTGCAGCTCGTGCAGGATGTCGCAACCGCCGACGAATTTGCCGTCGACATAGACCTGCGGGATAGTCGGCCAGTTCGAGTAGCGCTTGATGCCGTCGCGCACCGCCGAATCGGCCAGCACATCGTCGCTGGCGAAGGGGAAACCATAGGACTTGAGGATCTCCACGGTATGGGCCGAAAAGCCGCATTGGGGGAAATCCGGCGTGCCCTTCATGTAAACCATGACTTTGTTGTTCTTCACCTTCTCGTCGATCTTGCTCATCATATCTTCTTCTGCCATAACCAGTTCTCCTTTTTAACGGTTGGAATTTACGCGCCCAACTTTTCCCACTGCGCCGGACTATAGGTCTTGAGCGACAGCGCATGGATGCGCTGATCGGCCAACGGCTCCTTCAACACCTCGTTGACCATGCGGTGCTGTTCGAGCAAGCCTTTGCCGTCAAAGGCCGCCGACACGATAATCACCTGCCAATGGTCGCCGCCGCCGGTCAAATCTTGGGTTTCGACCAACGATACCGGCAACGCTTTGCTTAAAGTCTCTTTAATTTCATCTGGACTAATCATGGGAAAAATCTTACCGGCAACCAGGCCCGCTTGCAACTGCCAGCACCACTGTAAACAGAACTCGGATATCCTCTCGCAAAGGCGCTAAGCTCGCAAAGTTCGGAAACCCAAGACGATAATCTTCCTGAGAACGAGCAAATTTCTTCTCCGACCTTAGCGTCTTTGCGCCTTTGCGAGAAATAATCCGAATCCGAATCCCCGCCCCAATTACCCCACCGGTCCTTCGAAGTCCGGCCGCACTTTGCGCAGCATGGCGCGCAGGTCGGCGCGCACCTCATCCAAGGTCGGCCGGCCGAGGTACCAGTAGCCGTTATAGATATTGTGAATCGTCAGGTCCGGCATCAAGGCGAAGGTATGCGGCATGGCGGTGACGCCCATGCTTTTCGAGGTCTCGGTCATGTCGAGCAGCTTGACCACCTTGCGCTCCTGATCGCTCAGGAAGGGAAACTCAGCGCCCAGGCCGGTGCGAAAGGCGTCATTGATATCGGGGGAATCCACTGAGCACACCGCAATATGACAATAGTTAATCGCCAGCTCTTTTTGCAATTCTACGTAGTGGCGCAACTGCACCTGGCATTTGCCTCACCAGTAGCCGCGGTAAAAAGTCAGAATGAAAGGAAACTTGCCCACCAAGCTGGATAATTTCACCGGCTGGTTTTCCTGGTCGGGCAATTCGATGTCGGGAAATTTCTGGCCGATCTTGAGATTCATGGGGCCTCACTTTGGTTGGTTATAGTAATTACACGCCGTCGCGGTGGTTAATAGCGCTTGACCATTTCGTTGAAGAAACCTTCTTTTTCCAACTGCTGCAACAGGCTGACATCGACGAACTGTTCCGGCTTGGCGGTCTTAGCCTGTGGCACCTTCGGCGCCATCTCGTCGAGCAGGTATTGAATCCCTTTCAAAGTGGGATAGGGCCGCTTGGCGACTCGTTTGACGAACCAATCGTAGGTGGCGTCGAGCACGTCCTGCTCGGTGGTGCGCATGTATTTGCCGGCGATGCGTTTGGACTCGTCCTTGTTCTTGCCGATAAAATAGATCGCTTCGACATAGGAACGCAGTGCACTCAAGGCGGTGTCGCGCTGGCTGCGAATGAAGCTCCGCGAAGTGGCAAAGCCGTTGCCCTGCACTTCGATGTTCAATTCCAACATGTCGAACACTTCGATCAAACCCTGCTTGCGCGCCCGCGGGGTTTCCGACGGCGTCAGAATCGTCGCTTCGATGCGGCCGGCCTCCACCGCGCTCAAACGCTCCATGGTTGGACCGGCCACCACCAACGCGACATCCTTGCCAGCTTCGAGATTGAACTTTTTCAAAAGAATCAGCGCCGCGTTATGGGACGCCGATCCGAAGCCGCTAACACCCAAGCGTTTACCTTTCAACTGCTCGACCCGGGTAATGATCGGCTTGGCGACCACCGAATAGTTGTAGGAAGACTCCGACGACGCGATCAGGACGATATCATGGCCTTGCAGATTAGCCGGCACCACCGTGCCGATATTGACGATCGGCGGATCGCCGGCCACCAGCGCTTGGGTCGCCATCTGGCCGCCGCGAAAGAAAATCACTTCGGCGTCAAGCCCATGGCGCCGGTAAATCCCGGCGTCCTTGGCGATCCAAATATGAATTTGATTGTAGGAGATCGCCGGATAGCCGATCTTGATCTTTTTGACATCCTGCGCCTCGGCCGAGCCCATCACCAGGACAAAGAACAAAAATAAAATTCTCATCATAATAATACGACCGCCGAGAGATGAATTGGCTGTTGACGAGAACGAGCTGACAACCGAATCGGCTCAGTAGGCGAGCGCGGTTTTGTCAGCTTCGGCGCTAGCAGTTCCCGCACCGGCCTTGGCTTCGAGGGTTTGTAGCCGTCGTTCGAGATTGCGCACGCGCGCTTCGGACGTGTTCAATTGGTGCTCGACATTAACCACCAGGGATGCTGTCTGGCCCCAGAGCGCATAGCCGGTGAGAATACCAAACAGCACCGATGCCACCCCTGCGCTAATCCAGTAGATCCGGTTTTCGGTTTGCTTACGAGCTACCCATGGCATAATGGCCGTTCTTTACACGATTCGTGCGCCGAGATCAAATCACTTACCGACCCATTCCCGGGCACTCAGGGCTTGACCGGAAACCGCCAACGACTCATCCGAAGCGAGATAAACAAAAAGCGGCATTATCGACTCGGGTGTCGGTAATGTCAGGGGATCTTCGGCGGGATACGCCTCGGCGCGCATCTGGGTTCTGGTTGCCGCGGGATTGACAGAATTTACCCGGATGCCTTCTCCGCGCAGCTCATCGGCAAGCACCTGAGTGAAGCCCTCAAGGGCCGCCTTGGACACCGCATAGGCACCCCACTTAGCCTTGCCGACCCGCCCGACGCCGGAAGTTAGATTAATAATCGCGCCCGAACGCCGCGCCAACATGAACGGCAGCACTGCATGGGTGATCAGAAAAAGTCCGTTGAGATTGACGTCCAGTACCTTGCGCCAGTCAGCGAAGTCGTACTCGGCGATGGCGACCCGCGGGCCAAGCAGGCTGGCGTTGTTGACCAATATATCGATAGCGCTGAAGCGCTGTACAGCCTGGCCAACGATCCGGCGTACGTCATCGGGCCTGGCGATATCGCCGCTAGTGCCGTCAATGATCCCACCGGCACGACGCACCGCATCGACCGTCGCCGCGATATCCGCCGGGTTACGGCCACAAATAAATACCCCAGCACCCTGGTCGGCGTAGGCGCTGGCGATAGCCCGGCCAATTCCTCGGCTACCACCGGTGATCAGCGCGACTTTGCCGGACAACTTTTCGCTACCTACACTTGCCATCGTATGGTCGCTATAACATAGTCAGACAATTCATGAAATCCTGGCAACCGTACCAGCGACTTGTGCTCTTTTTGTTGCTGGCTTTGACCCTTGCTTGTGTCATCAGTCCGATCCAATCCCTCGGTGCCGACTGGTTTATGACCCAGTGGCCCGCCTTGATGCCCAAAAGGATTCCGTTTCATCGCACCTTTAGCCGCGCCTTCATGATCGCCGGCGTGGTTTTGTTTTTTGTCTTCCGCCGCCAGCTCTTTACCCAAGATTTGACCAGACTTTTCCACGACAGCCGGGCGGCGGCGCTTCGCGACTTCGCCATCGGCTTGGCCCTTTCGCTGGTTTCAATGGTATTGGTATTGACTGCGATGAGCGCTACGAACATTTATGCGACGGTGTTCGATTTCAGCGCCGCGCAAGCGCTGACGCGCGGCGCCAGCGCCGCCGCCGCGGGGCTATTCGCCGGCGTCTTCGAAGAAGTGTTTTTTCGCGGCATCCTGTTCATGGGCCTACGCCGCCGAGTCTACGATTTGCGCGCCTATCTGTTCGCTAATTTGTTCTATTCCGCCCTGCATTTCGTCAAGCCCGGCAAAGCTTACTATCTCGACACCCTAGCAGCCCGTGGTAAAAGTCCGAATTTTACAAAACGCACGGGGGCAGTGCGAAGCGGCGACTTTGGATCGCAAATAGTCCCAGAGCGAGGCCTCGGCAGCAAATAGCGGTTGCTCGGTCGCGCCGTAGCACCCACAGCGTAAAAT
>CAMDBU010000150.1 GCA_945889495.1 Syntrophobacter sp. SbD2 | reverse complement strand
TATTTTACGCTGTGGGTGCTACGGCGCGACCGAGCAACCGCTATTTGCTGCCGAGGCCTCGCTCTGGGACTATTTGCGATCCAAAGTCGCCGCTTCGCACTGCCCCCGTGCGTTTTGTAAAATTCGGACTTTTACCACGGGCTGCTAGCGGCCCAAACCGTGGAGCTGCGCAGGGATGCCGGTTAGATGATGCTTAGATTATCAGGTCGTAACGAATGAACAGGTAGCAGAACCAAGAAAACCCACCCTACGCCTCGGTTTCCAATGGAATCGGGATTCGATCTGAAGATTCAACACACTAGGTTGCCCTTACATCTTTGATGTACGTGCGCGACTACGCGATATCAAAACCAAAGATTTTTGCGTGGGACTCGGTCCATGACTTTGCAAGCAATGTTTCCAACATATCGACGAGGTAATCGTAGATTACGATTCTATCGTCCGTATTTCGAACATGAAATTCCTTTTCCGGTAACGTAACAAGAAATTCTCCGCCTGTTTTTTTGACCCCGACTAGCAATGAAACTCTATAAGCTATGTTTTGAGATTGTAGCGTGGTGGACTCTGGAAAATTGACAACCAACTTAAAGTACCAGACGGCATCATAACAGAAACAAGCATTGACATTCAGTGACGGTCCGTCGATTTCTTCTTGTGCCCGATCAACGTTCTAAAACATCACACTTCCAGGTATCCCATCGATGTGCTTGCAAAAGCCGAAAACTAGCTCGTGAGAAAAAGAATTGACCTCTTTACGATATTCATCAAACTGGCGCCTTTTGGTGTTGGCCAAATCCACTAACTGTTGAAACTTCTTCATGACATGTCTCCGATTCTTAATCAGGAAACTGTAGGGCTCATTCAGGATCTAAAAAGCCTTGGATCAGATTGGTGCAGTCAGGCTCCTACGTCACTACCATCTTGTTTGATACATTCCATCGTGAAAAACTCCACCCGCACTGCTCCTTGATTCCCATCCCACGATGTCACTTTCAATGCTGCCAGGACGCCAGCTCCACAGCTTTGGGCGCCAAGGCATCGGCGCTGAGCGCCGGTAGATCCAGCAGCGACTCTAAGCCATGAGCGAGGACATCGTCGACCGATTCGAGCCATTCGAAGCGCATGGTCTCACGCACGCTCGGTGGCAATTCTTCGAGATCGCGGCGATTGAGCGCGGGCAGCAGCACGGCGGAAATTCCCGCGCGCTTGGCGGCCAGGACTTTTTCCTTGATGCCGCCCACGGGCAACACCAGTCCGCGCAGGCTGATCTCGCCGGTCATCGCCACGTCGTTGCGTACTCGGCGTCCGGTGAGAAGCGAGACCAACGCGGTGAATAACGTCACGCCGGCGCTCGGCCCATCCTTGGGAATCGCTCCGGCCGGCAGATGCACATGCAAGTCCAGCTGTTTGAAGATGCTGTCATCGATTCCAAGTGACACCGCCCGCGATTTCACCAGGCTGAGCGCCGCCTGGGCGCTCTCCTTCATGACCTCGCCCAACTGTCCGGTGAGAATCAGTTTGCCGTCGCCGCGCATCTGGCTAACCTCGACGAACAAAATATCGCCGCCCGCCGCGGTCCACGCCAAACCGGTGGCAACACCGGGAAGGCTTGTGCGCAGCGCCACTTCGTTGAAATATTTCGCCGGTCCGAGATAGTCGCGCACGGTTTCAACTTCCACCGCTACCGGCTCGCTATCGCCTTCGGCGAAGCGCGTCGCCACCGCGCGGCAGATGGCGCCGATCTCGCGCTCGATCTGGCGCACGCCGGCCTCCCGCGTGTAGCTGCGCACGACTTCGCTCAGCGCCTCGTCGGTGATGGTCATCTGCGCACCGGTCAAGCCGACCGCCGCCAGTTGGCGCGGCAGCAGATAGCGGCGCGCGATGATCGCCTTGTCCTCCTCGGCGTAGCCCGGTAGCGCGATCACCTCCATGCGGTCGCGCAAGGCGGCGGGGATGGTGTCGAGCACATTGGCGGTGGCGATAAACAACACCTGGCTCAGATCGAAGGGCGCATCGATGTAATGATCCTGGAAAGTGCCGTTCTGTTCCGGATCGAGCACCTCGAGCAACGCGGCGCTCGGATCGCCTTGGTAACTGGCGTTCAACTTATCGATCTCGTCAAGTAGAAACACCGGATTCTTAGTGCCAGCGCGCTTAAGTCCTTGGATAATCCGCCCCGGCAGCGCGCCGATGTAGGTGCGCCGATGGCCGCGGATATCCGCTTCATCGTGAACCCCGCCCAAACTCTGGCGGACAAATTTTCGTCCCATCGCCGTGGCGATGCTCTGCCCCAAGGAAGTCTTGCCAACGCCGGGAGGTCCGACCAGGCAAAGGATCGGGCTCTTGCCTTGGGGATTGAGTTTGCGCACGGCGAGAAATTCGATCAGCCGCTTTTTCACCTTAGCGAGATCGTGGTGGTCGGCGTCGAGCACGGCGCGCGCCTTGGCGAGGTCGATATTTTCTTCCGTCGTAATATTCCACGGCAAGTCGAGCAGCCAATCCAAATGCGACCGCACCATGGAATATTCCGGCGCGCTCTCGGACATGCGCTCGAGCCGCGCCACCGACTTCAACGATTCCTGTTCGGCCAGCTCGGACATTTTGGCGGCGGTGATTTTGGTTCTCAGGTCGTCGAACTCAGTGGCTTTATCTTCCGACTCGCCCAACTCCTTGCGGATCGCCTTCAACTGTTCGCGCAGCATGAACTCGCGCTGCGACCGGTCCATGGAATCCCGCGCTGCGCCGCCGATCTTTTTCGTGAGCTCGAGGATTTCCACCTGGTGGCGCAGCTTGGCGGTGACTTTTTTCACCCGGCTGTCGAGATCGATGGTTTCCAAGAGCTCCTGTTTGTCCGCCAACGGCACATCGAGCCAGGAAGCCACGAAGTCGATAAATCCCGCCGCATCTTTCAATCCCTCCACGGCCGCGGCCAGCTCCGGCGCATGCACCGGCAACAGCGTCAGGACATGCTCCATCTGCTGGCGCAAATGCAAAACCTGGGCTTCGAACTCGTTGGACTCGAGCTTAGCGTCGTCGAGAAACGTCACCCGCGCGACCAGGTAGGGTTCGGTTTGCAGGTAGTCGACGATTTTGAATCGCCGCGCACCCTGCACCAGCACCTGCTGCAAATGGCCAGGGAGCCGGCCGACGCGCAAGACTTGAGCCGTGGTACCGACCGAGTACAGGTCGGAAGGTTGCGGCGTGGCGGTCGCCGGATCGCGCTGGCACAGGACGCCGATCGGCTTTTCCCGGCGCACCGCTTCCTCAACCGCCTCCACGCTCATCTTGCGGCGGAAGCTCAGCGGCGCCAGCGCCAAAGGAAACAACACCACGTTGCGCAGCGGCAGGATGATCATGGCGTCATCGGGCCAGGCCGATTTGCCCGGATCATCCTGACCTTGCGCGTGAACCGCTGAGCGATCGTCAAGGGCGACCACTTGGACTACGTCAGTGGGAAAGTTTTTTTCCATGTCGGGAATGTAATCACTGAAAACAGATTTGCCAGTCGTTCAACGACTGACTGATCGATCGGTGACCATGTCTTCCTCGAACCTGCCAAAGTGCGCTCCTATGCATCCGATACATAACAGGGAATATCCAAGCCAATGGTCGGCTGGGATGAGCACAAAACAAAAAAAAGGCGCTCGGTTTCCCGAGCGCCATTTTTAGTCTGATGACTATTTAATTCCTAATAATCTTCGTGATCGTGGCCGCCCATGGCCGGAGCGGCTGCCTTCTTCTCCGGTTTGTCGGCGATCATCGCTTCGGTGGTCAGCAGCAGACCGGCAACCGAAGCCGCGTTCTGCAGCGCGACTCGAACGACCTTAGTCGGGTCGACAATGCCCGCCTTGACGAGATCTTCGTACTCCTCGGTGGCGGCATTGAACCCGAACGCGCCCTTGCCGTTGCGGACCTTATCCAACACCACCGAGCCCTCTTGACCGGCGTTGCTGACGATCCAGCGCAGCGGCTCTTCAACCGCCTTCTGGATAATCCGCACGCCGACCTTCTCGTCGTCGGAAACTCTCATGTTGGCGAGCACGCCGGAAGCGCGAATCAGCGCCACGCCGCCGCCCGGCACGATGCCTTCTTCGACGGCTGCGCGGGTAGCATGCAGCGCGTCTTCGACGCGGGCCTTTTTCTCCTTCATCTCGATCTCAGTGGCCGCGCCGACTTTGACAACGGCAACGCCGCCGGCCAATTTGGCCAAGCGTTCTTGCAGTTTTTCGCGGTCATAATCTGACGTGGTATCTTCGATCTGCGTGCGAATCTGCGTGATCCTGCCTTCGATCGCCGACTTTTTACCCGCACCTTCGACCACCGTGGTGTTGTCCTTATCTATGATAACCTTCTTGGCTCGGCCAAGATCCTTAATGGTGACGTTTTCAAGCTTGATGCCCAACTCTTCGGCGATCATCTTACCTTCGGTCAAGATCGCGATATCTTCGAGCATCGCCTTGCGCCGGTCGCCAAAGCCAGGGGCTTTGACCGCGACGACTTTGATCGTGCCGCGGATCTTGTTGACGACCAAGGTCGCCAACGCTTCGCCTTCGACTTCTTCGGCGATGATCACCAGCGGCTTGCCGGACTTGGCCACCGCTTCGAGGACCGGCAGCAAGTCTTTCATGCTGGAGATTTTTTTCTCGTTGATCAGGATATAGCAATCCTCGTAAACGCATTCCATCCGTTCCGGGTCCGTCACCATGTACGGCGACAGATAGCCGCGGTCGAAACGCATGCCTTCGACGAGATCCAGTGTCGTTTCCAAACCCTTGGCTTCTTCAACGGTGATGACGCCCTCTTTGCCGACCTTATCCATCGCTTCGGCAAGAATCGCACCGATGGCTTTGTCATTGTTCGCCGAGATCGTGCCGACCTGGGCGATCTCATCGCGGTCGCGGGTAGGCTTGGAGATCGCTTTGAGTTCGTCGACGATCTTGGCAACGGCTTTATCGATGCCGCGTTTGATGCTCATCGGATCATGTCCGGCGGCGACCAATTTCAAGCCTTCGCTGTAGATCGCGCGCGCCAGCACCGTCGCCGTCGTCGTGCCGTCGCCGGCTAGGTCGGAAGTCTTGCTGGCGACTTCCTTGACCATCTGGGCGCCCATGTTTTCGAATTTATCTTCGAGCTGGATTTCCTTGGCCACCGACACGCCGTCTTTGGTGACGGTGGGCGAGCCCCAGGACTTTTCCAAGACAACATTGCGGCCTTTCGGTCCCAAGGTGACGGTAACCGCATCGGCCAATAAATCGACACCGCGCAGCACTCGGTTGCGCGCGTCTTCGCTAAAACGAATATCCTTAGCAGCCATCTTTCCCTTCCTCCCTATTCGATCACGCCGAGGATGTCATCTTCACGCATGATCAGATGTTCCTCGTCGTCCAGTTTGATTTCACTGCCGGAGTACTTGCCGAATAGGATCTTATCCCCGGCCTTGACTCCGAGAGGTACGAGTTTCCCGTCTTCATACTTGCCAGGACCCACCGCAATCACTTTACCCTCTTGCGGCTTTTCCTTGGCCGTATCCGGGATGATGATGCCCCCTTTGGTCTTTTCCTCTTCCGCAATGCGCTTCACGATCACCCTATCTTGTAGGGGACGGATCTTAGTTGCCATAACACCCTCCTCAATAAAACAAAGATTTAGATATCCAGAACGGTTGGATGCGGACAATTTAATGCCGCAAAGCCAATCGTCAAGGGGTAAGGTGAGAAATTTAGCGAATTTTCACTTAGCAGTGGGCGCTTCGGGCTTATAAGCCGGCACCGCTAAGGTGCGAATGAAGGCGACCAAGTCGCGGATCTGCTTTTCTTCCAAAGCGCCGCCCCAGGACGGCATGAAGCTCGACTTGCCCACCGCGCTGCCGCCTTTGGAAATGATATCCATGAGGAACTTGTCGTTGTGCAGGTTCATCACCGCGCCGTTGGTGTGATCGGTGGGCTTGGCCGGCAATGACTTCGCCGCCATGCCGTCGCCCTTGCCCTTGTCACCATGGCAGGTGGCGCAGTAACTGGCGTAGAGCTTACGCCCCTCGGCCTGGTTTTGCGCCCGCACCGAAACTCCGCTGAGCATCACAGTGCCCAGCGCCATCACCGTCAACAACCCGACTTTTTTCATCCCGACTCGCTTTCCGTGCAAAATGGATCCGTTCCTCTTAACAGATATTTCCGTGAAACGACAGCCGGCCGGTGGCCGCGGTCGCACTACCCATTGGACGTAATCGATGATAATAACTTCGTCAGAACTGACTGGCGGAGGCGATAATGATCAAAATCTGGGGCCGAACCGACTCTTCGAATGTTCAGAAAGTCCTGTGGTGCTGCGCCGAACTGGGCGTGCCCTTCGAGCGGCTCGATTGGGGCGGCAAATTCGGCGGCAATAAAGACCCCGAATACACCGCCATGAACCCCAACGGCCTGGTGCCGACCATCAAGGATGGCGACTTCGTGCTCTGGGAATCCAACAGCATCATGCGCTACCTCAACGCCAAGTATGGCAATGGCAGATTGCTGCCGGCCGCGCCCGAAGGCATGGCCAACGCTAACCGTTGGATGGACTGGCAGCTATCGGTGTTCAATGGCACCATCGTGCCGCTGTTTTTCGCCACCATCAGAACCGCGCCGGAGAAGCGCGATCCCCAAGTGATTCAAGCGGCGCTGGAAAAAACCGTCTACGCTTGGCAGACGGTGGAGAACCAGCTGGCGAAAAATAAATTTCTCGGCGGCGAGGAATTTTCCTTAGGCGACATCCCGCTGGGGGTTTGGGCGCACCGCTGGTTTAGCTTTCCCATCGAGCGCCCCAAGCAGCCCAACATCGAGCGCTGGTATGACAGCCTCAAGCAGCGCAAGCCTTATCAAACTCATATCATGATCCCGGTGACCTGAGCCGCGGATCCATGGACAGCGAATTGCGACGACAAACGTTGGGCAAGGGAATCCGGACCGAGCTAACAATCCACTCCCGTGCTGGGCGCCTTTAAATTATATTTCTCGATGCGGTAGCGCAGAGTTTCACGCGATAGTCCGAGCAGCTGCGCCGCCCGGGTGCGATTCCAGTTGGTGCGGCTGAGCACCGCTTCGATGATCGTCCGTTCGAGATCGTCGAGCACGATGCCTTTAGAAAGATCGATCGCCCAGGGCGTATCGGCGCTTTTCGCGATCGGCTCATCGGTCGACGCCATCGGCCGCAGCGCCAAGTCGTCGGCCTCGATGGTGGCGCCGGATTTCAACAGCACCGCCCGCTCGATGACATTACTGAGCTCGCGCACATTGCCCGGCCAGCCGTAACGGGCGATGATCGCCGCCGCGCCGTCGCTGAAGGTCTTCTGACCGCGGTTGTAGCGGCGCGCATGTAAATTGACGAAATGGTTCGCCAGCAAGAGCGGGTCGGTGCCACGCTCGCGCAACGGCGGCAAGTTAATTTCTAAAACTTTAAGCCGATAATAAAGATCCTCGCGGAAACTCTTCGCCTTGATCGCCTGCTCCAACGGTTGGTTGGCGGCGGCCATCAGCACGACATCGAAGTGGCGCATCTGAATGCTGCCCAGACGGCGCACCGAGCGCTCCTCGATGGCTTTCAATAATTTCGCTTGTAGATTGAGATCCAGCGAACTGATCTCATCGAGAAACAGCGAGCCGCCATCGGCGGCTTCGAACAGACCGATCTTGTTGGCCTTGGCGTCAGTGAACGCGCCTTTTTCGTAACCGAACAGTTCGGCTTCGAGGAGCTGGTTGGGAATCGCCGCGCAGTTGATTTCCACGAACGGCTTATTGGCGCGCGGACTGCTGCTATGGATCGAGCGCGCCACCAACTCCTTGCCAGTACCGGTCTCGCCGGTAATCAAGATCGCCGGCGCTTCCTTACCCGAGAGCGCTTCGATGGCGGCGATCTGCTGGATCAGCTTTTTGACCTGGAGAATCTGCTCCGAGCCGCCGACGATTTCCCGGCTGGGATTTTCCCGGTCCACCCGGGAACGCAGATAATCCAATTCCTGGCGCTGGCGCACCGACAGCAGCGCTTTGCCGACCACCAAACGCAGCTCCTCGAGATCGAGCGGCTTGCTGAGATAATCGAAGGCGCCGACGCGCATCGCTTCAACGGCGTTTTCCACCGAACCATGGGCGGTGAGCAAAATCACTTCGATCTCAGGGCGCGATTTCTTGATGCGCCGCAGCACTTCCAATCCGTCCATGCGTGGCAAGCGGTAGTCAAGCAACACGATATCGGGCGGCTCGCAATCGATGACCTGGAGCGCTTCCTCACCGGAATTTTTAATTTCCACCGTATAGCCGAAGCGCCCGAGATAGTCGCCCATGGCGCCGGCTAGCACTTGTTCATCATCGACAACGAGTACGCTATTGTTCATGGCAATCTCAGTTTAACTGCTGCCAGGGAAAGCTAACATCGATCTTCGCACCACCCGACGGCGTGTCGGCAATGGCGATCTTGCCACCGTTACGCTCGACGAATTTCTTTGCCAGCGGCAAACCGATACCGGTGCCATAAGACTTGGTGGTGAAGAACGGCTCGAAAACTTTTTGCCGGTTTTCCAGCGGAATGCCTTCGCCGGTATCCTCAACGGAAATCGTCACCAGCGGGCCGGCGCCGTTGCCCGGTTGGGTTTTCGTCCGAATCGTCACCGTGCCGTTTTTCGGCGTCGCTTCCAAGGCGTTGGTGACCAATCCCATCAGCACCTGTTCGGTGTGGTTGGCGTCTAAAATAAGTCGCGGCATATTGCTCGCCAGCTCCAATTTCGCCTGCACCCCAGCATCGGCAAAGCGCGGCCGCAGGGTCTCGACGACCTCTTGAATCAACAGGTTTAATTCCACCGGCGCCGGATGGGGCTCCATCGGTCGGGCGAAATTGAGCAACCCCTGCATGCGCTTCTGCACCCGGTCCACTTGTTCCATGATGCGCTGCAAGTTGGCGCTGGTTTTTTGCGTGTGCTCTGGATCGGATTCGGCCTTGGCGTCTAACATCGCCACCTGAGCTGCGGCGCGGATCGACGACAACGGATTGCCGATACCATGGGCCACCGCCGCGGCCATCTCCCCCACCGCCGCCATACGTTGCGAGGCCACCAACTCCGACTGCATCGTCAGTAAGTTATCCTGCTGCTCCTTAATCTTTCTCGCGGCTTGGCGGACGATGGCGAATAGCGACAGGTAGAGCAGCACGCCGCCGCCAAGAACCGCGAACAGCACCATGGTGCGGGCGCGGCGAATGTCTCGATACAAGATGTCTGGCCGTTTATAGACCTCGATGACGCCAAGCAGCTCTTTGCTCTCGCTATATACCGGCACATAGATTTCAATGGCGCTGCCCATGGGAGTTTGATCGAACAGATTTTCGGCCTTCTTGAGCGGCGTCGCATCGGCAACCACCTTGCCTGCAAGCGCCTCAAGGAGCTCATCATTATCGGCGAAGGACTGGCCGACCAAGCGCTTGTCATCGGACCAGATGATCGTGCCTTTGGAATTGTAAACTTTGAAGCGGGTTATATCAGGCATCAAAGTGACGTGGCGCAACAATTCTTCAAACTTGTGCCCCACCGATTTCCGATCGGTGGCTTGGAAATCGTAATCGACCAAAAGTTGTTTGACATCGGCCCGCAATACCTGCGCGGTAATTTCCCACTCCCGCTCCAAGATTTGCGCGGTGAGATACTTCGACACGACAAACCAGAGCGCCAAGGTCATGATCCCAATGCAGCCAAAACTATAGAACGCGAAGCGCGCGGTCAGGCTGGCATTTGAGAACGGACAAGCGAAGGCGAGTTTGCCGAACTTCATTAACACTCCGTACGACTGGAAATGGTTTGACGCTAACACCTGGTAGTTGGGGGGTCAATTGAAGTAGGCCCACCGCCCAGGACAAGAAAACTTGTGACAGTATGGTCGCAGATCAACGCAGATCATGTGCCAGGCGGCAGGTTTTTGAACTAATTGCCAACAATGATTTTTATCCCAACGATTCAATGGTTTGGATTGACCAGCCATCCCGAGCTTCGAGACAACGACGGCCCGCCAACCACACCCTGGGCATTTGCACCGGAAAATTTGCCCTCGGCGTGGGGCATATGAACCATTCCAAGCGAGGCTAATGGGGGAATTCACCCACCCCAAAACGGCAAGGGGCGAACTATCCAAACCGACTCCTTGTTGAAGTTCGCTTGCGCCGTGACGTTGCCGTTGATCGTCAACGTGCATGTCGGCGCGGTGCCGGAACAAACATTGCCCAAGTTTGCGAACGTCTTACCCGCAGGCGGGATCGCTGTGAGCGTTACCACCGAACCTGCGTTGAACTTGGCCGAGCAGGTGCTGCCGCAATTGATACCGCCGACATTGCTGGTGACCGTGCCAGGATTGCTGCGGCCAATCTGCAGGGTGTACTGCGTCGTGGTCGAACCACCACCTCCGCCACCTCCTCCTCCGCCGCCACCACCGGTTGCAACAGGCGCAAAAAAGGTCGCGCCGACGTTGGTCACACCATTGACGGTTACCGTGCAACTAGAATTGCTGCCAGCGCTAGCGCAAGCGCCGCTCCAGCCGGTGAAGGTGCTGCCACTGTTGGCTTTCGCTGTTAAAGTCACCGAGCTTCCTGCCAAGGCGAAGGCCGAGCAGGCATTGCCGCAATTGACTTTGCCACCAGTCACCGTGCCGTTGCCGGTCTTAGCCACCGCGACCACGTCAGGAATTATATTCACTGCCGAGTTATTAGCACTGATGAAATCGCCCAACTCGCCGGCCGACGGCGCGGCGCAGAGATTGAGATCGGCGCACACCGCTTGATCCGTCGTCGCATCGTAGGTGCCGGTATATTTGTACAGTTCGTAACGGCGAATGATCGAGCGTGTCGTCGGACTAGCGATCGAACCGCCGTTGGATTTGCTACCGCGGTTCTGATTGCCATTGCCGCCGCTTGGCGGACTTGCTTGAATGATGTCCCAAGCGACTTCGACCTGGGTCGGATCTTGCGGCACGATGGCGGTGTTGGTGCTGGTCAATTCGTCCACGTTCACTTCACGAGGCAACTCGGTCTTGAAGATTTTCATCCACTGGGCGTCGCCAAATACCTCGGGCGCTTCCGGTGGTTCAGGCGGATCAACCTTAACTACGATCACTGGCGGCACGCTGACCTGAATCGGCGGCGCGACGGTGCCGATGGGCGCGACAATCGCCGACGGCCGGTTGACCGCGACCAGCAAACCTGGGGTCGTCGGGTCCGCCACTAGCCAGCGATAAGTAACCTTTACGATATTAGCGGTTGCGCGCATCGACTGGCCGAAATGCTCGCAACCGGAAACCGCGTAACGGCTACCGGCCGAGTAACAATCGTTTCAGCTGAACGGCCCGCCTTGATACTGCGGCGTGGTCGCGGTGTAGCTCTGAGTATCGGGGTCCCAATGGCTCAACCAACGCAGGTAGACGCCGCCATTGTAGGATTCGACTAAGCCCGAGCCGTAACGTTGACCGAAGCGGGTGTAGTACAAATCGTTTTGCGAGATGCCGTCGATTTGCACTTCAAAGCCATGGGCCTCCTGCCCAGAATCGTTAACGACATCGAAGCCGCCCAAGTTGCCGTTGATGGTCGCCGTCTGCGCGTCGCTGCTCGTCGGCATGGCCATCATGCCTAACCCGAGCGTCGCTCCAAGCAAAACCGTGCGCGCGCCAGCGGCAAAGTTGTTTAGAATTTGTCTCTTCATTCGCTCCCCTTCTCCGCTTCATTGCTTACCGTCAATCGCAGTAAAAAATTCGCCATCGGCAATGAATCTCCGTTGAGTAGCGCAATAGCCGCGCCACTAAGAAGACACCTAGTAAACTTGTCACGATATTGGTTCGGATAGCGCGCTAAACCATTCCAAAGTTGGAGATAGACTGGGCGCGGAAAAGATTTTTACTCGTTGGCGCACTGTTTCGCCCGGTTGGTTTGTCCTCGGCGGGGACAAATCAACTGCTACATCGAGGTAAATTGAACCAATCCGTGAAAACAGAATTTGCCCGGTGAAACGAAAACAAGCCCGCGGACAGTTGCCGAAACAACCGTCGACGCGAGCCTGGATGAAGAAGAATTATCGATGCACTGCGACGGGCAATCAGGACAGCTTGCCACCCTCGGCCATGCGCATCACCGCGTCGACCACTTGATCGACATCGGGAATCATCGCGTCGACCAGCGGCGGGCTGTGCGGCGGCGGGATCGGCTGGGCGGCGATGCGCACCACCGGACCTTTGAGATCGGAAAACAAATTTTCTTGGATCAACGCCGCGAGCTCAGCCGACAGTCCGCCAATCAGCGGCCCTTCGTCGAGCACCAGAGCGCGTTTAGTCTTGGCGACGGAAGTGAGAATAGTTTCTTTGTCCAAGGGTGCCAGCGAACGCAGGTCGACAATCTCGATGTCGATGCCTTTGGCTTGCAATTGCTCGGCGGCAGCGTCCGCTTTCAACACCATGCCGCCGCAGGTGACAATCGTCAGATCTTTGCCGGGACGGCGCACCACGGCTTTACCGATGGGCACGGTGTAATCGCCGTCGGGCACCGGGCCGCGCACGCCGTAAAGATAATGGCTCTCGAAGAACAGCACCGGGTTGGGATCGCGGATCGCCGATAGCATCATGCCTTTGGCGTCCGCCGGCGTCGTCGGCATGGCGATTTTCAAACCGGGAAAATGGATGAAGGCGCCGTGATTGCAGCTTGAATGGCTCGGCCCACCGCCGGCGCGGGTGGCGAACTTGGTGCGGATCACCATGGGCACGTTGACCCGCCCGCCCGTCATATAATGATAGCGCGCGCCGTGGGAGGCTAACTGATCCATCGCCAGCGGCAACAAGTCGGCGAACTGAATCTCCACCACCGGGCGCATGCCGTTGATCGCCGACCCGACGGCAAGTCCAACAATGGCCGACTCGGAGATCGGCGTGTCGAGCACCCGCTGTTCGCCGAACTCTTGAACGAAGCCCTTGGTCACGCCGTAGGCACCGCCAAACAGGCCAACATCTTCGCCCATGACGAACACCCGCTCATCGCGCGCCATCTCGGAGCGCAACGCCTCGCGCAGCGCTTCCTGCATGCGCATCTCTTTGGTCGCCGGGACGGAAACTGCATTAGCCATGGCTCACCTCCAGCGGCGCGTAGATCGAAGTAAGATCGACTTCTTTTTTCGGCAACGGCGCGGCTTCAGCGCGCTCGGCGATGGCGGCGAGATCGGCGTACACTTCATCGGAAGTTTTCTGGAATTCGCTTTCGCTCAAGTGACCTTCGGCGATTAATTTTTCTTTCAGCCGTTTGATCGGACACTTTTGCTTCCAGGATTCGATTTCTTCCTTGGTGCGATAGGCGGTTCCTGGATCGCCGCCGAAGTGGCCGTCCCAACGATAGGTCATGCATTCCAAAAACGTCGGGCCATCGCCGCTGCGTCCCTTGGCCGCGGCGCGCGCGGTCTCCTCGTAGACCGCTTCGACATCGTTGCCGTCGATGGTCTTGCCTTCGAAACCATAGGCCGCGCCGCGCACCGAGTATTGCTTGACCGCGGTGCTTTTCTCCAGGCTGACGGTCATGGCGTATTGATTGTTCTCGCAGACGTAAATCACCGGCAGCTTCCATAGACCGGCCATGTTCATCGCTTCATGGACCACCCCCTGGTTGGCCGCGCCGTCGCCAAAAAAGCTGATGACCACTTCTTTGGAGCCGCGCACCTTGGCCGACAACGCCGCGCCGGTGGCCGTCGGCACCGTGCCGCCGACGGTGCCAGTGTTGCCGATGAAGCCGAAGGCCATGTCGCCCATATGCATCTTGCCGCCGCGGCCTTTGGAATAACCTTCGGCGCGTCCCATGCATTCACAGAGCAGTGTGTAGAGATCGGCGCCCTTGGCGATCAGATGACCGGTGCCGCGATGATAGCTGGCGATCAAATCGCTCGACTGCAAGGCCGAGCACACGCCGACGGCAATTGCCTCCTGGCCGCGGTAGGAATGGGTGCTGCCGAACATCGCCTTGCGCTGGTAAAGCTCTTCGAGCTTCTCCTCGAAGGCGCGCAAGAGCACCATCTGCCGCAACATCGCCTTGCGTTTCGCCGTATCCAACATGAAGCCTCCCGTGGAAATGACCAATCAAAAGTCTCGCTCTTAGTTAGTTGGCCGCTCCAGGGTTGTCAAGCCAAGCTCGATCGAGAGAAAAATTTGCCGCGGGTTATTGCTGCAACACCGTCGTGTTGTATCATTTGCATAGGCCACCGAGCGCAGGCTCAACGGTTAAAATCACGATATGACCGGTTCAACACTTCTAGCTCCCTTGTTGGGATTGAGTGTCAGGCTACTGCGCGCCACCCTGCGCATCGAGCTATTGAACGGCCAACACTTTACCGAGCTGCAATCGCGCCGCGAGCCGATTCTCTTCGCTCTCTGGCATGGCCGGATGTTTCTCGCCATCGATGCTCATCGCCATCAAAGCATCGTCACCATGGCGTCCCAGTCCGCCGACGGCAACATCGTCACCCGCTGGTTGGAAAACAACGGTTACATCGTCACCAGGGGATCGACCAGCCGGGGCGGCAGCGAAGCGCTGCGCCGCATGGTGCGCCAGGTCAAGTTGGGCCACCATGTCGCCCTCACCGTCGATGGCCCGCGCGGCCCAGCCCGGGTCGTCCAAGGGGGTGTGCTGCGCCTGGCCCGGCTCACCCATGCCTGGATACTGCCGATCAGCTTTGCCAGCTCCTGGCCGCTGTTTCTGCGCTCCTGGGATCGCTACCTTTTGCCTAAACCTTTTTCGCGCAACATCGTCGCCTACGGCGAGCCGTTCAAGATTTCCGACGACATGTCCGACCAAGCCGCCCTGGAAAAAATCCGCGCCGCCCTGGTCGCCGCCACCGACGACGCCGACCAAGCTGCCGGAGTCGTGCCACCGACCGACAAAATCACCAGGTAAAAGATTTTCCCGCGGCGGTCCCCCGCCATCGCCGCCACGCCACCGCTGGCGCGCGATCAGATTTTGATTTCGTTTTTAAAGTACTGCCAGATTTCATGGTAGATCGCGGTGAAACCTGGCTCGTTGTGAATCTCGAAGACGTTACGCGGCCGCGGCAGCGGCACATCGAAGACCCGCTTGGTGGTAACAACCACCGGCGCATTGATGCGCGGCCGCAGCACGAAGGTGGCGACGTTGGACTCGAAACCGCGGTGCGGCGTGCCCGGCGGCGGAGATCCCATCAGGATGCGCTGCATGACTTGCAGCGCATGGACCCCGGGCCGCAGCCC
>CAMDBU010000149.1 GCA_945889495.1 Syntrophobacter sp. SbD2 | reverse complement strand
TTGGGAGCCACGATGGGACGGTCCATGCTACAAAACGGTCTCCAAGGACCGAGGGGCGAACGGCCTGTCCCATCCTGTTTCGTGTTAAACAATGTGCATACAGACACTTCAATTTCATTATACAAGGGGCGACCGGCGGTCGCCCTCTTGATTCGCAGATCGCTATGAACAAACAAGACATTCTCGACAAGCAGAAAAAATATCTGTTCTCCTGCGTGGCGACTTACTACGACGAACCGCTGGTCATCGATCACGCCAAGGATCATTCGGTGTTCGACGCCGATGGCAAGGAGTATCTGGATTTTTTCGGCGGCATCTTGACCGTCAGCGTCGGCCATGTGAACGAGAAAGTCACCGCGGCGGTGGACGCGCAGAATCGCAAGTTCGCCCATATGTCGACGCTCTACGCCAACGAGCCGCAGGTCAATTTGGCCGAGAAGCTGGCGCAGATCACGCCCGGCCGGTTGGAAAAATCTTTTTTCACCAACAGCGGCACCGAGGCCAACGAGACCGCGGTGCTGCTGGCGCAGATTCATACCAAATGCCAAGACGTCATCGCACTGCGCCATGGTTATAGCGGCCGGTCCTATTTCGCTTTAAGCTTATCGGCGCAGTCGAGCTGGCGCTTGATGCCCAATGTGGTGCCCGGCGTTCATCACATCGCCAATGCTTACTGCTATCGCTGTCCCTTCGGTCTGACCTATCCGAGCTGCGATTTGAAATGCGCCAAGGACGCCGAAGAAGCGATCCAGACCATGACTTCGCAAGGGCGGGTCGCGGCGTTTCTCGCCGAGCCGATTCAAGGCGTCGGTGGTTTCATCGTGCCGCCCAAGGAATATTTCAAAGAGATCGTCGGCATCGTGCGAAAATATGGCGGCCTGTTCATCGCCGACGAAGTCCAGACCGGCTGGGGCCGCACCGGCGGCAAGATGTTCGGCATCGAGCATTGGGGCGTCGACCCCGACATCATGACCTTCGCCAAGGGCATGGCCAACGGCGTGCCCATCGGCGCGACGATTGCGACGCCGGAAGTGGCCGACAGCATGCAGGGCAACACGATCTCGACCTTCGGCGGCAACCCGGTCACCTGCACCGCGGCCCACGCGACCATCAATGTCATCGAAGAAGAAAACTTAGTTGAGAACGCACGGGTCATGGGCAACCGGCTGCGCGAAGGGCTGGACGCCCTCAAGGCCAAGTATCCGGTCATCGGCGATGTCCGCGGCATGGGCTTGATGCAGGGCATGGAACTGGTCGGCGAACAAAAAAAGCCCGACGCCGACAGCACCAAACGGCTGATGGAGCTGACCAAAAATAATGGCCTCTTACTCGGCAAGGGCGGCACCTACGGTAATGTCATCCGGGTCGCGCCGTCGTTGAACGTCAACAAGGATGAAATCGATCACGCGCTCAAAGTGATCGACCAGTCCTTTGGCCAGTTGGGGCAATAACAGGATTGAATCATGCCACGCATTTGGTTTGCTAATACGATTCATTTCTAACGCGCGCCGGCCATGCACAAACTCATTCGCAGACTTCTTGGCGCCGTCCCGGTACTCCTGGCGATCTCGTTTTTGATTTTTCTCCTGATGCATATCGCGCCCGGTGATCCAGTAACTTTAATGCTGGGCGACAACGCGACGCCGGAGGATGTCGCGCGGCTGCGCGGCGAGCTCGGCCTCGACAAGCCGATCCTGGTGCAATATTGGGATTTTCTTTCGCGCGCCGTGCGCGGCGATTTCGGCCGGTCGCTGAAGTTCGGCGAGCCGGTGCTCAAATTGGTCGGTGAGCGCTTGCCGGCGACCTTGGAGCTCGCCTTCGCCAGCCTATTCGTCGCCATCACCATCGCCGTGCCGGTCGGGGTTTACTCGGCGATCCGCCACAACTCGCTAGTCGACCATGCCGGCATGAGCGTGGCGCTGATCGGCGTGTCGCTACCGAACTTCTGGCTGGGCATTATGCTGATCTATTTTTTCGGCGGCCAGCTCAATTGGTTGCCGGTGGCCGGCCGCATCGAGTACGGCATCGAGATCAAGTCGATCACCGGCCTTTATCTAATCGACAGCTTGCTCACCGGCAACTTCGAAGCGCTGGTTAGCGTCGCGAAACATCTACTCATGCCGGCATTCACCCTAGGCGCCGCCCTGGCGGCCATCGTCACGCGCATCTCGCGCTCCAGCGTCCTCGAAGTGATGCGCCAGGATTACGTCACCACGGCGCGCGCTAAGGGACTCAGCGAACGAGCCGTCATCTGGCGCCATATCGTGCGCAACGCCTTGATCACCATCGTGACCATCCTCGGATTGCAATTGGGCGCGCTGCTCAGCGGCTCGGTGGTCACCGAAACGGTTTTTTCCTTCCCCGGCATCGGCGATCTGTTGATCCAGTCGATCTCGGCGCGGGACTACAAACTCACGCAAATCTTGATTCTAATGTTCGCGGTGACTTATTTTGTCGTCAATTTGCTGGTCGACTTTCTCTATAGTTGGATCGATCCAAGGATCAAGTTCTGATGTTTTCATTTCGCTATTTGAAAATCTGGGTCGGCGGCGCGATCCTCGCCTTGTTGGTGCTGTGCGGCGTCGCCGCGCCGCTGATCGCGCCGCGCGATCCCCAGGCGCAGACTTTGGAAGACCGGCTGCGCCCGCCGCGCTGGAGTGAGAACGGCATGTCGGCTTATATTCTCGGCACCGATAATTTGGGCCGCGATATGCTGAGCCGGATCGTTTACGGCTCGCGCATCTCGCTCATGGTCGGCGCCGCTACGGTGATCTTCGCCGGCCTGGTGGGCTGCACCTTGGGCGCCATCGCCGGCTACTTCGGCAGCACCGCCGACGAGATCGTCAGCAAGGTGTCGGAAATCTTTCTCGCCTTTCCGTTTCTCTTGATCGCCATCGCCATCATGGCCTTTCTCGGTCAAGGGGTCGGCAATTTGATCATGGCGCTGATGCTCAGCCGCTGGGTGCAGTATTGCCGTGTCGTTCGCGGCGAGGTGCTGTCGTTGAAAGAGCGCGACTTCGTCACCGCCGCCAAGGCGTTGGGCGCCCGCGACGGCTATGTGCTGTTCCACCATGTCGTTCCCAATACCTTGGCCAGCGTCATCGTCATCGCGACTTTTGGCATGGCCATCGTCATCATCACCGAGGCGAGCTTGAGCTTTCTCGGTCTCGGCGTGCCGGTGCATATCCCGACCTGGGGCTCCATGCTCGCCGAGGGACGCAGCTATATCAACCGCGCCCCCTGGTTGACGATCTTTCCCGGTTTGGCGATTTTCATCACGGTCTTCGGCATCAATCTTTTGGGCGACGGGTTGCGCGATATCTTCGATCCGAAACTGCGAAGACAAAGATAATGGATAATTGAAAATGGAGAATGACAAGAAGTTTCGGAGGAACTACCATGATCCGGAAGCTTAATCGGCGGGAGTTTTTGCAAAGTGGCGTATCGGCCGCGGCGCTAGCGACCTGGCCGTCTTGGCTGCGCCAGGCCCATGCGGCGTCGCGCGATCGGGTGACGATCTTTCATTCCAGCGTGGCCGATTCGAACCATCCGTATAATCACAGCTCCAGTCCGATCTACGGCAATTGGCAGCATGTCATCGAGCCGTTGATCGAGTACGATGTCGGCCGCAAGGACTTCATCGGCGTGCTCGCCGAGTCCTGGCAATTCCAGGGCAACAAGTGGGTGTTCAAGCTGCGCAAAGGCGTCAAGTTCCACAATGGCGCGAGTTTTACTTCGAAGGATGTCGTCTTCTCCGTCGAAAAAATGCGCGACGAGAAGGGCGGCAGTTTGCAGGCGCCCAATTTCAAAGATGTCAGCGAGATCCAAACCCCGGACGATCACACGGTGGTGTTCGTCACCAAGCAGCCCAATGCGGTGTTTTTGGACCGCCTCGACAACCGCTTCATGCTGAGCAAAGAAGCTGGCGACAAGCTAGGCGACAAAATCTTCGACAATCTGGTCGGCACCGGCCCCTATAAGTTCGTCAGCTACCAACGGGGCGGCAACATGGTGTTTACCCGCAACGACGACTACTGGGGCGGCCGGGCGGCGATCAAGGAAGTGATTTTTAAAAAAGTCACCGAAGACGCGGCGCGCCTGGCGGGGCTGGAGTCGGGCCAGGCCGATTTCATCAACAACGTGCCGGATCATGAAGTGGCGCGGCTGAAAAAACATCCACGGCTGCGCATCGATCAAGTCGAAGGGTTACGGATGTTTTTTCTCGCCATCAATTTCGCTTTCAAGCCCTGGGATAACAAGCTGGTGCGCCAGGCGGCCAACTATAGCGTCGACGCCCCGGCGATCATCCGCAATATTTTCGACGGCATCGGCTACCCCTGCAACGGTCCGGTGGGCGCCAACGTCTTGGGCGTCGATCCCAATCACAAACGTTACCCATACAATCCGCAGAAGGCCAAGGAGCTACTCGCCCAAGCCGGCTATCCCAACGGTTGCGATATCCAGCTTTACTATTCCGGCGGGCGCTATCCCAAGGACCGCGAAGTCTGCCAGGTAGTCGCCGCGCAGATGGTCAAGGGTGGCTTTCGCGTCGAGTTGATCTCGCAGGAATGGGCGCTGTTCTGGGACAAGCAGGGCGTCAACGGCGGCAGGCTGCCGTTTTACTACATCGGCCGCGGCAGTTTGACCGATGCCGACACGCTCTACGATCAATACTTTCGCACCGGCACGACCAAGCGCACCAACTACAGCAACGCCGAGTTCGACAAACTGATCGACGAGCAGCAGCGCACGCCAGATACAAAGAAGCGCGTGCGCATTTTGCAGCAGGCCGGCAAGTACATCATGGACGAGGCGCTGTTCATCCCGCTCTACAATCTCGCCGATATCTACGGCGTGACGAAGAATCTCCAGTGGAAAAAGCGCGCCGATGAAAAAGTCAAAGCTTGGGACATGAAAGTTTAACCATCGGTGCGGCGACATCGGCAGGGGGAAAAGCATGGCAAAGGTTAATTTGCATCGGCGCGCATTTCTTAAACATACTGGCGTGGCGGGCTTTAGCGCGCTCATGGGCGGCTCCATCGTCAAGTTGAGCTACGCCGCCAGCCGCGACCGTTTGACCGCGCTCAGCAGCATCGGCCTCGACACCCTCCATCCCTACGCCCATAGCTCGAGCCCACAGTATGGCCTATGGCACAACATGATCGAGCCCCTGGTGGAGGTCGATTACAACAAGAAAAATTACTACGGCATCCTCGCCGAGTCTTGGGAATTCAAAGGCAAACAATGGGTGATCAAGCTGCGCAAAAACGTGCGCTTTCACGACAGCAGCCCGCTCACCGCCAAGGACGTCGTCTACTCGATCAACCGCATGAAAAACGACAAGGAGAGTTTGCAGAAGGAAAACTTCCGCGACTTCGTCGAGGTCGTGGCGGCGGACGATCACACCGTGATCATCACCACCGAGCAACCGGTGGTCCTGATGCTCGACCGCTTGCAGAACCGTTTCATCCTGTCCAAGACCGGCATGGAAGCCCAGAGTAACCAACCGGAGTTGAAACCGGTGGGCACCGGGCCGTATAAATTTCAAAGCTGGCAGCGCGACGGCAATCTGGTCATGGTGCGCAACGACAGCTACTGGGGACCCAAGCCGTCGATCCGCGAGATCGTCGTACGCCGGGTCAAGGAAGATTCCGGCCGGGTCGCCGGACTGCTGGCCGGCCAGGGCGATGTCACCAACAACGTGCCGGTGGAAGAGCTCGGGCGCTTCGACAATCATCCGCGCATCCGCGCCGAAAAGGTCGAAGGCGTGCGCATGTATTTCCTCGCCATGAACGTGACCCACAAACCCTTCGACAACAAATTGGTCCGCCAGGCGATCAACTACGCCATCGATCCGACGGTGATCATCAAACATATATACGAAGGCAACGGCTACATCATGAACGGGCCCATGGGCTCCAACGTCATCGGCTTCGATCCCAAAATCAAGCGCTACCCGTTAGATCTAAATAAGGCGAAGGATCTCTTGACCAAGGCCGGCTTTCCCAACGGCTTGGAAACCAAACTGTACTTTTCGCCGGATCGTTATCCCAAGGCGAAAGAAGTCTGCCAGGTGATCGCCGATCAGTTGGCCAAGGTCGGCATCAAAGCCGAACTGGTGTCCCAAGAGTTCGTCATCTTCTGGGGCAAAGAAGCGGTCAACGGCGGCAAGCTGCCGTTCTACTATGTCGGCCGGCCGGCGGCGGACGCCGACACGGTATACGATCAATACTTTCGCTCCGGCGTCAGCCCACGCATTCAATACAAGAACCCGGAGTTCGACAAACTGGTGGACGAAGAACAGAAGACCGTCGACCCGAAAAAACGCTTGGCGATCCTGCACCAGCTCGGACGGATTTTAATGGACGACGTGCCGTTCTGCCCGCTCTATACGCTGGCGGAAATCTACGCCGTAGCGCGCAACGTCAATTGGAAAGCCCGGCCGGATGAGAAGTTGCTCTACGCCGATATGAAGATTCGCTAGTAAATCGAGTGATAGTCGGAAAGTCTCGCGCCAAGCACGCCAAGGGCGCAAAGAAAGAAAAACTTTATTCCGACTTTGCGTCCTTGGCGGCCTTGGCGCGAGAAATCTTCGCGTAATGTTCAATCGGCGCGCAACGACAATCCTATCGCGAGTTAGTTCTTGCTGAGTAATCTACGCAAGGAGACCAGACCATGAAACCCAAACCGCTCGATCTCGATCGCCGCAAGTTTCTCAAGTTCGGCGCCCTGGCCGGGGTTGGCGCGTTGGCCCAGGGCGCTTTGCCAGGTTCGAGTTGGTCGGCGTCACGCGAGCGCTTGACGATTCTCAGCAGCGTCGCCCTCGACAATCTTCATCCCTACGCTTACAGCTCCGGGCCGCAGTACGGCATCTGGTACAACATGACCGAGCCGCTGGTCGACGTCGACTTCGCCAAGCGCGGCTACTTCGGCGTGCTGGCCGAGTCCTGGGAATTCCAGGGCAAGAAATGGATCTTCAAGCTGCGCAAGAACGTGCGCTTTCACGACGGCAGTCCGTTCACCGCGGCGGACGTGATTTATTCTTTCAACCGGGTGAAGAACGACAAGCAGAGCCTGCAAAAAGAAAATTTCCGCGATCTGGTCGAGATGCAAGCGCTCGACGATCACACCATCGCGTTTGTCACCGAAGCGCCCAACGCGGTGTTTCTCGACCGGCTGGAGAACCGTTTCATCATCAGTAAGAACGCCACCGAAGCCCAGGGCGGCGAGCCCGGCGAGCACAAGCCGGTGGGCACCGGGCCTTATCGCTTTGTCAGTTGGCAGCGCGAAGGTAATCTCGTCATGACCCGCCATGACAACTATTGGGGCAAGAAAGCTGCCGTCAAAGAGATCGTCATTCGCAGAGTGCGCGAGGACGCCGCCCGGGTGGCGGGATTACTCGCCGGCCAAGGCGATGTCATCAACAATGTGCCGGTGGAGGAGCTGTCGCGCTTCGACAAGCATGCCAAGGTCAAAGCCGAGACCGTCGAAGGCCAGCGCATGTATTTCCTCGCCATGAACGTGACCCACAAACCCTTCGATAACAAACTGGTCCGCCAGGCGATCAACTACGCCGTCGACCCGGCGACGATCATCAAACATATCTACGAAGGCAACGGCTATGTCATGAACGGCCCCATGGGTTCGAAGGTGATCGGCTACGATCCCAAGATCAAACGCTACCCGGTGGATGTGAAAAAAGGCAAGGAGCTGCTCGACAAGGCGGGCTTCCCCAACGGCCTGGAAGTGAAGCTCTACTTCTCGCCGGACCGCTATCCGAAAGCCAAGGAGGTCTGCCAAGTGATCGCCGATCAATTGGCCAAGATCGGCGTCAAGGTCGAACTAGTTTCGCAAGAGTTCGCGGTGTTCTGGGGCAAGGAGTGGGTCAACGGCGGCAAGTCGCCCTTTTACTACGTCGGCCGGCCGGCCACCGATGCCGACACGGTGTACGATCAATACTACCGCTCCGGGGTCAGCCCGCGCATACAATATAAAAATCCCGAGTTCGACAAATTGATCGACGAGGAGCAGCGCACCGGCGACGCCAAGAAGCGCATCGCCTTGCTGCACCAAGCCGGGCGCATTTTAATGGAAGACGTGCCCTTCGTGCCGCTCTATACTTTGGCGGAAATCTACGGCACCGCGCGCAACGTTGCTTGGAGCGCCCGGCCGGACGAGAAAATTCTCGCCGGGACGATGGCAATTCGTTGAAGCGAAGCATCAAGCGCTTTGCCACGCCCGCTTGAGGTGAAATAGCCCGAGAGCGAGGACTACCACGGTAATCGCCCAGGCGAACCAGTCGCCGAAGCGCACGTAGTAGGTCTCCTCGTTCAACACGTCCACTTCAGTCTGCATGACCGCCGCTTTGAACATCGGCAGGGTTTTGACCAACTCGCCCTTGGCGTTGACCAACGAGGTGACGCCGGTGTTGGTAACGCGCAGCAAGCTGCGCCGGGTTTCGATGGCGCGCGACTGCGCCAGCTGGAGATGCTGCCATGGTCCTACTGATTGGCCGTACCAGGCATCGTTGGTGAGATTGATCAGCACATTGGCACGGGTCTCGCTGACGAAGCGGCGCACCACCTCGGGCAACAGATCTTCGTAACAGATCAGCGGCGCGACGCGCACGGCGCGCGGCAGATGAAACACCACCGGCCCCGGACCAGGGGTAAAACCATCGGCCATCGGCAACGCGGGAATCCACGACAACAGCTTGGCGAACGGTAGATACTCGCCGAAGGCGAGCAGCACTTGCTTGTGATAGCGCGCCAGAATTCGTCCTCTAGTATCGGTAAAAAATGCCGTGTTGAAGGCTTTACCGTTGGTCTGGCCGGGATTGCCGCGAAAACTTTTCGCGCCAAAAATAAAGTAAGCGCGCTCGTTCTTGAACGCCGGCATGACATCCAACGGCAGCGCTTGCAGGTTTTCCGGGATCAACGCTTCCACCGCCGACTCCGGCCAGATCACCAGCGGCACGGCGTCCAAGTCGCCAGTCAGCCGGCGGTGCTGATCGAGATTTTTCTGCGCCAGAATTGGATTCCATTTCATGTCGATGTCGACGTTGCCCTGCACCGCGCCGACGCTCAACTTGCGCGCGCCGGCGATCTCCGCGTCGACGCTCTGCAATCGCTGATATCCATAGAACAAGGCGACGATCAGCGCCAAGCACGCGTAGGCCAAGGGAAGAATTTTCCGGCGCGCTTCGCCAGTTGTGAACAGCGCGTGATAGAGCGCGGCGTTGAACCACATGACGATGAAACCAGTGCCGTAGGGACCGACCAGATCGGCGGTCTGAATCACCCAGAGAAACGCCACTTGGGAGTTGGCGATGTACCAGGGGAACAGGAGCGGAAAGTGAAATTCCAGCGCCACCCAAAAAAGCGCCGGGAAAATCATCAGCGGACCGCGGCCGATGGCGCGCACAAGCAGCGCGAACAACGCCATGGCGATGCCTTGAAGCGCGGCGTAAAGCAGGAAGACCAGCACGCTGACGGCGAACGGCAAACCGCCGAACACGCTGATCGTGTAGGTGAGCCAGTGGAAACCCATCACATGGGCGACGATCCCCATCACCCAACCGGCGAGCACCGCTTGGCGCAAACTGGCGGCGCCATCAATGGCGCGAAACAGCGGCACGAAGGCGATCCAAGCGAGCGGAAACAACCAGGGCTCGAGATAGGGCGCGGCGAGCAGCGCCGCGGCGAGAGTCGGCAGCAAAATTATTGAAAGGTTCACGGCTGAAAATTGTCTGGGTTTGAGGAATGAATTTACCCGGCCGGCGCCAGGAAGTATTGGCGGATTATTTTTTCTCGCTCTCGAAATCATAGGCGAGCTCGAGGAACTGCACCAGGATGCGCGCCGTGACGCCCCAGACGTCCCAACCGTTGTTGACGTAAAAGTGATAACTCGGATGACCGCCGGGGGAGAGATGGGCATTTTTCACGTAGGTGCCGGGCTCCATCAAGGATTGAATCGGCACCGAGGCGATGGCGCTGGTCTCGGTCAAATCCAAGCGAAAATCATATTGCGGCGGTATCACCCCGACCACCGGCGTGACCACGATGCCGTAGCCGGCGGTGAATTCGTCCAGCCGGCCGAGCACCCGGACATGGTCGGGCACCACGCCGATCTCCTCATGGCTCTCGCGTAGCGCGGTGGCGACCAGATCGGCGTCGCCGGCGTGGACCCGGCCGCCAGGAAAGGCGATCTGGCCTTTGTGCGTCGGCATGTTGTCGCCGCGCTTGGTCAGCACGATGTAGTCGCCGTCGGCGCGCTCCTGGATCGGGATCAGCACCGCCGCCGGTTTGAGATTATTGCCGCTGACAACCTCAGGCGTGCGTGCGACTAGGACAGAAGAAATTTTCTCTGCGAGCATGATGATGGGCTGTTACCGGACGCGCGATTTGTGATAGATACCGTTGCAATTTAGCCAATCGAGAGGCAAAACACTAGCCCGTGACCGACCGCCAGATTCATCAAGCGGTGCGCATCCTGCGCCGCGAAGTGCCCAAGTGGGACACCCCTGTCGTCACGCTGATGGCCGAGACCTACGAGAGCCCGTTTCGGGTGCTGATCTCGTGCATACTCAGCCTGCGTACCCAGGACGCGACTACGGCGAAAGCGTCTCATCGCTTGTTCGCCGTCGCCGATGCGCCCCAGGCGATGGTTAAGTTAACCGCGAAAAAAATTGAAAAGCTGATCTACCCCGTCGGCTTCTACAAAACCAAGGCGGGACAGATTCTCGAAATGTGCCAGACCATCATCGATCGTTACGGCGGCAGAGTTCCCGACGAGATCGATGAGCTGCTCGAATTCAAAGGCGTCGGCCGCAAGACCGCCAATTTGGTCGTCACCCTCGGTTACAATAAACCCGGCATTTGCGTCGACACCCATGTGCACCGGATTTCCAATCGCTGGGGCTATATCGAGACCGCCACGCCGGATAAAACCGAGATCGCCCTGCGCGCCAAGCTGCCCAAGCAATATTGGATCGAGTACAACAATTTGCTGGTGAATTTCGGCCAGCATTTATGCCGGCCGATCTCGCCCCAGTGCAGCCAATGTCCGGTGAAAAAATACTGCCCGCAGATCGGCGTCGGCGTGAGGCGATGAAAATGACTCAAGCGGCGCCCAAAGGCTACTTCGCGAAGAACATCGACGCGGTCGGCTATCACGAATTGAACGGCAAGCCGGCGTTCAAGTTGGCGATGCAGGAAAAAAATCGCCGCTGGTATCTCTACGTCGCCCACCTTTGGCATCGCGGCTGGAGCGTGCTCGAAGTCACCGATCCCCAGGCGCCGGAATACTGCGCTTACGTTCCCGGACCGGAGAATACCTGGACGATTCAGATCCAGGTGGCGGACGGTAAGATGATCACCGGCCTCGAACGCATCGCGCCGGGTTGGGGCGGCGCCGACGGCCAACCATCGGCGGAAGGTTTTTTCATATTCGATGTCAGTGAACCGACCAAACCCAAGCAGCTTGGCCACTGGAAGA
The DNA here is from genome assembly GCA_945889495.1 of Syntrophobacter sp. SbD2. Classification (GTDB taxonomy): domain Bacteria; phylum Desulfobacterota; class Binatia; order UBA9968; family UBA9968; genus DP-20. The sequence continues at coordinate 3,762 of CAMDBU010000149.1, read as the reverse complement.
GCGACAGCACGGGAACCCATAGAAATTTTTATGACGGCGGCAACCTCGTCCACGCCGCCGCCGGCGCGCCAGGACTGACTGGCAAAATCTATCGCAGCGTCGACATCGGCGATCCGAGTAATCCGCGCGAGATCGGCCGCTTCTCTTTGCCGGAACAAGAGTCCGGCGCCGACACCAAGGGAATGAAATTCTCATTTCACGGCCCAGCCCACATCGAAGGCGACCGCGCTTATCTTTCCTACGGTGACGGCGGCGGCATCATCCTCGATGTTTCGGACATGGCGCAGCCGAAGCTGGTGAGCCAGTTGGCCTTTCGCGGCATCACCGCCACCCAAGGCATTCACACCTACCTACCGCTGCCGCGGCGCAAGATTGCGTTAATCAATGACGAAGCGATCAGAGAGAACGGCGATGAGAATTTGAATTTGGCGGGCATCGTCGACATCAGTGACGAGCGGCGGCCGCGCATGCTGTCGCTATTGCCGCTGCCCGAACCGGCACCGGAAAGCGAGTTGAAAAATTTTTACGAAAAAGCCGGCCGCTTCGGCCCGCATAACCACCATCACCCCAACCGCCAGCCTTGCTTAGAAGAGCGCGACGATGTCGCCTACCTCACTTACTTCAACGCCGGCCTGCGCGTCTACGACATCCGCGACGCCCGCCAGCCCAAAGAGTTCGCCTACTTCGTGCCCGCCGATCCATTGGTTAGAATCGGCACCAAGCCGAGGCGTTTGGTCGCCCAATCCGAAGATGTCCTAGTCGACCGGCGCGGCTTTATTTATCTAAGCGACAAAACCCACGGCATTCACATCCTGCGCGTCAACCAACTCTGGCCGTATCTTGAAGATTAAAAACGAAAAGGGTGGGTACCATTCCCGCCCTTCCGAATTCCAATTCTTTTTTTGCGTTCTTTGCGGCTAACAATCTTCTACGGCTTCATCGACTCGGGAAAGTATTTCGACGGCGTCCAGCAGTTGACGGTGAAATTGTTGCAGCCCAACACGCGTAGCTCGCGCATGATCCGGATGTAGTCGGCGGAGTCGATAAAAGCGCGCCAGTTGTCCAGCGTGTCGAAGTCGATGGTGATCGCCACATGCGGCGTCACTTCCAGCGGATTGCGGTAGTTGCGCACTTCGATGACGCCTTTGTGACCCAGTGTGATCGGCAACCAATCGTTTTTCGCTTTATTGGCGTAGACCGTCAGGTTGGCTTTTTGATCGGGCAGATCCCACTGGATCACGAAGTGTACCATGATCGAATCTCCTATTGAGTTGCGCGCACCAAGCCGCCGTCGATGGCGATGGTGGTGCCGGTAATATAGCTGGCGCGATCCGAGCCCAGGAAGACGATCAAATCGCCAGCCTCGTCCGCCGTGCCGTAGCGGCCCAAGGGCACTTCCGCCGCCATCTCTTTGTTAATCTCTTCCACCGGCCGGCCCAAGCGGTCGGCGCGCGCCTTGTTCAGCTTCTGGGCGCGGTCGGTGTCGATGCGGCCGGGGCAAACGTTGTTAAAAAGGATATTGTCCCGCGCCAGCTCCCGCGACAGGGTCTTGGCCCAGCCGATCACCGCGCTACGCACGGCGTTGGATAAAACTAAACCGGCAATCGGTTCTTTGACCGAATAAGACGTGATGTTGATCACCTTGCCGCCGCCGACTTTTTTCAAGTGCGGCACCGCCTCGCGGGTCATGCGCATGGTGCTCATGAAACTCAAATTGAACGCGCTCTGCCAATCCTCATCGGTGAACTTCATGAATTCGCCGGGAGGTGGGCCGCCGGCATTGTTGACCACCACATCGATGCGGCCAAATTTCTTCGCCGCTTCATCGACGAATTTCTTGATGTCCTCCGCCTTGCTCATGTCGGCAATGATCGCCAAGACATCGCCACCGGTAGCTTGGCGAATCTCCGCCGCGGTGGCGTCCAAGGCCGCTTGGCCGCGCGCGCAGATCGCCACCTTGGCGCCCTCGCGAGCGAACCCGAGCGCCGCCGCCTTGCCCATCCCTTGGCTCGCGCCCGCGACCAACGCCACTTTTCCTTTGAGTCCGAGATCCATGTGTACTTTTCCCCCTAGTAGTTTTGACTGTGCCGGATACTAACAAAGCGCTTTTCCTGGGTCAAAATCAGCTTGCCCCAAGATAGCGTCGAAATTACTTCTGCGCCCAATAAATATTATCGCGGAACTGCGGATTGAGCCGCTTGATGTAAAGGCAAAGCATGCCATGCACGCCCAGCTGGCGCAGCTTGCGCGGATCGCCGGCGCGCAGGGCGTCTTTCTCTTCACTCGACAGATCATAACCGGTCATGACGTTTTCGAAGTCGGCTGAAGCCCGCTGGTAAACCGCTTCGTTCATCTTCAAATCGAACAACAATCGACTGAGATCGTAACAACTCACAATGCCTCCGTAACCCCAGACTCTAGACGCGAAACCCTAGACGAGCTTCCAAGAGACAAACCCCCAACCGGTGGCGACGAAGTCCGGCATGTAAGCGGTAAAGCTCGCCTTGGCGTCGCCCACCGCGCCGATCACCACCATCCAGTTGAGAAATTCGGTGTCGCCCGCCTTCAAGAGATCTTCGACGGAATAGTCGACCAAGCTGCGCCCTTTGCCCTGGCGCATGACGTCTAGCAGCTGGTGATCGAAGCTCTCGTCGATCTCGCCGATGCGCGGCGAGCCGGGGAAATGCGACAGTCCGCCGGTGGCGAGGATCGCGACCCGCTCCGTAGCGCGGTTTGCCACTTCGCGGATCAGCTCGCCGACTTGATAGCAGCGCCGCGGCGAAGGCGCCGGATCGACCCAGGTGTTGACGTAGATCGGCAGGATCGGAATCGTCGCTTGCGGCAGCAAGAAATGCAGCGGCACGTTTTGCGTATGTTGCAGCTCGATATGCTCGCCGAAGGAAAAATCGATGCCCTTTTCCATGCCGGCGCGGATGATCGCTTTGCCGAGTTCCTTATGATTCCGATAATCGAACTTGTGTTTGGTGAACTGTCCCTGTACGCGGTCGGCGATGGTAACGAAAAAAGTCGGAATGTTGTTCCAAAAAAAATTGACGAACTGATCGTTGGCGACGACGATCAGAACATCCGGTTTGGCCTGTTCCAGATCGGCTCGTAGCGCCGCGAACGCCGACTCAGCGTCCTGGCGGAGTTTTTTCTGCTGATCGAGAGTCGGCCGGCGGGCCGACCCCTGGGGCGCCATGCTGTAGTGCAAGTCCATGAAATCTTCCCATTCCCGTCCGGGCTCGAGAAGAATATTCGGCGCATGGCTCGCCGCCAAGGCGGATACTAGGGGCATCGCTCAGACTCCTCCGTGAAGTGAGCGAAATCCTATGCCCCGACCTGGGAAATTGCAACTATGGAATTGATTTCTAAATCGCCCTGGGCGGCGCGGATTGAGCGCGCCGATCGGCGTTCGAATTGGGATCGATGGCAGTGCAGTTACAGCATGCGATAATTGCGCACGGAAGTGTAAACGATGGCGAAGACCACGATCAGAGAAATAAACGGATGATTGATAACCCATATCAGCGCTGGTTCAAATACATTATGCGATATCAAGTCGAAAGAGCGTGAAAGAAGATCCATGGATGACCTCGGTCTGATTGGGGTTCAGGGAACCTCTAAAAACTCACCCTTGAAATTGTAGTTACTGTTTGCACAATATTTTCCTTCACAAAATAACCAGATGCCCGTCCTGGGGCGGCAAGCGATCTATTTTGACGCTCGGTTAGCCTCGTTCCCCGTCGTTTTGCCACATCT
>CAMDBU010000148.1 GCA_945889495.1 Syntrophobacter sp. SbD2 | reverse complement strand
ACTGGCCGAGCTCATGGACATCGAACCAAGTACCGGCGCAGGTGGAACATCGATCCACCGCCACCCCTTCGACTTTAAACTGCGCCAGCGTAGCGGTTTGGCATTTTGGACAATTCATCGGTTTGGCAACTCCCCTTTCCTATGGAGAATTCAACATCACGCCAGCTCGCGCAGCACCGCCCGGCAGGGCGCGCCGTCGGAGCCGGCGAGCTTCACCGGCGGGCAAAACAATTCGTAGCGCCCCGGCGGCACCTCGGAAAGATCGACGCCTTCGAGCAAGATCACACCGTGATCGAGAAACGCCCGGTGCACCACCACTTGCTCGCTGGCGCCGGCGGCGGATAGATAATCGAGCCCGACCAGTTTTACACCGAGATCGACCAACGCTTTGGCGCCGTCGACGGAGAACGGCGCGAAGCTGGCGTCGTACACGCCTTTCTTCATCAGCTGCGAATTGCGCGTCTTGAACAGCACGCGGGTTTCGCCCTGGAGGTTCGCCTTGGCGACGTCGGCGGCCGTAATATGCGTGCCCGGCTCGGCGGCGCACACCCGCGCCGGACCGATGAAGGTCTCCAACGGCAGCGCTTCGATGGTGATGCCGTCGGGCAGGAAATGAAACGGCGCGTCGACATGGGTGCCGGCGTGAACACTGGTGTGAATCGACGACGAATTGTTGGTATCCCCCTTGCTCATGCGCTTGCGCCCGATCAGCTCCAACGGCTGCGCCGTCACCCAGCGAATCGACTCCGGCGATAGGGTCAAAGAAATATCGTAAAGTTTCATGGCAACGCCCTCCAATGACCAATCTTATATTGCCGGCGAGTTCGAAGGGCAAGCAGACAGTTCGCCCCGACAATCCACCATTCCGAACTTTGCGTCTTTGCGCCTTTGCGAGAGATTATCCGATTCCGATCTTACCGCCCCAGATGAATCGCAAAGTTCCCCGCCACGACACTTACAATACCGACGACCACCTTCCAATTGACCGCTTCGACATCGCGCAGGAACAGCGCTGCGAAGATCAACGACCACACCGGATAGCTCGCGGCGATCGGCGCGACGATCACTACCCGGCCGAGACTGATGGCGGTGATCACGCAGAGGATCGAAAAAGTTTCACATAGCCCGGTGGTAAGAAACGGCCACAGCGCCTGGCGATTCCACACCAGCCGCTGGGAGCTCGGCGAGGCCGCCAGATAGATCAAAAAGCCGACGAAGGAAACCAAGCCCATCAAGGCGGAAAAAAACAGCGGCTCGTTGGCCATGGTCAAGACATAGCGGCGGATCGGATGGTTCATGCCGGTGAGACAGGCCGCGCCGATCGGTAATAAAAGATGCCAGCGGCGAAAGCTCGCGATCTGCCGTTCGGGCTTCCAGGAAACTAGCACGATACCTAGAACCACCAGCAGCGTGCCGACCACGATCAGCGTCGAAGTTTGCTCGCCGAGAACGAGAATCGCGATGGTCGCGCTAAACAATGGACTCACCGACTGCAAGGCGCTGCTGCGCGAGGCGCCGATCTTCTCGACGCCGGTGTAGGCGAATAGCCTCACGCCCAACTGGAAAATCCCCACCAGAGTAAACAGCAAGACCGCCACCAGCGGCACCGAGTGAAAACCACCGGTGGCGAACACGGCGATCCAAAGCAACAGATTTTGCATAAGGATCGACGCCAGTGTCACCGTGGTCGGCGACGAGTAACGCATGCCGGCCCGTGCCGACACCAGCGCGCCGGCGTAAAAGACCGAGGTGATGAGCGCGAGAATTTGCGCCGTCGCTTCCGATGTCATACGTGGTTGATCGCGCGGCGGCGGGAGTGAAATTCGTCTAGCGTCTAGGGTATCGCGTCTAGCGTTTAAGTTCCGAACGCTGGACTCCAGACGCTAGACGCCGAGATAGATCAGCTTTTCGCCAACGTCTGGCGAAACTTTTCACGATATTCGTTGCTGTAGAGCCGCGGGAAGTTCTCCGGGTAGGTTTCGCCGGGCTCGACTTTCAAAGTCACGAAGACCGGCCCTTCTTGCTTGAGGATCTCCGGCAACTGCTTTTCCCACTCGGCGAGCTCGGCGATCTCGTAGGTCTTTTTATAGCCGGCGGTCTTGGCGAACTCGGCGAACTTGATGTTGCCGGAATTGGGCGTCGGCACCGAGCCGTTGGTTTCGTAGCAGCCGTTTTCACAGAGACAATGAATATAGTTCTTCGGTGCTTGATTGCCGATGGTCACCAGGGAACCCAAATTCATCAGCAAACTGCCGTCGCCGTCGAAGACAACGACCTTTTTGTCCGGCCGCCCGAGCGCCAAGCCGAGCGCGTGGGACGAGCCCTGGCCCATGGCGCCGATGAAAGTATAATTCAACTCACTCGGCGATATATGGGTGAGCTCCTGCGCCGCCATGTACACCGCCACGACGATTTCATCCTTGCGCTGGCGCGCGAAGGCTTTGAGCATGTCATCTCGTTTCATCATGTTAGCGCGGCTCCCTTCCGATCAAGATGGCGCTGGGCGACGAATTGGCAAAGGATTTCTCGATGGCGGAATAAATCTTCGGCGCGTCGCTATCGCGCTCGATCAAACAATGCTCGATGCCCATGACATCGCAGATCGGCTCGATGATCTTGACGCCGTACTTCTTCGATTTGGCAGGTTCGACATCGGGTTCCTTGCCGAGCAGACCGACGACGATGCAGACGGGAAACTTGCCTTCCACGGCGATACCGCGAATCGAGTTGATCGAATCGAGAAAGCCGGTGTACTGCATCATCAACACCGACTTGTGGCCGGCGGCGTAAAGACCGGAGCAGATCGACACCCCTTCGTCTTCCTTGCACACCTGCACGACTTTGTACTCCGGATCGGCGATCAAGCCCTTGAGCAAATGATGGCTCGTCACCCGGTCCGGCAAGGCGACGACAAAATGAATGCCGGCGCGCTTGAATTCGCTCTTGATCGCCGCCGCGCTCAATGGATAGTCAGCCATGGTGCCTCCGTTGCAAAAACCTCTCGCGTCAAGAGTCCAGCGTCCCCGGAAAACTCTAGACCCTAGACGCGAGACTCTAGACGATCTTCACGCTACTTCCTGAACGAAATCCGCCAACCGCTCGCCGATCATGATCGAAGTGAGATTGGTATTGGCCCGGCTCACCACCGGCATGATCGAGGCGTCGCCGACCCAGAGATTTTGTATGCCGTGGACGCGCAGTCGCTGATCGACCACCGCCATCGGATCGCTCGCCGGGCCCATCTTACAGGTGCCGACGCCATGGTGGTAACTATCGTAGGTCTTGCGCGCAAACGCGCTCCAATCTTCGCCCGGTCCGGGTTGGATCAAAGGCCCGTAGTAATCCTTCACGCCCGGCTGATGTACCAAATCATCGATGAACTGCATCGCTTCGACCATCGCCTTCAGATCTTCGGGGTGTTCGAGCATGCAGGAATCGATGCCCACTTGATCGTGCGGATCGGCGCTCTGGAGAAACACCTTGCCGCGGTTGCGCTGTTCCAACAAATGAGCCGAGACCGGCATCATACGCTTCAAGCCAGTCACCTCCGTCGGCGGCCGCATGTTGATGTGAAAGTTGGCCGCTTCGCTGATGGCGTTCTTGCGCACGATCAAGCGGAAGCGCGGCACCACCCAGTCCTCTTTCGATTCCTTCGGCCCCTCGAAGGTCATGAAGACCACGGGATGATCTTGATAGTTTTCGCCGACGCCCTTCAGTTCATGCACCAGCGCAATGTTGTGTTTCTTCAACTGCTCGGCCTGGCCGATGCCGGTGAGCATAAGGATCTGCGGTGAGCCGTAGACGCCGGAAGTAACGAGAATCTGCCCACCCAGCGCTTCGTGCATTTGGCCGTCGCGCTCGTAATTGACCCCTTCGCATTTTTTGCCGTTGAGTTTGAGCGTGTGCACCGTCGCTTGATCGATGATCGTCAAGTTTTTTCGCTCGCGGGCGGTGTTCAAATAGGCCACGACCGTCGACTGACGCTTGCCGTCTTTGATGTTATAAGGCGACGCGCACACGCCGTAGGGCTCCGGCACATTAAGATCGGGACACTTGGGCAAGCCCATGGCATAGGCCGCGTCGATGAATGCCCGCGCCGGCGGCGACATCGGCATGTCGAGGGTATATTGGCGCTTGACGTAGAGCGGTCCGTCTTTGCCATGGATTGGATCGTCGGGGAAATCCTGATCCGACTCGATCTTCTTCATGAACGGCAGACATTTGTCGTAGGTCCAATCGGGATTGCCCTGGGCCACCCATTGATCCAAATCGTAACGCTGCGGCCGCAGCACCGACATGACGTTGACCGACGAGCCACCGCCCATGATCCGGCCGGCCAGCGCATAGTAAGTGCTGCCGTCGATGTGGCGCTGGGTGCCGAACATGGCGACATAGTCGGACTCCAGCAACAAACGCGTCTGGTTCTTCGACTCCGCCACCAGCTCCGGCAGCGGCCAGGGATCGGGCCCGGCCTCGAGCAGCAACACTTTACGATTGGGATCTTCCGACAGCCGGCTGGCCGCCACGCAGCCCGCCGAACCGCCGCCCACGATAATCACGTCATACTTGTCAGCCATGAAACACTCCTCGTCGATAATTTGAAATTGTTGTCGCTAAATTGACGAGATTTCTCGCTCCGCTCGAAATGACAAAGCCGCAAGGGTTGGTCATCTCGAACGTAGTGAGAGATCGCTTCCCACCCCATACTAAAATTATCCCTGCGCGCCAAGTCCCTGATGCAAGCGCTTGGTGAATTCCTGGAGAATCAAAGTCGCCGTGGCGCGCAACACCATGTCACCCAAGATGCCCAACCGCCCTTTGATCTTCACGTCAGCTTTGTAATCCATCTGCGACGTGGTGTCGGACACCCGGCGCAGATCGACGGTCATGTCGGCATTGACCATGCTCTTGGTCACGCTGTCGGTGCCCTCGGTCTTCACCACCATCTGCTCCGGCGGCTTGCTCTCGACGATGGTCGAGCGAAAATTAAACTTCCCCGAAATCGGTCCGACCGTGGCCGAGATCACCCCATCGAAGCGCGTCGCGTCGATCTGAGTCACCGAGTCGATGCCCGGCAGGCAGGTGGAAAACTTATTGATGTCGATCAGAAACTCCCAAGCCTTTTCGATGGGCGCATTCAAATCGATGGTGCCGTCAAGAATCATTGGCGATTTTTTCTCCTAAGCTAAATTCAGGCGCGATCTTATGTGAGAAATAGCGGACTGACAAGCGCGCGGGCTCGCCGGCAGCGGAGTTTCAAAAAGCTCCGGCTGCTTCAAGCCGGCGCATGTCATGGTCCGACAATCCGAGCAGCTCGCGCAGGACATAATTGTTGTCCTGGCCGAGCAAGGGCGCGTGGCGCCGCACCACGCCAGGAGTGGCGGAAAATTTCACCGCCACCCCCGGCAAGGTCAAGCGGCCCTGGCGCGGATGTTCCTGTTCGATCAACGAGCCACGCGCGCGCAGGTGCGGGTCGTTGGCGAGCATGGTGCCATGGGCCACGCAGCCCGCGCCCACTCCCGCCGCCTGCAAGGTCTCCATCACGTGGCACGCGCTACGCTCACGGGTCCATGCGGAGACCAGATCGTCTAACGCTTCGCGATCGGCGATGCGTTGCGCCTTGGTGGCAAAGCGCGAATCACCCGTTAGCGCTTGGTTGGCAATGGCGGCGCAAAAACGCGCCCAATCCTGGTCATCGGCAACGGAGATCACGCACCATTCATCGTCTCCCTTGCATGGGTAACAGCCATGGGGCGCGCGCTGGTCACTGCGATTGCCTTGGGGCTGCGGCGCCCGGCGATTGACCAGCGCATCCAAGAGCGCCGGTCCAATGAGCGACGCGGTGACTTCGCTCTGGGCAATATCGATAAACTGGCCCATGCCACTGTTGCGCCGCTGGTGCAGCGCCGTCATCAGCACGTAGGCCATATGAATCGAAACGATATAATCGGGATAGGAAGTCTGCGACCCCACGGGCGCGCCGTCGCCAGCATGATTCCACAGATGCGACATGCCCGAGAACGGCATGAGACTCGGCCCCCAGGTGACGTAATTTTTGCGCGGCCCGCTGCTGCCCAGCCCTTGCAGGCGAACCATGATGATGTCCGGTTTGATCGCCTTGAGCTCTTCATAGCCCAAGCCAAAGCGTTCCATCACTCCGGCGCTGAAGTTTTCCACCACCACGTCGCTGATCGCGATCAACCTGCGCGCCAGCTCCCGCCCTTCGGCGCTCTTGAGATTGATCGTCACCGAGAGTTTATTCTTGTTGTGATCGGCAAACGGCAGCGACGCTTCGACATCCTGGTTGCCTTCGCGAATGCGCCAGGTATCCGGGCGCACCGTCGACTCCACTTTGATCACCTCGGCGCCGAAGTAAGCGAGCTGCATGGTGCCATAGGGGCCGGCGACCATGTGGGTGAAATCGGCGATCCGAATACCACCCAGAGGCAGCTCGCGCCTCGGCCCCCCGGCCGGAGAATCTTCGGCTTCAACCGGCGTCACAGGCGTCGAGCCCAGGCCGGCCATTACCGCATTGTTGTCGGCGCCCATGCTCGGCGCGGCTTTACGCCAGCGCCAGGAATCGGTCTTGAATGGCGGACCAGGGAAGGCCATCTGCCCATGTTGCGGATGCACCGTATCGATGATGAACCCGCGCGCGCGAATCTGGCGATCATCGACGAAATCCAACGGTGTATTCACCGGCGCGCAAGGGATATGGCGCGCTTGCAGCGCCTCGAAGACCGCTGCTTTAGGCAGCTCCTTGACGAACTCGGCGACCACGCGGTCGACGATGGCGACATGTTTGCGCCGGTAAACGGAGTCTTTGAACGCCGCGCCACTCAAGGCCTCGGGCCGGCCCAGCCAGTCGAGGAAACGCTCCCAACTGCCGACTTGGGAATTGGTCACGAACATATGCACGTAACCATCCCGGCAACGGTAGATGGTGCCGGGCGTGGCGAAGCGATGCTGGCTGCCTTCACGGCGCGGGTGACCGCCCTGGTTTGCCGAGCGCGAGACGATATTCTCCATGGCGGCAAGACAGTCCATCATCGAAATATCGATCTGCTGTCCGGTCCCGCCCTGGCGCAGGTTCCACAACGCAATCATGATCGCCATCGCTGCGTGGGTTGAACCGACGAGATAGGCTTGCTGCCCCGGTGCGGTGACCGGCGGCGACGACGGCTTGCCGCTCACATACATGAGTCCGCCCATGGCGAACGCCGTCAGATCGCAAGCGCGGTAATCTCGATACGGGCCGCTTTGGCCGAAGGCAGTTATGGAAGCGTAGATCAGCCGCGGATTGACGCGCCGCAGCTGGTCGTAGCCGAGGCCAAGCGTTGACAAGACTCCGGGCGCAGCGCTCTCGATGATAACGTCGACATCCTGCGCCAGCCGGCGGACGATTGAGCGCCCGCGCTCGGTGGCGATATCAGCGGTGATGCCGCGTTTGTTTGAGTTGAAGTAGAGAAAATGAAGGCTGCGATCCGGTCCCGGCACGTCATCGATGAACGGCGGCTCAAGCCGACATGGACTGCCGCCAGGCGGCTCGACGATGATCACATCGGCGCCCAGGTCGGCGAGCAACTTGCCGCAGTACTGGCCCTTGCAGCCAGCCAGTTCCAGGACCTTTATTCGCTCCAGCGCCTGCGGTGGATATTGGTCCATTTGGGACAGTCACGGCACCAGCACGATCTTGCCGAAAAACTCGTTGCGCTCCATCGCCGCGTGGGCCTGGGCGGCCTCGGCCAAGGGAAACACTTGCGACACCACGCCACGCAGTTTGCCGGCGTGGACGAGCTTCATGATTTTCGGCATGTCTTCCTGCGGTTTCATCGCCGTGCCCATGAGGGTCAGCTCGCGGGTCCAGAGTTGGCCTAAATGCAACTCCACCCGATGGCCCGCGGTCACGCCGGAATTGACGAAGCGACCGCCCTGGCGCAGGCTGGCGTAACATTCTTGCCATACCGGCGCGCCGATATGTTCGAACAGCACATGAACTCCCTCGCCGCCGGTGAGTTCAAGCACCTTTTTGCTAAATGCCGGGATGTCGCGATAGTTGATGCCGTCATCGGCGCCGAGCGCTTTGGCTTTGGCCAACTTTTCTTCCGTGCTGGCGGTAGTGATCACCCGCGCGCCGGCGAGCTTGCCGACTTGGATCGCCGCGCTGCCGATGCCGCTGCCCGCCGCCATCACCAACAGATCCTCGCCCGGTTGCAGCGCCGCCCGGCAGATTAACATATGCCATGCACTGGAGAACGGCACGAGAATGCACGCCGCCTCCTCGAAGGACATCCACTCGGGCTTGAGATAGGCATCCGCCGCCGGCACGCGCGCCAGCTCGGCGTAACCGCCGCCACGCGAACGCCCCAACACCGCGGCGCCAATTTTGAAATCGCTAACCCGCTCACCCACACGCACGACTTCGCCGGCCACTTCCAAACCCGGCACATAGGGCAGCGGCGGTTTGACCCCATGGGAGCCCTCGCGGGCGAAGACATCGCGGCGATTGAGCGAGGTCGCCTTGACCCGAACCAACAAGTCCTCCGCGCCGATTTGCGGCTCAGGAAAATCGCCATAAACTAGCGCATCGGTAGCGCCCGGATCGTTAACAAACGCAGCTTTCATTGGCAATTTTTATCCGTCAGATTTCCTCGTCGCGCTGGGAACACAGTGTAGCACAATGAAACCGCAAGACTCTCCGCGATCCCTTTTTGTGTCTTTCGTGTTTTTCGTGGGTAAAATTCTTCTGCGAATCAAAACTTCTTCACCGCCCCGCTCTCTTCCAGCCGCCGCGACAAAGTCAAATCGATAAACTGCTCAGGCTTGGCCGCCGCGGCTTTTGGATTGGACGCCGCCAGCACTTCCAAGATCGGCTTCACGCCGCTCGCCGTCGGCCGCAGTAGCAGACTGTAAACATCTTTGTTGTCGGCATAAGTATTTTCCAGAACCGTCCGGTCGGTGACCCGGGTGTATTTGCCCATGATGCGCATGGCGCGTTCTTTGTCGGTGCGAAAAATATGCACGCCTTCGGCCACCGCGGTGAAGGCGCGCTGGGCCCGTTCGGCGGAGTCGCGAATAAAAGTCCTGCGCGTCGCCAGCACAAACGAGGGGTACTCGACCCCGGCACCATTCCAAATCCGCTTGAAGCCCAACGCCTCGGCGCGATAGGTGAACGGTGGCGACAACATCGCCCCCTGCATCCTCCCGGCTTGCAGCGCCGCCAACGATTCCGGGTAGCCACCCGATTGCAGCAACATGATGTCTTTCATCGCTTCCAATTTATATTGACCGAAACAGACCTTGGCCATGTAGGCCGTGCTCGAAGCCAGACGCGTCACCGCGACGTTCTTGCCTTTGAGGTCTTCGACCTTGGTGATGCCCGGTGCGACGTAGAGGCTGATCGGCGTGGTCGTGGAGATAAATCCGGCCAGCGTCAGATCCGCGCCGGCGAGGATACCGGCAATGATCGGATCGGCGCCGCCATAAATGAAGTCAATCTCGCCGGCGATCAGCGCGCTCACCGCCACCGCCGAGCCGCCGATGAAAACCAGATCGGCGTCGGTCTGATGTTTTTGATAGAGCCGCTCATCCGAAGCGATCCACACCGGGGTGAAAATCCCGCTGGTGGAACTGTAAGCGGCGCGGATTTTGTTCTGTGCATCGGCCAACGAGAACGTTGACACCAAACACAACGCCGCAACCGCAACCGTCCTGAGCCTATAAATCAACGACATATCGCACCTCAAAGAAGTTTTCCCAGCGATCATAGGGAGGCGTCCCCGATCTGTCAAATCAACCTGGCATTTCGCGATCGAGGTATGAACCCCACTCGCGACCAAAGGGGATGCTCGCCCCCTTTGGAAACCCCATTTAGTTGTGCCCGCCGCAAGCAGCGGGGAATATTAGATTAAACTTTTGCAACGGCGCGAATCTTGATCCGTAATACCGGCGCAAGCTGGCATCCATCCTGATGCGTAAATTTCGGAATATCTCTCGCAAAGACGCAAAGGGTTTAAGAAACCCTTCGATTCCGAACTTTGCGCCTTTGCGCCTTGGCGAGAGAATATCCGATTCCGAGAAGCCTCGGCTCGCGTAATGTTTGATTCATCGTCATGCGCCAAACTTCAGCTTGACGTTTCACCCCAATCATCGCTAGATATCCTCCGAACCCAACGGAGGAACCATGGCAGGAATCATCGACGCCGACACCCATATCGCCGAATCGGCCAGCATGTGGCAGCATTTCGACCCAGAGATGTATCACCGGCGCCCAGTAATGGTGTCGGCGCCGGACGACACGCTGTATCGCGACTTCAATGTGCTCTGGTTGATCGACGGCAATATTTTTCCCAAGGCGTCGGGCAAGGGTGGCTTTCGTATCATCACGCCGACGGTGTCCAAGCGCGAGGCGAAAAGAACCGACATCGCGCTCGGCTGCCGCGAGATCACCGACGTGGCGGCGCGCTTGGCCGACATGGATCATGCCGGAGTGGAATCCCAAGTGATCTATCCGACGTTGTTTCTCATCGAGGTCACCGACGACGCCAAGCTCCAAGTCGCGCTCTGCGGGGCCTACAACAAATTCCTCGGCGAAGTCTACCGCCAGTCGCACAACCGCCTGCGCTGGGTCACGGTGCTGCCGTTTCTCTCGATCGAAGACTCCATCGCGCAGATGCGCGAAGCCAAGCAGAATGGCGCCGTCGGCCTGTTCTTCAGCGGCATCATGGGTTCGCTGACGCTCAACAACCCGCACTTTTTTCCGATCTACGCAGAAGCCGAGAAGTTGGGCCTGCCGGTCTGCGTTCACACCGGCCAGAGCAGCCGCCAGCTGCTCAATTTATTCGATTTGGAATTAAACGGCACCTTCGCGACTTCCCATTGCCCGCCGATCATCGGCTTCCGCGACCTGGTCGCCAGCGCCATCCCGGAGAAATTTCCCGCGCTGAAATTCGGCTTCCTCGAAGTGTCGGCGAGCTGGGTGCCGTTTCTCTACCATCATTTGAAACGCTCGGCGCGGCCGCGCCCAAGTTTTCCCAACGCGCGCTGGAAATTCTCGTCATGCCAAGAACTGTTCCGCGAATACCGCATCTACGTCGCCTGCGAAGCCGACGAAGACATTCCTTACCTGGCCGAGTACATCGGCGAGGATAATCTATTGATCGGCTCCGACTACGGCCACAACGATCCAGCCGAGGAAAAAGCGCTGGTGCAGACCATGCGTTCGCGCGAAGATTTGCCGGCGGGAATGGTCGAGAAAATCATGTGCGACAATCCGAAGAGGTTTTACGGATTGGCTTGACGTCCGGGGGAGGCTTTGTGAAGCGAACGCTAATATTACTAACCATCTTTCTCTGGCGCGGCGAACTGGGCGCGCAGAATAATTTTTACCAAGGCAAAACCATCACGGTGATCAGCACCTCCAGCACCGGCAGCGCTTACGATATCTACGCCCGGCTGGTGGCCCAGTTCATGGGCCGCCATATTCCCGGCAACCCCAGCTTTATCGTCCAGAACATGGCCGGCGCCGGTTCGCTCATCGGCACCAATTATGTTTACAGCCTGGCCAAACGGGACGGCTCCATGCTGGGCTCGTTCCAACCCTCCATGTATTTCAACCAACTGATGAAACAGCCCGAGGCCAAGTACGACTGGGCGAAATTTAATTGGCTGGGCAGCTCGGATAAATCTGAAAGTCTGATTTACATGCGCGCCGATCTGCCTTACAAATCCATGGCCGATGTGCGCAAGGCCAAGGAGCCGCCCAAATGCGGCTCCACCGGCCCTGGCACCTCCGGCACCTACCTGCCGAAACTATTCGAAGAACTCCTCGGCACCAAATTCACCATCGTCTCCGGCTACAAAGGCGGCGCGGAAATCGATCTAGCGGTGGAACGGGGCGAGCTGCATTGCCGCGCATTTACCATCCAGGCCTATCACAGCCGGGAGCCCTACCACACCTGGCGCAAGACCGGTTTCGCGCGCATCTTGATGCAAACCGGCCAGACGCGCGACCCGCGCATCGCCGACGCGCCGACGATTTACGAATTGATGAACGAATTCAAAACCGCCGAGTCCGAGCGGCGCTTGCTGCCCTTGATCTTCGCCGCCAACGATTTCGGCCGGCCCTTCGTCGCCCCCCCAGGCGTGCCGTCGGCCAGAGTCAAAACGCTCCGCGAAGCGTTCTTGAAGACCTTAAACGACCCGGACCTGTTGGTCGAAGCCAAACGCAAAAATCTCGACATCACGCCGACCGCCGGCGAAGAACTCCAAGCCCTAGCCAAACAAGTCACCGGCCCGCAGTCCCCGGAAACCTTAGCGCGCGTGAAGACGCTGATGGAGTAGCGACAGCAACAATCGATGCCGCCAACGCGGCATCGACGTCGGCGCGGGTTTTAAACCCGCCGGCCGATTTGACACGTCAAGATACCAATGTTACGCCTCACCAGCGCGACAATTCACAGTGAAAGCGAGCCTCCCCATGAGCGAAAACGCCACCACCCAAGCCAGGTTTCTTAAATCCTATGAAATCCGCCGCGCGTACCAAGGCGGCGTCGAGTATCCGCCGGCGATCAGCGGCGTCAAAGGCGCCATCGACATTCACTGCCACTGCGACGCCGCGCACCAGGACGCGCTGTCAGTGGCGAAACTCGCGTCGCAGAACGGCATGCGCGGCCTGCTCTATAAATCCATCGCCGGGAAAAATCGCGCCGAGTCGGTGCGCCAAGTGCGCGACGCCTTGAAGCAGTGGGGCGACGAGGAAAAAGTCGAACCGATTTTATGCTGGGCCGGCGCCAACGTCGCTGGACGGTCGGCGCCGCCGACGGCGGCGAAAGTGCGCGAGCTCCTCGACGGTGGCATCGGTGCCATCTGGATGCCGGTGGCGATGCACGCCAACACGTTGAGCAAGATCGGCGGGAGAAAATCTTGGTGGGACCCGTCAGCGGGCCGCGGCGAACTGACGCCGGCGCTGAGCTGGGAGGAAGCGCTCAAGGTTGGGCACTACGCGCTGGACGACCATGGCAAACTGAAGCCAGCGATCAAGGACATCGTCGCCCTCTTGAAGGAACGTGAAGTGCCGCTGTTCTTCGGCCACGCCACCCACCCGGAGATTTACGCGCTGGCGGAAGAATGCAGCAAACTCGGCCACACCAAGGCGGTTATCGACCATCCCTTTAGCCCGTTCGTGAATCTCAGCATCGCGCAGATGACCGAGCTCGGCAAAGGCGGCGTGTATTTGAATTTTACCTACGACGAGATCTCGCCGCTGTTGGGCGTCGACCCCTTCGACATGTACAAAGCGATCCGCAGCATCGGCGTCGAGCATGTGACGCTGTCGAGCGACTGCGGCGAGCCGTTGTTTCCCAACTCAGTGGAAGGCATGCGCCAGATGTGCGCCTACATGCGCGCCTTCGGCCTGAGCGAGAGCGAGGTCAAGACGGTGAGCCGCGACAATCCGGCGCGGATTCTGGGATTGCCGCTGCTGTCGTGAAACGTAGAGCCCATTTACTTCTATCTGATACGCTCCCAATTCGTCGACTAGAAGACGCCTCTTCCTTCCGTCATTCCGGCGTAGGCCGGAATCCAGAGTTTTAGTCGGTGACTCGAAGATGGATGCCGGCCGGCGCCGGCATGACGGACATTAACAGTGAGCAAGTGCCGCACCGGCTATCGTCTCGCCTTCTCGGCAAAACTCCAATCGCGCACGCTTTGCACGGTCGCGGCGGTCTTGGGCCGTTCCTTTAACCGAAAGGTTCCCACCGCCAGCAGATCCTCGACAATATTATCAGGCAGACTCAACTCGGGATTGTACTGATCGCGGTAGAGCTTGAACAATTTATCCGCCAGCAGCGCGTCCATGCGCATGACGCGCTGAAACAGACCGACGCTGAATTCGGGATTTTGCAGCATGTATTGCGTCGACAAGCGCAGCGCGCGCAGCAGCCGGACGATTTCATCGGGGTCGCGTTCGATTTTTCTAAACGTCGCGCCAACGCCGGTGATCGGGATGCGCACCAGTTCGCCCAACTCGCTGGCCGACATCAACACGCGCAGCCCATGCTTCTCGGCCTGGTACTCGGCCGGGCTAGTCACCACCGTCGCATCCACGGTGCCGCTCACCAGCGCCGCGAAACGCTCCGGCGTGCCGCCGCCGATGGGCAGGATCGTCACATCCTTGTTGGGATCGAGACCGCTGCGGCTGAGCCTGGCATAGGCGGCGTAGTCGGCCGAGCTGCCGAAGGAATTGATACCGACTTTCTTGCCGCGCAGACCTTTGACGCTATCGATTTCCGGTCGCGATAAAATAACGTAGGAGCTGCTCTTAGTCACCGCGGCGAGAATTTTCACCGGCAAGCCGCGCGCCGAGGCGCCGGTGAGAAACGGCAGAATGGTCGCGTAGTCGAGCTCGTTGGCGAGCAACGCGGTGAGCATCAGATTGGTGCCGCGAAAGGTGATCAGCCGGACGTTTAACCCCTCGCGATTGAAGTAGCCGCGCTCGTTAGCGACCACGTAGGGCAAGGTCGTCCAGCTGCCGATGCCGGACCAGCCGAGATTGATATCCTTGCCGTGGCCTGCAGTCGAACTGCCAAGAGTGAACAAGACGCAGAGCCCCATCGCGCCGATCCATCGCATGATCATAATTCGCCTTCCAATTCCGGTTAGCTTGACAAGCTCTGCCACCCCGCCGTAACTTCGAAGCACGGCAAATCTTTCGAGGGAGAATACCATGTTCGAAATCAAAAGCATCCGCACTTTCGCCATGAGCGCCAAGAACATCGACAGGGCGGTGGAGTTCTACACCAAAACCCTCGGCGGCAAGGTGACTAAAACCGTCGAGCCGACCGAAGAGCAACTCAAGGCCGGCCAGGTGAAGGAAGTCGACGTCAAGCTCGGCAACTTCGAAGTACATATCTTCGACGCCAGCAAAGGCCCGCGCGCCGCCGACCCGCACCACACGCTGAATATTCCTTGGCAGGAAAAAGACCAGGCGCTCAAAATGCTGCAAGAGTCCGGCGCCATGGTGGAAAAAATCCGCCCCCACCGCGGCACCGACAACTACTCGATCAACGTCTTCGACCCCGACGGCAACCGCTGGGAGTTGTCGTTTGCCAAAGAGAATTAAGACAACGGAACAGTTGGCCGCAGAGAACGCAAAAGACACAAAACGGAATCGGATTTGTGTAGCAACTGTCTTGCAAGTCAAGCTTTCTGAAGAAAAGTATCAGACCAACAAGTTTTATGTTTGATCATAGAATTGAGAATCGTGAGCAGCTTGCGCATGCAAGCGATGAGAGCGACTTTGAACAGTTTACCCTTCGCTTTCAG
>CAMDBU010000147.1 GCA_945889495.1 Syntrophobacter sp. SbD2 | reverse complement strand
AAAGCGAAGGGTAAACTGTTCAAAGTCGCTCTCATCGCTTGCATGCGCAAGCTGCTCACGATTCTCAATTCTATGATCAAACATAAAACTTGTTGGTCTGATACTTTTCTTCAGAAAGCTTGACTTGCAAGACAGTTGCTACGAATCCGTCGTACTACTATCGGTGGTGATTGGCGTGGCCCACGCGAATGTACGACGCAAATCCTCTCGGATTCGGAGATGTCTCTCGCCAAGGCGCAAAGACGCCAAGTTCGGAAAAGAAAGGTTCAAATTGGCACTGATACATTTCAACCTCATTCTCCGACCTTTGCGGCCTTAGCGCCTTTGCGAGAGATATTCCGAGATTCAGTTCCGGCTGCGCCGTGTGGGACCTTCGTGGGAAACCGAACCATTCGAACACTTAGAATATAATCAGGAGCGCGCCATGCCAGATTTTAAATTGATCTCCGCCGATAGCCATGTCAACGAACCGCCCGCCGCTTGGGAGCGGGTGCAGAAGGAATACGGCGAGCGCGCGCCCAAAGTGGTGCGCGACCCGGCGGGCAAGCCGAAGGGCGTTTGGCTTATCATCGACGGCCTACCGCCGGTGGGCTTGTCGCACTATTCAAAAGGCTTGGCGGTCGGCAAAAATCACGGCATCAGCGAAGTCGACATGGAAAAGCATTTCGCCACCATCCGCTTCAACGAAACCTTTCGCTATGAGGATTACCAAGGCGGTTGGGAGCCGAGCGCGCGGTTGCAAGATCAAGACACCGACGGCGTCGACGCCGAGGTACTTTTCTCAAGTGCCGTGCGCCAGCTCTACAGCATCGTCGACGAGCCCTTCCAGCGCGCGGTATTTCACTCCTACAACGAATGGCTGCACGAGTTTTGCAGCTACAATCCCAAGCGGCTACTGGGCCTGGCGCTGATTCCAATCCTCGACATGGAACACACCGTGGCGGATATCTATCACTACGCCAAGTTGGGTTTTCGCGGCGTGCAGATTCCGACCCGGATCAAGGACAGCGGCTATTACGACCCCAAGTACGAACCCATGTGGCAGGCCCTCGAAGAAACCGGCCTGGTCGTCAATGTCCACACCAGCGTCACCCAGGGCGTCGCCCGCACCCACTACGAGGGGCCGCGCGAGGAAGATCCGATCACCCTGCCGATCGGCTTCGCCAGGAAACAAGTGCCGGCGCAGCAGTTCCTTGGCAACATGATTATCTCCGGCATCTTCGATCGCCATCCCAAACTCAGATGCGTGTGCGCCGAGTTCGATGTCGGCTGGGTGGCGAATTTGGTCCAGCAGGTCGACTACTGGTTCGGCCGCGAGAGTACTTTCGACGCCGACAAGAATCTGAACCGGAAACCGCCCAGCGAGTACTTCAAAGAGAACGTCTTTTTCACTTTCCAAGACGACCGCGCCGGCGTGCTAACGACGCCGGTCTACGGCGAGGACAATTTCCTCTGGGCCAGCGACTACCCGCACGGCGTGACCACCTGGCCCTATTCGAAAGACGCCGTCGACCGCAACTGCGAAGGCATCGCACCAGCGATCAAGCGCAAACTCGGCCGGAGCAACGCGGCGAAGCTGTACGGTTTGACGGCGTAACAGACCGACACGTAGCCCCGCGATTCCCATTCCGTCATTCCCGCGCAGGCGGGAATCCAGGTTTTCTTTGACTGAACCAGAGACGAAGATGGATGTCGGCCTGCGCCGGCATGACGGATTTTAGCTCGGGTAAAGCCCAAATGATCGTCGCAGAGCGAAGCCGCTACAGCTTATTCACCCGCACCCGCTGCTTGGCGCGCTTCTCGCCGGTCTCATAGTGATCGCCCTTCACCGCCGCCTGAGCGTCGGCTTCGTCCTCGTCAGACCACAGGCCGAGATCGTAGCCATGCCAGGGATCCTGCGGTTTCAACTTCGGCAACTCCAAGCGCTCCCACAACACCTTGGCGCGCTCCATGTACTCTTTCTTCGGCAACGACACCGGCGGATAGGCCCACTTGCGTGTCGCGTCCATCAGCATCGCCGAGGAGCCGGCGATTTCGTCGACGGATAATCCTTGCTCATGCCCCGGAGGAAACACCGACGGGTCCATCTGCGGCGTGCGGTTGCGAATGATGAGCACGTCGCGGTGCGGCTGCATGCGGAACGCCATGGCCCAAAACAGCGAATCGAGATTGCGCGGGTTGATATCCTCGTCGACGGCGATGACCATTTTCCCGGTCGCCGGATTGTAGCCGACCATGCTATGCAGCGCCTGCCAGACATGGGCCTGGTTGATCTTTTTCATCTTGATCACGCAGATCTGCCGCACCGCGATGCTGTGAAACGCCACTTCGATGATGCCGGGGATGTTGCACTGGTCGCGCAGGAAGCGCAGATAGTTGCCCTCGGCGGCGACCTGGCGCATGACGCTCGACTCGCTCGGCGGCATCTGGCTGATGATGGTGGCGAGAATCGGATTTTTCCGGTGCGTGATGCATTTCACTTCGAAGTAGGGATTCAAAAGTTTCTCGGCAATATATCCAGTGGACTCGCCGAAGGGCGCTTCGGGTTCCAAAAACTCCGTCGAGATTTCGCCCTCGATGACGATCTCGGCGTTGGCCGGCACCAGCACGTCGTTGGTTTTGCATTTGACCACTTCGATGGCCGCGCCGGCCAAGCCGCCGGCGACGTCAAGCTCACTGACGCTGAAGGGAATCCGCGACGGCGCGGTGTAGGCGACGCAGGGCGGCGCGCCAATCACCAGCGCGGCTTGCAGCGGAATGCCGCGCTCTTTGCACTTGCGCCAGTGGTAGCCGCCGTGATTGCTCGAACTCAGAAACACCCCGGTGCGCGTCGGGCTTTTGATATGGCCACGGTAGTTGCCGACGTTGATCAGACCGGTCTCGGGATCTTTGGTGAACCAATGCGACGCCGTAGTGAACGGCCCGCAGTCGTAACCCGGCGTGGAAATAGGAACGGGAAACTCGCCCAGCGCGCCATGCTCCATCAGCGAATCGCCGATATGAATCTCTTCATGCACCGGCGCCTTGTCGACCACGATCGGCGGGATCGGATTGGACTGCGCGTGATTCCAACGGTCGACGATCTCCTCCGGCGCGCATTGCAAACCGAAGCCGTAAATCAGCCGCGTCGCCGCCAACGTGCCGACGACGACTGGAATATCGTACTTGCGCCCCTTGGCATCGATGACGTTGGTAAACATGAACGCGCGCCGCTCTTCTTCCGGCAAGCCACGAAACTGCCAGCGCACCAACGGCATGAGCTCGGTGTCCTTGTTGATCTGCTCGTCGATCTTGATCAGCAGCCCCGCCTTGTCCAACGCCGCGATATGCTCGCGCAAATCTTTGTAGTAACCCATGAGAAAAACTCCTTGAGTGAATTCCTGTCACCGGTGATATTTGATTTTGGCGGAGATTGCCAGATGGGGATTCGGAGATTACTCCCGCAAAGGCGCAAAGACGCAAAGTTCGGAATTTAATTTCTTAAACCCTTGGCGTCTTTGCGCCTTTGCGAGAGATATTCCGATGTCCGAATCTTCACGGTGAATTGCGAGCGCCAAGCCGAATGCGATAGGTTTCGTCGGAACTCTACCCATCCTACCTTCTTTCCGAACTTTGCACCTTCGCGCCCTTGCGGGAGATATTCCGAAATCCGACTCAGCCAGCGTAGCGTGAGCGCCAAACCGAAGACGATGGGTTTCGTCGGAACTCGACCCATCCTACGTTCTTCCACTTTGTGATCTTTGTGCTCTATGTGGTTAAATCAAAATCCTAGCGCGCAGCCGCCTTTGCGTGGATCGGAGCCGCCGACCAAGGCGCCGGACTCAGGGTGGATGAGGATCATATGGGCGCCGCCGAAGCTTTCCGGATTGCCGCCGACCACTTCGTGACCGCGTCTAGCTAATTCATCTTTCACTTGACGCGAAATCTCCGGCTCCAAGCCGACTTTCAATCCATCGATGTGATTGAAGCGCGCCGCGGAGATCGCCTGCTGCGGCGTCATGCCGTGATCGATCAGGTTGGCAATCATTTGCGCTTGCACCTGCGGCTGCACATGGCCGCCCTTCAAACCCAGCGCGGCGTAGGGCTTGCCGTCCTTGAAAATCATGCCCGGCGCCAGCGTATGCGCGCAGCGCTTGTGCGGCGCGATGCAGTTGGGATGATTTGCGTCGAGGGAAAACAGATGGCCGCGGTTCTGCAAAATAATCCCGGTGTCAGGCTCGACGACACCGGAACCGAAGCCCATGAAGTTGCTCTGAATGAACGACACCAGATTGCCATCGCGATCCGCCGCCGCGACATATTCCGTGTCGGTGCCGCCGGGAACGTTGGGATATTCACCGGACGCCTGGTTCAGGCGAATCAACCCGCGTAGTCGCTCCGCCCGTCTCACCGAAAACAGATCACGCACATCGACCTTCATAAAGTCGCGATCGGCAAGCTCGCGATCGCGGTCGGCAAACGCCAACTTCTTCGCCTCGATCATCGCATGCAGCGCGTCGGCGGAATTCGCTCCCATCGCTTTCAAGTCGAAACCTTCGAGGATCTTGAGCATCTCCAGGACGACGAATCCCTGGGTGGTCGGTGGCATCTCGAAGATATCGTAGCCCCGATAGTTGGCGCTGATAGGCTCCACCCAATCGGAGCGCTGATCGGCGAAGTCTTTGAGCGTAAACAGCCCGCCAAGCTTCTCCGAGCAGCGCACCAGCTTGGCGGCGATCTCGCCATAGTAATAATAATCCGCGCCCTCCGCGGCGATTATTTTTAACGTCGCCGCCATGCGCGGATTACGAAAAATCTCGCCGGCCCTGGGCGCCCGACCGCCGATCAGATAATTCGCGCCGCCCTCGTCGGCCTTGAGCCGCGCCTCGGATTCTTTCCACTGCTCGGCGGTCAACTCGGCGACAGGAAAACCTTCCTCGGCGTGGCGAATCGCCGCTTGTAGAACTTCCGACAGCGTCTTCGAACCGTGAGATTGCAGCAGCGTCGCCCAGCCCTGCACCGCGCCGGGCACCGTCACCGAGTGAATGCCACGCTGGGGCATTTCCTTGAAGCCGCTCCTACGGCAAAACTCCAAACTCGCGGCATAAGGCGAGCGCCCGCTGGCGTCCAGCGCTTTAATCGCCTTGTCCTTAGCGGAATAGAAAAGACAAAAGGCATCGCTGCCGATGCCGATGGACGACGGCTCGACGACGCCAAGCACCGCCGCGGTAGCGATCGCCGCATCGATGGCGTTGCCACCGTTCAGGAGCATTTCAACGCCGGCCAGCGTCGCCAGCGGCTGACTCGACGCGACCATGCCGTTCTTAGCGATAACTGAAAATTGTTGTGCCATGGGATTAACCAAGATGTTTCAAATTCAGAGCTACATCGGAGCGGTCTTACCTCCTTCCCCTCGCCGACTGTGTCGCAACTGTCATTTCGAGGCGAAGCCGAGAAATCTCGTCTGCGCAAGTGGCAGAAAAGACGAGATCTCTCGCTACGCTCGAGATGACAGGCTTGGGGCTTTTTCGCATTGCGACACAGTCTGTCGACGGAGAAGGAATGAGGAAGGGGTGATCTTAAAATTTCTTCCGCACACCCATCTCAATCTTCCCCCTTCGCAGACTGTGTCGCAATCGGATGTTCGCCCTTCGAGGGCCTCAGGACGAACGGGGAAGTGCTTAAATTCACAGAACAGTAATTTGGTTCGTGGTGAGGTTCTCGAACCATGAACGGAATTGCGACACAGTCTGTCCAGGGGGAAGAAGTCGGATTCATACGTCACCGGCGGTGAGTTGAATGGCTACGCTGAGAATCCGTAATTCACAACCCGAAACTCCAAACCCGCAACCGCGCGCTTCGCGCGTCACGCCGCCGCCGACTCTTCAATGCGCGCCATCGCCGTCGCCAGCGCGCTGCGATAGGCGCGGTCGATGGCCAGGCTGTCCAGCGCCGAACGGATCACCGCCTGGGCCGTGCGTTCGTCGGTGATATGGCGGTCGTAGATCGGCTCGAACATGTCGGAATGATCTTCGTCGGCGACCATGTGGACTTTGGTGTTGATGTCCAAGCCTTCGATGGTGCCGCCCTGATCGGCAACTTTCTTATAGGCGAAGCGCGCCGTGAAGCCGCCGCCTTTGACGATCGCAGGATTGTTTTTGCGCTCGGTGATGTGATTCACCGTCAACGACTCGATCCACGGCCGGGTGGTCGCCAGATACATCCACGCCATCAGCGCCGCGCGTACGCCGGGCAACAAACTCGCCTCGGCGGCAGCCTCCGCCATCTGCTGGTCGGTCAAATGCGCCGAGCCCATGCGTTTGTCGAAGATCAACTCGTCCTTTTCATGCTCCCAGATCGCCCGCTTGACGTCCAAGGGCGCCTTCACCGCCGCCGCGCCCCAACAGTCGCGCCGGCTCTTGATATAGTGCGGATAGTGCTGGTCCCAGATCTTCTGCCGCGCCGGCGTCAGCTTGACGGAAAACAGCTGGATATATTCCGGTGTCTCGAAATGTTTATTAACAATGCTATTCAACTCTTCACGAACTTTCGGCCACAGACTCATAAGACCTCCCTCAGTCACTGATCCTGATTATTTTAAATTCCCAGACACGATTTGCGGCGAGATTTCTCCCTACGGTCGAAATGACAGGCAATTGAATACTGTCATCTCGAACAAAGTGAGAGATCTCCCCATCACTCCATCACTCCAACCCAATCTTCTCCTGCGCCCGCGCGATCCCCTTGCGATACATGGCGTTGAACGCCAGCGAATCCTTTGCCGCCTGGATCGCCGGCCCCTCTTTGTCGCCGGTGGCATGTTCGGCGAGAAACGGTAGGAACATGTCGCTATGTTTCTCATCGGCCTGGCTATGGGCCTGCATGTTGGGAATCTCTTTCCAGGTAAAGCCCATATCCTCCATCCACTTTTTCGCCATGCGCGTCGACTGGCCGCCGCCGAGGTCGCCGAGCAGACGGTCGTCGTTACACCACTCGGTGATGGTCATGCCGGTGAGCGATTCGGTCCAGGGCATCCGAGCGGTCATCCATGACCAGGCGTAAAGCGCGGCGCGGGTCTCTGGCGTCGGTTCGGCGTTGAGAATCTCTTCGGGCTCAAGTCCGACCGACTTTCCCTGGCGAATGATCAAGTGCAAATGGCCGTAGTCGGAGAAGTCGTCGCGAATGATCTCTTCGTACTCATGCTCCAAGATGCGCTGCTTGACGCCCATCACCGGGCAGTTGGCCGACACATGGGCCCAGCACTCGCGCCGGTGGCGCACGAACAGGCCCTGCTGCTTAACCATCACCGCCGCTCGCGGCTTGGTCATCTTGATGGAAAAATAAAAATCCATCTCCGGCGAGCGCATGTAATCGCGCACCAGCTCGCCGAGACATTCGCGCCATTGTTTTTCGGTCACGGCTTCGCTCCTTTGTACAGCCGGTCGATCAAACCATCTTGCACCAAGCGGTCGACGACGCCGTTGTCGTAGAGCTTGGCCTTGGTGGCTTCTTTGCTGCCGACCATTTCCAATATCGTTTCGATGGCCGCCGGCTCGATGCGCGGCACGGCTTCCAAATATTTCATGACAAACTCATAATGCACGTCCGCCGAGCCGCCGCGCTGGCCCATATACTTCGCTAAGACGCTGTAGGCCTGCTGCTTGCGCTGTTTGAGGATCGCGATCCCTTCAATGTATCCGGCCATGATGCCTTCGACGACTCGCGGTGCCTTGCGCTGATAGTCGTTACTCACGGCCAACAAATTCATCGAAAACGGAATGCCCAACTCGGCGGCGTCGATTAGCTTGCGCGCATCGGGTCCCGGCGACTGCGATGACAACCGCCCCACCGACTGGCCGTTGCGGTAGCCGATATCGGCCTCGATCACGCCGCCGAATTGGCGCAGCTCGGTTTTGCCTTCGAGACCCAACTTACGCAACACCAAGCGCGTGACGAACTCGCTGGTCGAGCCGAAGCGCGTGATGCCGAGGGTTTTACCGGCCAGCTGCTCGGGCCGCTGAATATCGGGATGCACCCAGAGCTGCATGCCGGGCCGGTTGGTGTTGCTGCCGACGGCGACGATCGGCGCGCCCTTGAGGATCGCCGCCACCACCGCGTTGCTCGCCCCCAACGCCGCGTGCAAGCTGCCGCCCACCAGCGCCTGGATCACCACCGCGCCCGAGCTGATGTAAACCAGCTCGACATTGATGCCGCGCCGCTCGAACGCCCCGCTCTCCTTAGCCATCCACAGACCGGCCATGGTCGGACTGAGCGCGCTGGTGCCGATCTTGATATTTTCTAGCGCCTGCCCCGCCTGGGCCGCGCTCTGAACCAGCACGACAACGGCGGCGAGCGCAGCGCAAAAGAACCATCTCATAGAAAATCCTAGACGCTAGATCCTGGACTCCGCACGCCCTCGTTAGACCGGCCAGCCATGCTTCGAGATATCGACCCGGTTGCCTTCAACATCCTTGATCCAACTCTCGGCAATCGCGCCGTAGGTATTTTCCTCGGCCTTGGTGTTGGCGATCTGCTCGATCTCTTCGACACTGTCCACCACGAAGCCGAAATGGTGAATGCCCCAGGGATACTTGTCGCTATGAATCAGCGCCAAATCCATATGGCCATCGGACAAATAAATCGTCCCCCCCGGCCGCCGATGTTTCTCCTCCATGCCGAAAACCCGCTTGTAATACTCAGCGGTCTCATCGAGCTTCTGGACATTGATCGCGATATGTCGAATCCGTGGTTTTTCCATAAAGTCCTCCTAGGATTGTCTCAAGCTATTTCAATAGTGAATTTAGCACTTAGCACGCCTCGAACTCTTAGCCTTCCCCGAGACGGGGAAAGGAACATGACAGTCAGATAAACCGCCGCCCATCGAAGCGTGAGAAAAGTCCG
Source organism: Syntrophobacter sp. SbD2 (assembly GCA_945889495.1). Classification (GTDB taxonomy): domain Bacteria; phylum Desulfobacterota; class Binatia; order UBA9968; family UBA9968; genus DP-20. Next base: position 6,475 of record CAMDBU010000147.1, on the reverse strand, counting down.
CGCATCCGTGATCCGATAATTATCAATTCTCCATTATCCATTAATCTTCTCCATCGCCTCCGCCACCCCACCGCGATAAAGCGCGAACAAATCCAACGATTCTTGCACCGCATTGAGCGCCAGCTGCTCTTTCTCGCCGGTGGCGTACTTTTCCAGAAACGGCAAGAACATATCGCTATGCTCTTCATCCGCCTGGGCGTGGACAACGAAGTTGGGCATGTCGCGCCACGGGATGCCCATGTCTTCGGTCCAGCGCTTGCCCATGCGCGTCGAATGGCCGCCGCCGATGTCTCCGAGCAAGCGGTCGTCGTTGGTCCATTCGGTGACGGTCAATTCTGACACCCCTTCGATCCAACTCTTGGCATGGGTCAGCCAGGCCCAGGCATAGAGCGTCGCGGTGGTCGTTGCGAGCGGTTTAGTTTCGACAACCTGCTGCCCTGTCAAGCCAAGCTTTTCGGCCTGCTTGATGATCAGATACAAATGGCCAAAATCGGAAAAATCATCTTTGATCACCTCGCCATACTCATGCTGCAAGATCGCCTGCTTGACGCCCATCACCGGGCAGTTGGCCGACACATGAGCCCAGCAATCGCGCCGGTGGCGAATGTAGAGCCCCAGCTGGGTGATCATCAGCTGCGCCCGCGGCTTGGTCATTTTGACAGAAAAGTAATGCTCCAACTCCGGTGAGCGCATATGATCGCGCACCATCTCACCGATCGTTTTACGCCATTCCGCAACCTGCATCCTGGTTCTCCTTTATCTGTATAGACTGTCGATAAATCCCTCTTGAACGAGGCGATCGATGATCGTGTTGTCGTAGAATCTGCTCGGAGCTATATCCGATTTGCCTTCCCATGCCAACACGGTTTGGATCGTCGCCGGCTCCACCCGCGGCACCCGTTCGAGATAGCGCGCCGCATAGTCGTAGGATTCCTCCACGTCGGTCTTGCGCAGATACTTTCGGATGATTTCCACCGCGACATCCTTGCGGCGTTTGATGGTTGCGACACCATCAATGTAAGCCTTGAGCATTCCCTCCACCACTCGCGATGAATGCTTGTAGTAGTCGCGGTTGACCGCGAAGAAATCCATGGGGAATGGGATCTTCAACTCAGCCAAGTCCGCCAGTCCATAAGCTTTGGGATCGGGCTTGACCGAACGCACCGCCCCAGCGATTAAACCGGCGCGAAACGACGCGTCGGTTTCCGGTGCGCCACCCAAAGCTTGCAGTTTGACCTTGTCCTTCAAGCCAAGTTTCTCCAAGGCTACGAGCGTCAAATAGTGAGTCGTCGAGCCATGGCGGGAAATGCCAAGCGTCTTGCCGGCCAGCTGTTCGGGCCGGCGGATATCGGGCTGAACCCACAAGGTCATCGCCGGCACGTTCACCACCGAACCGACGGAGACCAACGGCGCACCTTGCAGCGTCGCCGCGATCACCGCATTGCCGGCGCCGGCGACCACTTCAACTTCGCCGCCCATCATCGCCTGCACCGCGACACTGCCGGCGCCGATGTAGAGCAGTTCGCCGCGTACACCATACTTTTCAAAGGCGCCGGTATCCTTGGCAACCCAAAGCCCGGCAAAAATAGAGCTAAGCGAAGAGTAGGCAATGCGCACCCGGGGCAACTGCGGCGTCGCCGACCACAGGGAAGACACGCCAAACAGCGAAACGCACAAGCATAGAATGAACTTCTTCACTATACCCCCCTTCAAGCCGAAGCTAAGGTTTTCTGTAAAGCTTGTCGATAAACCCCTCGCGGACCATTTTATCGACGATCGAGTTATCCGCGAAGGTTTCCAACGGCACGCCTTTTTTGCCCATGAAGTCGAGGATCGAGTTGAGCGATTCCGGTTCGACCCGCGGGGTTTTTTCCAAGTAAACGATCGAGTCCTGGTAAATCTCGTCGATCTTTTTCTGGTCTTTCAAGCGCGCATACTTGGCGATCGCCTTGTTCGCCCGCTCTTTTTGAAAATGCATCGCCGCCACCCCTTCGGTGTAAGCGCGCACCATCCCCTCGACGACCTGGGGATATTTCTTCAAATCGTCGCGCGCATGGGCGATCACGTCCATGGAATATTGGAAGCCCATGTCCTCCAGCTTGGCTAGCAATCGCGGCTGAGCTTTCTCATCGACACGCAAGCTCGAAGTCACCGCGCCGGCGATCTGTTTATTTTGAAACGCCGAGCTGACCTCAATGGTGCCGCCCATCTGGCGCACATTGACGGCGTTCTCCAAGCCGTATTTTTTCAGGATCATGCGGGTGAGATTGTCGGTCACCGACCCGAAACGGGTGACACCCAGGACTTTGCCCTTGAGATCGTCGAAGCTCTTGATCTCCGGCTGCACCCAGAGCCGATGATAGGGACGATTGCAGGTGCTGAGCACCGACACCATCGGCGCGCCGCGCAGCACCGCGGCGATGACCGAGTTGGTCGCCGCCAGTCCGCCGACGACATCGCCGCCCATCAAAGCCTGCACGACGGTCGGCCCGGAAGAAATGTAGATCAGCTCGGCATCGATGCCATATTTTTCATAGGCGCCGATCTCCTTCGCCATCCACATCCCCGCCGCCATGGCGCCGACCGTGGAGTAGCCCATGACGAATTTGTGGGGTTCAGCCGCAGCACCAGCCATTGGAGCGCTTAGGTAGAACAATTGAAAGATGGTGAAGAGAATCAGTCGCGGCAACATGCGCATCGATACCTCCATAGCGATCACAGCAACCGAGCCGTGGTTAGAGTTACGAGCTAGGCAAAGTTTCAGCAGAACATAACACTAAAACCTAATTATGACTTTCGCTAGAGATCTCCGAAAAGGACACCTCACCGAATAATTTTCGTCGCCCGCGCTAACAGCTCGGGCGGTATCGTCAGGCCGATTTTCTTAGCAGTCTGAAGATTGATGATAAAGTCGAACTTCATCGGTTGCTCCACCGGCAGGTCGGCGGGCTTGGTGCCCTTCAGGATTCTGTCTACGTAATATGCGACGCGCCGGTGGCTCTCCGCGAAGTCCGCGCCGTAGGACATGAGTCCGCCGGCATCTACAGCATCTCTGTAGCTATACACCGACGGTAACCGGCTTTTTAACGCAAGGCCCAAAATCCGTTTTTGGTTAGTAACCATTACTGGGCCGCCGCCGACCACATAGAGTCCATCCGGGCGCTGCTTGTTTAGCGCAGCGAATACCCGCTCGAAATCGTCCGCAGCTCGTACCTCCCAATACCGAACAGTTAATCGCAGCGCGCGCACTGCGACAGGGAGATGCTCTTTCACCTCGCGTGAAGGACCCGAAGTGGTCGGATCGTAGAGAACCGCCACACGGGCAAGTTTGGGTACGGCTTCTTTGAGCAGCTCTAGCCGCTTCCCGCCTAGTTCGCTGCCAAGGTTTGTAATGCCGGTGACGTTGGCGCCGGGATGGGCAAGGCTTTCAATTAGGCCTGCCTCGACAGGATCGATCCCACCGCCCGTCATAACGATGGGAATTGTCTTGGTCGCATTCTTGGCCGCCCGGATATAACCGCTCCCTGCTGCTACCACGATGACATCGACCTTGAGACCTACCAGCTCGGCCAGAAGCCCCGGAGCCCGATCGGGCTTCCTCTCCGCATATCGGTACTCGCTGGCGATGTTCTGTCCTTCTATGTAGCCACGCTCGCGCAGAGCCAACCGAATTGCCTCGAAAAAGGTGGACTCACTAGCTGCATCGCCCGGCGATAGATACCCGATCAGCGGGACTTTCTTCGGCTGCTGCGCCTGGGCAAGAGAGGCAGCAGTCAGAAAAAAAGTTGTCAGTAGCCGGATGGCGGTTCTTCTATTCATTTTCCCTCCACAGCGGAATTCAAAGACTCTCGGATTCGGATATATCTCCCGCCAAGCATGTCCTGAGCGACGTCGAAGGGGCGTAAAGACGCCAAGTTCGGAGGGGAAAGATAAAACTTGTTACGAATGTTTTTCATCCTAATTCTCCGACCTTTACGAGCTTAGCGCCTTTGCGCGAGATCTTCCGAATTTCGGTTGCGGCGCGCCGCGCCAAAGCGAGCACCATCTCGCCGCTCGTCATGCGCCACTTTCGACCTGCATCCCTACCCTCTTCGACAGCGAAAGTGACCAGGGAACCTGGTCATCCGTATATAAGATTTGGTCGTCCCTGCCAACTTAGCTGACAATTTCCGGAGGCATATCCTTCATTGTGGTTATTGGGAAACAGTCCTTCGTGCTGCGATCCTTCGACGGAGTTTACCCTGAGCGTAGCCGAACGGGCTCAGGATAGCATGAACGGCAAATCGCCCATGTTCTCTACGTCCCGTGCCATTCCAATAGCTGAGCTTAAGCGGAGCTAAGGTTTCCCTTGCCTCCACATCGGCCACGGCGTAAGATTTTGCTTAACGGACTTAACCGAGAGCCGAGAGCGGCAGAGCGGCCGCACGGAACGGCGCACAAAAAGAGTTTTGTAGCGCAAATCGAGTATTCAAATACCTATCGAGAACAGGAACTAATGAAGACTCTGTCGGTTAAAGATAATTCCAAGCTGATTCGTAATATCGCTCGCAAACACGGCGTAACTCGCCTGCGGGTATTCGGGTCGCGGGCTACGGGTATCGCAACGAAGTCCAGCGATCTCGATCTGCTCGTTGCCTTGAGACCGAATCGGGATCTCCTGGATCTCATCGAGTTCAAGCTAGACCTCGAAGATTTGTTGGGCTGCAAAGTCGATGTGCTGACAGAAGGCGGGATCAGTCCTTATCTGCGCCGGCGGATTCTCCGAGAGGCAACACCTTTGTGAAGGATGAGTCTGTTTATCTTAGACATATCCTGGACGCGATCGAGAAGATCCAGTCTTATACTTCCGGCGGTGCGAAGGAATTTTTTCAAAACACCCTGGTTCAAGACGCGGTCATTCGAAATTTGGAGATTATTGGGGAAGCGGTAAGAAATCTATCCATCGAATTCCGCCATAAACATCCCGAAGTGCCGTGGCGTAGCATCACTGCCCTACGAAATGTGCTCATCCACGAATATTTCGGAGTAGAGATTGAGATCGTGTGGCGCGTTGTACAAAGACGGCTTCCGAAACTCAAGCGCTACGTGGAAATACTTCTAGTAAAAAGAAAACGATAACGTTTCAGTCGCGGGTAACGCAACGGTTGCCACAGTGTCTCACGTCGATCTCACCGAATGATTTTCGTCGCCCGCGCTAGCAGGTCGGGCGGTATCGTCAGGCTGATTTTCTTAGCGGTCTGAAGGTTGATGACGAAATCGAACTTCATTGGCTGCTCCACCGGCAGATCGGCGGGATTCGCTCCCTTGAAGATCGAGCTACGAAATATGCAATGCGCCGGTAGCTCTCGGTATGGTCAGCGCTGTAGGACATGAGACCGCCGTTCTCAACAGCTTCTTTGTAGGTGTGCACTGAAGGCAACTGGTTCTTTGTCAAAAAACCGATGATCCGCCTTTGGTTAACATGCAATAGCTCGCCGCCGAGCACATAGACTCCATCCGGGCGCTGTTTGCTAAGTGCAGCGAATATTCTATCGAAATCGTCTGCACCTCTTACCTCCCAAGGCTGAAGAGTCAACCGGAGCGCACGCGCCGCCTCTGGGAGAACCTCATTCAGCTCGAGTTTATAGTTCGGATTCCCCGATGCGTAGAGCAATGCGACGCGGGCAAGTTTGGGAGCAGCTTCTTTGAGCAGCTCCAGCCGCTTACCGCCTAAATCTCTACCAAGATTGGTAACGCCGGTGACGTTGCCGCCGGGACGGGCAAGGCTATCCACCAGTCCCGCCGTGACTGGATCGGCCCCAAGGCCCGCCATTACGATGGGTATCGTCTTGGTCGCATTCTTAGCTACCTGGATCGCCCGCTCCCCTCCTGCTATCAGGATGATATCAACCTTGAGAGTCACCAACTCGGCCACGAGTTCAGGGAGCCGAGCGCGATTCCCCTCAGCATATCGGTACTCGACGGTAATGTTCTGTCCGTCGATATAACCGCGCTCGCGCAGAGCGAGCCGAATCGCCTCGGCTCGGGTGGACTCGATAGCGGAATCTGTAATGGCCAGATACCCTATCCGCGGGATTTTCTTCGGCTGCTGCGCCTGGGCCAGAGAAGTAGTAGCCAGAAAACAAATTGCCAATCGCCAAATCGCGGTTCTTCGGTTCATCTTTCCTCCACGAGTGTTCACTCTGCACTTATCACAACTCAGATCGCGTGATTCCCGTCTCCGCCCGCATTAGCAACCAGGGCGGAACCGTCATTGCGATTTGCCTGCCGGTATTGAGACTAGATTCTGATTGCCGCTCCGCCGCGCCCCAGGGCGTATGCCATACGCCCCTTGTATAATGAAATTGAAGTGTCTGTATGCACATTGTTTAACACGAAACAGGATGGGACAGGCCGTTCGCCCCTCGGTCCTTGGAGACCGTTTTGTAGCATGGACCGTCCCATCGTGGCTCCCAAAAAGCTCGAACAGTTGCCA
>CAMDBU010000146.1 GCA_945889495.1 Syntrophobacter sp. SbD2 | reverse complement strand
GCGGCTTCCACCATCGTCAGCTCATTACGTAACGATCGTTGTATGATGTCTAGTCGTTTCTCGTCTCTCATCGTCAGGGTTCTCATCCTTCCACCCTGACATATTCACGTTGCCGTTAGACCCTGACAGATTCACTTTGCTACAACAACTTACAAGATTTTCCTTGACGGCGGGAATGAGAATACTCAAACTTATCATTGTTTGCGTCCGATTTATGGGAACTACCGCCGACCCGTTGGTCGTCATAGCTGGCATGTCGAATGCGTTGACCAAGGGTAGGGAAAGACTGGCGATCTGCTGAAGCAACTAGCGGCAAATTGCCATGCTGGTGAAGGGAGTTGTCGATGAGCATTGATAACCACGCCGTGAGCCATGATCCCGCCGCCGCGTTGCGGGTGATCGGCCAAGAATTGGCCGATCTTTTGCCATTGACCTTGGAAATCGAGGTTAAAGACAAACTATTTGTCATCACCGGTCGGGGCCTACCGGAACCGGTTCACGCGGAAGGCGCCGGGAAAAAATATTTGCGCAAGGTTTGGCATGCGCTCATCCGCCATGATCCAGCCGCCGACCTAGTCGATTGGCAACTCAAGTCGGTGCCCTTTACGCGCACCTATTCGCTAGCCGACCTATGGCGCTCCGATCAGCAGCAGGCAAAAAAACGCACCGCTGGCGATGGCTTACCGGAAATTTACAGCTTGGGCGAGCGGCTGCGCATCATCGGCCGGCTGGTGTATGCCCAAGGTGGCGAACTGATCCGTCTCAGCAAAACTCTCAACACCGTCACCTTCGATTATCGCGGCCCGGATAATGTCATTCATCATGAAGAACATAGCGCCGAAGAACTCTATCGCATGCAGCGACAATATTACGCCCAGCGTAGCCTGCAGACCGAAGCGATGAGCAGCTTATAAAATGCTTTGAAAGTCCCGCACCGCCAACCACCGAGTTCGCCGTTGACCCGCCAGCTTTCACACCACTGCAAACTCCACCTGCATTGGCCCTTCGCTTTCATGATACTTATCGCTCTTTGCATCGTAGCGGCCCTGTAATACTTTACCGACCAATCGTTCCGAGCGGACGATCACCGCCACCGAGCGCTCCGGACCGCCTTTTTCCGAATGAATCGCATAAGGCTGCACGAGATCGACTTGACCCGCATAACCTGCGCTGATGCCGTCGAGCTGAATCAGTGCGTAGTCAGGCCGGTTGCCGGCGTCAACCCGGCGGTAGCGCTCCAAGCGTTCCATGCCGTCGAGCACACCGTAGGCGGTCCAGGCGTGGGCGTGGTCATGCACCCGGCCTTCGCGGCCCGGCGTGCGCACCACCGCGTTGATAACGAAACCGTAATCGGGATCTTGGTAGAGCAGTAAGTTTTTATGACCCTCGGTACATGGCCAAGATTTTGAGTGCTCGCGCAGGCTGCCGTCCCCCACCAACGCTTCGAGAAGAGTCTTGATTTTCTTCATGCGCGCTTCGGTATCGGTATTAGCCGCGCAAAAAGCCCGGGCCGATTGAATGAATTTTTCGAACACCGCGAGTCTCGGCTGATCAGCCATGATTGATCCTCCCCAGGAAATGTGATTTTTGTTCTGTTTATAGTGAGTTGATTGTGCGCGCGCAACCGCGTTGCACTGGAGGAACGAGCCATGGCCAAGAACGGTTTCAAAATCATCGACAGCGACATGCACATCATGGAGCCGCCCGATTTGTGGGAGCGCTATATCGATAAGAAATTTCGCGACCGCGCGCCGCGCGGCGTGGTCAGTCAGAACGTCCGCGATCTCAGAATGGTCTATCCCGACGGCCGCGATTGGGCGCGCCAGTCGCCGCGCGAAAGCGAAGTCGCCAGCGGTAAGAATTTCGAAAAGAACCAAGGCGTCTATGGCCAGGATGCCGCCCGCGGTTGGACTTCCCAGGTGCAGCTCGAAGCCATGGACGTCGAGGGGCTCGATATCGCCGTGCTCTATCCGACCCGTGGGCTACGTGCGCTGGTCGTCGAGGACATCGACGCGCCGTTCGCGGCGGCGATGGCGCGCGCGTACAACGATTGGCTGTACGATTTCTGCAAGCAAGAACCGACCAGGCTGATCGGTGCCGCGATGATTTCGACCTACGATATGAACGATGCGGTGAGCGAAGCGCGCCGCTGCGCTGAGCTGGGTTTTCGCGCCGTGTTTCTGCGCGCCGTCCCACTGGTCGATCACCAATGGCAGGACGACTACTACGAACCGCTGTGGAGCGCCTTGGAAGATCTCAATCTATCGGTCGGCCTGCATGAATCCACCGGCACCGGCGCCAGGCAGGTGGGACGGCGCCTGGAACCCAATCTCATGTTGCGCCGGGTCTACGCCCAGCCCTTCGAGCAGATGATGGCGCTGGGCGGCTTCTGCGCTGGTGGCGTGTTGGCGCGCCATCCAAAACTCCGCGTGGCCTTTTTGGAAGCCAATTGCAGCTGGTTGCCTTGGTTGTTATGGCGGCTCGATGAAACTTGGGAGCTTGAGGGTGATGTCTGGGCGCCGGCGTTGAAAATGAAACCGAGTGAATACTTCAAACGCCAATGCGTGGTGTCCATCGAACCCGGCGAGATCACCGCGACCAACTTAGTCGACCAGTTCGGCAGCGGCCGCTTGGTATTTTCCACCGATTATCCGCATGGCGATTCCAAATATCCCGAGGCGGTCAACCATTTTCTCAAGTTGCCCATCGCCGACGAGCACAAGCGAAAAATTCTTTGGGACAATTGCGCGGCGTACTACGCCATGTGATGGGCCAAGATGGATCGGCGTAGCTCCGGTGTGATCAGCCCACCGGAGCTACGCCATGGGGTAGGTTAACGCGAGTTAGTGCCGCCAGAATAATTACCGGAGCTGCGATGGTGCAGCCAGTGGCAACCGGACGCCGACACGACGCCCAACGCCAACAAAGCCAACAGCGCGATCGTCTTCATGGTGCCTCCTTTCCTTGCCGTAGTTCTTAAGTTCCAACCCTGAGCCAATTTTCTCGTTGTCATCATTTGTTTCCTTAATCTGTTAGACGGAGGCATGAGGAATCCGCACTAGTGGCGCAAAAATAAATCATCACCCCCAGCAGCTTTTTGGGGCAACAGGATGCGAAATTAGCGGATGCTATTCGGGAAGAAGAAAACTGCGGCGCGCAGTTGGCGCGCCATGCTGAAAATGGCAGGGACGAAGCGGATCAGTCGCGGTTGCGGCGATCGTCGTTGAAGCGCTGTTTCAAACGGTCGCGCTGATCTTGGGGCATGCGGTTCCACCGGTCCCATTCTTCACGCAGGTGTTCTTTGTCCTGGGGCGGGAGCTTTTCCCAACGTTCGTAGTTGCGGCGCACCTTGTCCTTCTCTTTGGGATTGAGCTTGCGCCAGTCGTCGTTGGCGCCGATGGCGGCAGACTCAAGCACGAACAAGAGTCCGATTATTACCCATAGCAGTTTCGTGGTTTTCATTATCTTCATGGCCCACTCGGCTAAGCAACCTGCGAATCGCCCTCCCGGCTGGTCTTGCGCTCCGGTTTGGCGCCATCTTGTTCTTCTAGCGTGCTGAGCGATTCAAGCATATCGAGCGATTTGAAAAACTCCAATTGGTTGGAATCCACCAGCACCTCCGCCGGGATGTTCGCCGAAGTGGTATCGGTAAACGACGGCAGGTAACCCTTCTCAAGAACTAGAACCAACGCCAACAGCGCCACCGCCATGGTGCCAAAGGCCGGCACCAGCCATCCGTTCATCGGCGCCAACCAACGCCGCCACCAGTTCTGCCGCTCCGCCTGGGCGTCCAACTTCGCCACGGTCTCGCGAAAATAACTGTCCCAGAAGGGCTGGGATAATTCCGGCTTGGGCGCCATCTGCGGCAGCAAGTGGCCGAGATCGGCGACAAACTTGCCGCAGGGCGAGCATTGCGCCAGATGGCGCTCGATGGCGCCACCTTCGCTGGCGCCGATCTCGCCGTAATAATAAAGCACCAAGTCTTCTTCGTAGTTTTTGCAGGCGCCGATTAGCGGCGCAGACCGGTTTTCCATGACCTTCTCCCTAAACGAATTCCACCAAGCTCTGGCGCAACGCCGCCACCGCTCGGTGCAAATAAACCCTGACGGTTCCTTCTGTGGTTTTCATCACCTTAGCGATATCGGCAATCGCCAACCCTTCCTGATTGCGCAGCAAGAACGCCGTGCGCTGCTTGTTGGGCATGGACTCCAGGGTCGCGGCGGCGCGCCGGTTCGCTTCGCCGGCGATCGCTTCCTGATCCGGCTGATGCTGGCCATCGACCAACTGGCGCGGCGTGCCCGATTCCTCGGTGCCTTGGTCCAACGACTCCCAGATCACCCGGCCATTGCGCCGCGCATGATCCAAACACAGATTGACGACGATGCGATAGAACCAAGTATAAAAACTCGACCGCCCATCGAAGCGCTTGATGTTGGCGTAGGCGCGCAGAAACGCGTCCTGGGACAAGTCTTTGGCGGTTTCCTTATTACGGGTGAAATCGTAGGCGATGTGAAAAGCTTTTTCCATATAACGCCGCACCAACACCTCGAAGCACTGCCCCTGCCCCTGTTGGCAGAGAGCCACCAATGCTTCGTCACCGAGTTCCTGCGCGCTTTCCATGGCTGTTAGACGCTGGCATTCAAACCAGCCGCTTAACTGGTTAGACGCCCCGGCCGAACAAAGGTTAACGGCCGCCAGGGAATTGGTGGAATTAGCTCAAGCTCGCGAATTGTCTTGACTTAACAGGGAGCCCTGCCGGCCCAACAGAGGCCGACAGGGGGTCGAGAAGGGGTGACTTAATGGCCGGTAACGATGTCGATGACGTCTTCGATGATATCGAGGATGCGGTTGGTACGTCGGTCGATGAGAATGATATCGCGCTCGACCACCACTCGCTGCCAATTGTCTGGCAGGCGCGGCAGGCGGCGGTCCAAATCAACCGGCAACGGTTCCATGCGCTTTTGCAAACCGGGCGGCAACTGGCCATCGCGCTCAAGCTTTTTCTGCAATCCCGGCGGCAGGTTGCCGCCACGCTTGGCCAAGCCGGGCGGTAAACCCTTTTTCGACTTTTTCTTCTTGTCGTCTTTTTTCCGGTAGTAGTCCTCGATGGCGCGCCGCTCCTCGGGCAGAAACCGGTCAGACCGATTGGTATCGAGGGCCAGAACCAGTTGCTGCGGTACCAGCGCTGCCAGCGCAAGAACCGAGAGTTGTAAAAAGTCACGCCGTGATTGATCCATAATCGCTCCGCTGAGAACCAGACCTATTTGCTATGACCCTTGCCCTGTCCTACGCCATTGCCCGCGCCGCTGGAGCCCGCCGACCGGCCCGCGCCGCTAACCACACCAGCGCCATGGCCGTAGGCATTGCCACCGCGGCCCGCGGCTGTGACGATACCGCTGCCAGAACCCTTGGCGGTGGAAATACCATGATTACCATTGCCATGGACCTGGCCGCCGCCGGTGACGATGCCGCTGTTACTCGACTGGTTGGCCGCGGTGGTCCCACCGGTAGTTGTCGACTGGCTAGCCAACTGCTGGTTGGCGCTCTTCATGCCGCTCATTACCGGCCCAAGTTTGTAGCCCAGCTTCTGCGCGATCTGCCCCCAGCCCATGTTTTGGCTGCGCAGAGTTAGAATACCGTCCAGATTGGTCGTGGTCGTCGCCGCCGTCGTCCCCGTGCCGGTGGTCTGGCTGATCGTGCCGCCGGTCAACGCCGCCTGCAACTGGCTCGGCGTCGGCTGGGTGATGCCAAGGGCGCTCAGCTGCTGCTTCGCCAGCGCCAGCGTGATGTAGACGTTGCCGTAACCCATTTGGCCGGTGGGCGGCGTGATGATGGTATTAGTGGTGGTCGTAGATGGCACCCCGCCCGTCGTGGTGCTCGGTGTCGTAGTCGTCGTTTTCAAGGTGATCGGCGTGCCGTTGCGCAGCCCGGTCACCACCGCGTTGGCGTCGCTGCCGAGAAACGAGCTGAAGTCGCCGCTGATCTTGCCGGTCACGTTGCTCTCGCCCGCCGAGGTCGCCAAATTATTCATGGTCGTCGTCTGCGTGTTCAGATCCGCGGTCGATTGGCCGTTCACCGGCGCTGCGCCGGCCGCCAACAATCCTAAACTCAAAACCATCGCTGTCGCTTTCATAAAGTTACCTCCTCGGATTTTTCTAGCTAATTCCCAAAACCTTCTCCGTTTGAATAATGATCTCGGTCGCCGTGGCGCGGTCCTTGAAGAAAAATCCCTGCTTGGCGACGGTGCGGATGCGGGTGGTTTTCAAACTGACCATCTCCAATTCGATTTCGATTTCACGATCGTTGGAAACCGCTCGTAGCGCTTTGCCTTGGTCGATTTTCGAGGTCCCAGAAACCCGAATGCCCATGCGGTCGAGCGCCGTGCGCGCCGCGCTCTCAACCTGCGGTAGCGAAGCGGTAAAGGTCCGGTAGGCGATGCCGTCCAAGGTATAGGCCACCGAAGTGCCGGTGGTGACACCGGCACCAACACCGAACAATGTCATGCCAATCCCAGCGCAGCCAGAAAAAACCGCCAGTGAACCGGCGATTACGATTACCCTTCGAGTCAATCTGCGTGTGTTCATGAACAATGAAATAGGCAAGCCGCGCGCCAAGGTGAGATAACTCCGTTGACCCGGCAATCAACGTAGTTCTGCGCCGATCAGTGAATATCTCGGCAACCCTTGGCGCAACAAAATTGTCAGCACCAGGTGATTTTTACCAAGCCAGGGAAGGGACTTCGGGACAGCCGCCCCGGTTATCATCAGCCGAGGGACAAAATCCTCTCGGTTTGATTCAGTATCTCAGTGGCCGTAGCGCGGTCTTTGAAAAACACCCCTTGCTTGGCCACTGTGCGTACCCGGGTCGCCTTGGCGCTCACCATCTCCAACTCGATCTCGATCTCGCGATCAAACGACTGCGCGCGCAGCGCTTTGCCTTGATCGATCGACGCCGTGGCGTCGATGCGAATACCCATGTGTTCGAGCGCGCTACGGGTGGCCGACTCGACCTGGGCGATCGGCGCGGTAAAAGTCCGGTAAGCGAACCCATCCATCGTATAGGCCACCGATTGGCCGGTCAGGATTCCCGCACCGGAGCTAAGCAAGCTCAAGCCCAAAGCCGCGCAGCCATTGAATAGCAACAGTGCCGCAACCGCGCCCAACAATAGTGGCTTGGATCGGAATAACCCCATATGACTGCGATGACAGCGCAATTCGCGCGCCATAGGGTCATATGGGCCAGGTAGGGAAAAATGTTGCCGGGAGGGCCGCCGGAAACGTTCAGAACCCGCTCCCGGCGACAAATCTGTTAAGGCGCTGGGACCATTCGAGCGCAGCTCGAACGCCGAGCCGGCAGCTTAACGCGCCGGCACGGCGTTACAAACATGGCGAACCCGCCATCAGGCGCGCTTAATGACCGGATGACGCGCCGATACCGGTGATTTTGATGCTGCCATGCTTGGATTTGTACTTGCGATTGAGCGCGATGATCACGCCGGTCAAGCCTTCGATGACGTAGGCGTTGCTCGCCGGACCGGCGTCGTAGGCAGTGGCGCCGATGCGCGTGATGATCTCCATGACCTTTTGTTTCGCTTCCGCATTGTCGCCGCAGACCAGCACATCGCCCAGCGGCGAATCGACATCGCCCAGATCGACGGCGGAGATGTTATGCAAGGCGCCGATCACCGGCGCTTCGTCGCCGAGAATCTGCTGCGCTTCCTGCAACGCCGAACCGGCGGCGGGAACAAATGGTTTGACTTTGTTGAGCGGCACCACGGTGTCGATGATGATCTTGCCGGCCACCTGGCCTTTCAAATCTTGCACCATCTGCGCCTGGCCTTCATAGGGCACGGCGATGACCACGAAGTTGGCGTCCTTGACCGCCTGCTGATTGGTCATGCCGATCATCTCGCCGGCGCGCAGACTGGGCTTCAAAGTATCCACCGCCTTCTGCGCTTTATCGGCGTCGCGCGAGCCAATAATAATTTTTACTCCCGGCGCGCCCAACCGCAGCGCCAAAGCGCTGCCCAAGTTGCCCGTGCCGCCGACGATAGCTACCGTGAAATTGTCCATATTATGTTTTCCAACCTAGCGAAAAAGATCTTCCGCCGCCGGGCGTAAGAGCTCCCGCACCGATCCTTCCTCCTTGATTTGAATATCGTAACCGCGAATAACCACCACCGGCACGCCGTCGCGCTTGCCCATGACCAACTCGGCCGCCGACGCCAACTCATCGGCTACCGCCGCCACCGCGGCTTTTAACTCGTAACCATGGCGGTCCTTGAGGCCGCGCTCATCTTTGATCGGCGCCATGCCGGCGACGCCCACCGCCACATCCACCGTGCCGACCCGCCAGGCCCGGCCGAAACTATCGCTGACAATGACGCCGACTTGCTTGCCGGTGCGGCGGAGAATCTCGCCGCGAATTTCCCGCGCGGAGCGGTCGGCGTCCTTGGGCAACAGCGCCACTTGCTTGAGCCCGACATTGGACTGATCGACGCCGGCATTGGCGCAGATAAAACCGTGATGGGTTTCGACGATCATCGCCCGGCCGCCGGTGCGAATCACCTGGCGGCTCTCACCGAGAATCACTTCGATCAGTTCGGCTTCCTTGTCGAGCTCACGCGCCAACTCCCGCGCCCGCGCCGACGGCTCTACCGTTGCCAAGGCGACCATCCGCCCTTCGGCCTTGGAGATAATCTTCTGCGCAACGACTAGAACATCGCCATCGGCCAGCGCCAACTGCTGGCGCTCGCAAGCGTCACAAATCAGTTGGCCGACGGAATCGCCGCGGTGAACTTCGCCGATGCCGTCCAAGCCGATGAGTTCAATTTTTTTCACAGCCCGCCGGCTCCCTGGCCGGTCTGCGCCGCGATTAATTCCTCAGCCACCCGTGTCGACTCACCGCCGCGATAATCATAAGCGATAAACCGTTCAAGATCCTTGGGTTCATCGATGTCCAGAGCGAGATGCTCGTTCTCGACGAAACGCACCGGTAGCCCGAGCGCCGCCACTTGGCTCATATGATAAGTAAAACTGTCATGGCCGAAGCGCAGCCCAATCACATCCGGCGGCGCCAGCAGCAATGCATTGGTACCGAGCTTGTCATGGGACGGCACCAGCAGCGCGTAGGGTGCCGCGGCGGCGACTGGAACTTGCGCCAGCACCGCTTCGACATCCTCGGCAAGCACCAGCGGCATATCCCCGGGGATAATCAGCACCGCTTCGCAGCCCGCCTGTTTGAGTTCGAGCCGGGCGAAATCCACCGCGCTGGTCTCGCCATTCTCAGCGTGCTCACGAATCACCTCGGCGCCAGCCGAAGACGCGATGCCGGCGACCTTGTCGTCGCCGGTGACGACGAAAGTTCCCGATAGCCCGCGCGCCAAGCGTACCTGGCGCAAAACATCGCGAAACATGGTTTCGGCGAGAAGCTCGCGCGCGGCGCCGCCCAAGAGCGGGCTCAAGCGCTGCTTGGCGTTGCGAAAACCTTTCACGGGCATCAGGGCGGCGACATTCATGGAAAGAAAATTCTTAGACTATTTTTTGACTAAGGCCAAGACTTCGCCGGCCAAGCGCAGTTTGTCGGCCTGCGTCGCCATGCGGATATCGCTAGCGACCGGCGCGACGCCGAGAGCTTCGATGCGCGCTGCCGAAGCGCAGTCTTCGCCGGCGATCAGCAAAGTATCGAGAAATTCCCGGTAACACTTGGCCACGCCGACCACGGAAGCATCGAAGCCGGCGGCAACCATGAGCTTATGCGCCGGGCCGGAAATCGCCGTCGCGCCGATCATTGGGCTGACGCCGACCACCGGCGCGCCAGTTTGTTCGAGCGCGGCGCGAATTCCCGGAACGGCGAGTATCGGGCCGATGCTGGTGATCGGATTGCTCGGACAAACGATGATCGCTTGCGCGTTGCCAATGGCATCGAGCACGCCCGGCGCCGGTTGCGCCTGCTCAGCGCCAGGGAAACGCACCGAAATCACCTCCGGCGCCCAGCGCTGTTTGACGAAAAACTCTTGAAACGAAAGCTCGCCCTCGGGCGTCTTTACGCGAGTCTCGATCCGTTGGTCGGACATGGGCAGAATTCGCGATCGAACCCGGAGCTGCCGGCGAAGGTGCTCGGTCACTGCGGACAGTTTCAAACCTTCATTGAGCAACTTGGTTCGCGTGATATGGGTCGCCAAATCCTTATCGCCGAGATTGAACCACGTGTCGTTTCCTAATCGGCGCAATTGTTCCAGTGCGGTGAAAGTATCGCCGCGGATGCCCCAGCCTTTTTCGCTATCGCTCAAACCCGCCAGCGTGTAGGTGATGGTGTCGATGTCCGGCGAGACGTAGAGGCCGTGAAAGATCGCGTCGTCGCCGGTGTTGCAGATGATCGTCAGCTCGCTGGGATCGATCTCCGCGGCTAATCCTTCGATCAATTTGGCGCCGCCGGTGCCGCCGGTGAGAACGACCAGCATCAGGACAGCCCAGGGACGGATGGAGTAATGGAGTGATGGAGCGATGGGGAAATGCCCAGCGGGCCGCCGCCTTTCACATAGCCATCGGCATCGCACAGCAACTCGATGTAGGAACGAACATTCGCCGGCAGATATTTTTCGCCCTGGCTAATGTACTCGGGATAAATCGGCAAGCGCGCCTTTAGTTCGAATCCCGCCTGAGCGCTTTTTTCTTGGAGCATGCGCAGCGCCGGCCAGGGCGCTTCGGGGTTGATGAAGTCCGGCGTCAGCGGCGACACGCCGCCCCAGTCGTTGATGCCGGCGTCGAGATACAACTCATAACCATCCGGCGTCAGATTCGGCGGCGCCTGGATATTCATGGTGCCACCGAGAATCAAGCGAGCGAGCGCGATGGTCTTGACCATGTCGTTTTGCGTCGCGTCGGGATGGGCGCGCATGGGAATCGTCGCCTTGGCGCGAAAGTTCTGCACGATCACTTCTTGGATATGGCCGTAGCGTTCGTGCAATTCGCGAATGGCGAAGAGCGAATCGATGCGCTCTGGCCAGTTCTCGCCGATGCCGATGAGAATCCCGGTGGTGAAGGGAATGCGCAGTTGGCCGGCCAATTCTAAAGTCCGCAGCCGCACCGCCGGCTTTTTATCCGGCGCGTTGTCATGGGCCGCGCCGGCAAGCATTAGCCGTTCGCTGACGCTTTCGAGCATCAGCCCCATGCTCGGATTGACCTCTTTCAAACGCTGCAAATCGCCCCGCCCCATGACCCCGGCGTTGGCGTGGGGTAAAAGCCCGGTCTCTTCAAGCGTGACACGGCAAGCTTCGTGGAGATAATCGAGCGTGCGCTGATGGCCGCGCTCGGCCAAGAACGCTTTCATCTCTGGATAAATCGCCTCAGGCTTGTCGCCCAGGCTGAACAGCACTTCGGTACAGCCCAGCGCCTTGCCCTGGCGCACCACGCCCAAGACCTCATCGATGGTCATGGTTTTCGCGCCCGGCTCGTCCGGCGCTTTGCGAAATGTGCAGTAGCCGCAAAAGTCCCGGCATAGATTGGTCAGCGGCACGAAGACTTTGGGCGAATAAGTGACCGTGCGACCTTTATGTTGATCGCGCAGCGCCGCCGCCGCGGCCAGCAATTCGGTCAATTCATCTCCCTGGGCATTGACCAAAGCTAGCGCCGCGTCACGGGAAAGCAGCTTTCCGTCGCGGCAATTATGCAGAATGTCGTCCATCTCTGCTGTTTGAATATCCAATTGACCGCCGGTATTCAAACCAGTGCCCGCCACATCAATTAATTTCCCGTCCGCTTCACGCACCGCTGCGGCAAATTCGTTGACAACCCGATTAGATGATGACAAGTCTCGAAAACCCTAAATTATGAATGCTCTTTTAGACATCGGTGAGGTGGCGCTGGTCCTGGCAGCGCTGGCCAGCTTCCTCGCCGTGATTGAGATCTGCTTTCGGATTGGACGTCGGCGGACCACCGCCGAGGCGCAGCTAAAGGCCCATGTAAGCGCGCTGCAAGCGGCGCTGCTCGGGCTGCTGGCCTTGTTGCTCGGCTTCGCCTTTGCCATGGCGGTGTCCCGTTTCGACACCCGCAAAGCGCTCGTCCTGGAGGAATCCAACGCCATCGGCACGACCTACCTGCGCGCCCGGTTGCTACCGGAGCCGCAGCGCCAGGAACTGAAAAAACTGCTCCACTCCTACGTCGACGCGCGGCTAGCCTTCTACGACGCGGGAACCGACAGCGTTCGCCTCGGCGCCGCCAACACCGCGGCCGCGCAACTTTCTGAGCGACTCTGGTCGCTCGCGGCTGGTTTGGCGGAAAAAGACCCGCGCTCCGTGCCGCTAGGCTTGTTCGTCCGTTCGCTCAATGACGTCATCGACCTCCATGAGAAACGTTTGCAGGCGTTGGAAAACCATGTGCCGGAAGCGGTTCTATATCTTCTCTACGGGGTTGCCGCCGTCGCCCTGGGTTTCGTCGGTTACGGCTGCGGACTCGACGGCCAGCGGCGGACCGTCTCAACGGCATTGATCTCAATCTTGATCGCGCTCGTATTGATGGTCATCATCGACATCGATCGACCGCGCCGCGGCCTAATCAAAGTCAGCCAAGACAGCATGATCCGCCTCAAACAATCCATCGATCAACCAGTCCAGTAAACCCGCCAAGCGGATGATAGCAGGCTGGCGCAATTCCTGCGGTCGACTTCCGGGCGACCAATCTAGTTGCCCTCAAGACTTTCGCTATGGTAGGTCTCATGGAGTTGGGAAACGGAGGAAGTTGTCATGGATAATTTCGATAACGTTCTAGTCGTCGACGCCGACGGCCATGTTTACGAAGGCAATATCGACCTGCGGCCGCGCATGCCGGAGAAGTGGCGCTCCCAGGCGCCGATCAACCTGAAAGACAACGAAGGCAACTCGCGTATCCTGCTCGAAGGGCGCATGTGGTCGGCCTCCCAAGGTCTCGGCCCCGGTGTTTCCGGACCGATGACCGACAAAGCGCGCGGCTTTCGCCAGGGCATGGTCGAGCCGCTGGCGCGCTTGAAGGATATGGACGCCGAGGGCATCGACGTGGCAATTCTATTCGGCACCCAGATCGCGCTCACGGTAAACGGCCTCATGAGTAAAGAGCTGTCCGCCGTGCTCTGCCACGCCTGCAACGACTGGTTGATGGAATACTGCTCCGCCGATCCGCAAAGATTGCTCGGCGTCGGCCTGATCCCCTGCCAGGACCCGCAAGCCGCGGTGAAAGAATTGGAGTATTTGAAAAAAGCCGGCGCGGTCACCGCCATGCTGCCGACCAACGTCTACGGCTTGAACAACATGGGCGACAAGATGTTCGACCCGATCTATGAATGCGCCCAGTCCATCGGCATGACGCTCAGCGTCCATCCGCAGACCGGCCACGACGGCGTGCCCGGCGTCTCCGGCGTCATGGGCGCCGGCAGCGAGCGCATGAGAAAATATGTCTACGTGCACATGACCGCGTTTCCGTTCGAATTGATGATCGCCATGATGCACATGATCGGCGAAGGCGTGTTCGACCGCTTTCCCAAACTGAAAGTCGGGTTCATGGAAGGCGGCGCCGGTTGGCTCCCCTTCTGGGCCGAACGCTTCGACGAACATATCGAAAAGCTCGCGCCGCAGATGCCCGAGCTCAAACGCCGGCCCAGCGAGATCATCAAGAGCAAACAGATCGTGCTGACCTGCGAGTCCGAAGAAACCGGCCTCGACCGCGTGTTCGCCGCCAACGGCGAGGATACCGTGCTCTACGCCTCGGACTACTGCCACTGGGATTGCCACTTCCCCTACTCGGTCAAAGATGTCGTCGACAGCAAAGACCTGAGCTTCGCCCAGAAGGAAAAACTGCTCGGCAAAAACGCCGTGGAGTTTTTTGAGCTGAAGAATCTGCCCCAGGCTAAAGCACTCAAGAACGCGCGGCAAAGCTGGAGCGACGGCAAAGCCCAGACCGCTACCGCCTGACAGTTGGCGGGGAAAATTTCGGAATGCTTCGACGAGCTCAACATGAACGGATTAACATCGATGCAGTCAAAACCCGTCCGTTCGTCCTGAGCCTAGTCGAAGGACTCCGAGAGGGTGTTTTCAACAACCTGCTAAGGAACTCAACCATGAAATTTAAAACTTTCTATCGGGTCTCCTTGCTGGCCCTGGTCATATTCGCGCCGCGCCTCACCGACGCCGCCGAAACCCCGTACAAGATCCGCGTCGGCTTCCCCTCTCTGGCGTTTTCCTACCTGCCCTACTACGTCGCCCAGGAGAAAGGCTTCTACAAGAAACATAATATTGAGTCCGAGTTCATTCAGATTACCAACTCCATCGCGCCCCAGGCGGTGGTCGCCGGCAATATCAATTATTTCACCTCGGCCTCGACGGCGATCTCCGCCGGCATCGCCGGTCTGCCGTTGGTAATGGTGATGAACTTTTGCGACATTTCACCCTGGGTGCTAGTCACCCACAAAGACATCAATAAGCCCCAGGACCTGATCGGCAAGACCGTCGCGCTCTCCGGCGTGCGTACTTCGCCCTATTATTTTTTCCAAGCGTTTTTGAAAAAATCCGAGATCAACGAAAAAGATGTCGGCGCCATCAACACCGGCGGCACTTCCGATAGCTTTCGCGCGCTCACCAGTAACCGCGTCGCCGGCACGGTGTTGACCCCGCCCTTCGACGACAAGGCGGTGTCCTTGGGCTACAAGAAATTCGCCCAGCTGGGCGAGTTGGCCGACATCCCCTACGTCGGCATGGTGACGTCCCAGAACGAAATCAAAACCAACCGCGAGTCGGTGCGCCGCACCGTCACCGCCATGCTGGAATCGATCGCCTGGCTACGCGCCAACCGCCCTGACACCGTCAAAATGATCGTCGATAAGTTCAAGGTGAACCAGCAGGAAGCCGAAGGCACCTACGCGACGCTGATTCGCATATTGAACAAAGACAGCCGCATGAACCCCAAAACCGGTCGCGGCTATTTGGACATCCTGCGCCAAGAACGGACCATCGCCGCCGACTACGACCCGATGAAACACACCGACTTCTCCTTCTTGCCGCGCGGTTGATATGCGATAATCGCTGCATGCGGAAAAAACTCTTTGTCATCGTCTGGCTCATCGGCGTTTGCTTGAGCGCAATTCCCGCGTCCGACACCAGCGCGCAAACCCCAAGGCACATCAAGGTCGTGCTCCATTCGCAGCAAACCGAAAGCCTGAACCAGGACGGCGTCCAGGGGAGCGGCAGCGTCATCATCCGCCGCGGCACGGTCAGCCCGTCGGGTCGCGTCATCGCCAACGACCGGCAGACCACCGTCCAGCGCACCAGCGGGATTTTTACTTTAGTGCTCGACGGCGGCGAGTCAATTCTCACCGTTGCCACGCGGGTGCCGCAGAGCCATGTGAGTTACTTTTACAACTATGCATTGGGCGTCGGTTACGTCGAACGGCGCATCGTCTTCAACGATGTCGGCACGTCGTTAAAAGTTCACGCCAGCACGCTGGCCGACGGGCAAATTAGACTGCGGCTGACGCCGCGGATCAGCTATTTCTCGGTCGAACGGCCGGGCGCCATCGACTTCACCGAGGCCGCCACGGAAATCGTCGTCCCCAACGGCCAGCTGGTTTCCCTCGGCGGCGCGACCCGGAGCATGCACGAAGTCACCCGGCAAATCTTGGGCTATCGAAATAGCTCCAGCAGCGATGAAAGCCAGCTCCAGGTCAGCGCGACTATTCAATAGTTTCTAGTGTCGTAGCAACGTCAATCTGTCATGTTAACGGCAAGGCGAAAATGTCAGGTCGGTTTGTTGGTAGCAGCCTCCAAGGTAGAAATCGGACCGTAGCGGAACCCCTGCTTCTTAGCTGGCGTTCGGTATAGGCCAAGTGTGTGCGTC
>CAMDBU010000145.1 GCA_945889495.1 Syntrophobacter sp. SbD2 | reverse complement strand
TTTGGGAGCCACGATGGGACGGTCCATGCTACAAAACGGTCTCCAAGGACCGAGGGGCGAACGGCCTGTCCCATCCTGTTTCGTGTTAAACAATGTGCATACAGACACTTCAATTTCATTATACAAGGGGCGAAAGATTTTTCGCCCCTACACCGGTCGCCGAAAGAATAAATTCGCGATGGTGCAGTTTAGGAGATCGATTATGAGACAATGGCATAGCATCGTTTGCACATTGATCGGCTTATGTTTGCTCACCGGCATCGCCCGCGCCCAGCAGGACAAAGCGGCCATCGATCGGCTCTACCAAGCAGCCAAGAAGGAAGGCTCGGTGGTGATCTGGGGGCCCAACGACCCGATCATATATCAAAAGGCGCAGGAAGCGCTGAACAAGCAGTATCCCGGTATCAAGATCGAGCATTTTGAGATCCTGCCCGAGCCGATCGTCCAGCGCTTGAAACAATTGATCCAAGGATAAAAGGATGAGGGCGGAAGGATGAAGAAGGTTGCACAGTTTATTGTGCTCAGTGCGATCGCTTTACTGTCGTTACGCCAGGCCGCGGCGCAGACGGCAAATCCAGATTTGCTTGCCCAGGCGAAAAGGGAAGGGCGCGTCACCTGGTACACCACGGTGTCGATTCCTGAGGCGAAGACCTTCACCGACATGTTCGAGAAGCTCTATCCATTCATCAGAGTCGATCTGTTTCGTTCCGGCACCGGCGCCTTGGTCAACCGCGTGGTCAGCGAATATTCGGCGCGCAACTATTCGGCCGATGTTCTCCAGGGGGTGGCGAGCCGCGGCGGCCTGACGCTGCTCAAGAAGCGCGAGATCATCACCCGCTACGAGTCGCCGGAATTTAAATATCTCGCCGGCGATCTCAAGGATCCCCAAGGTTATTGGGGCTCGACCTATCTGAATACCTTCGTGCTCGCCTACAACACCCGCAACGTGAAGCCCGCCGACGTGCCGAAAAGCTACGACGATCTGTTGAAGCCGCTGTGGAAAAATCGCCAGATCATCAACGACACCGACAATTTCGAGTGGTTCGATGGCTTGCTCAAGGCCTGGGGCAAAGATAAAGGCTTGGCCTACTTCAAACGTCTGGCGGGCCAGAATCAAATCTTTCAGCGCGGCGCGCGTGGCCGCGTGCAGTTGGTCGCCGCCGGCGAAGCACCGCTGACCATCGCGTACGGTCCCCACGCACAGGCCTTCGTCAATCAAGGCGCGCCCATCGAGTGGGTGGCCTTGGAACCGGTGGTGGTGATCGTCAACACCGCCAGCTTGGCCACCAGGGCGCCCCATCCGGCAGCGGCCCGGCTGTTCATCGACTTTCTTCTGTCCAAGCCGGCACAGCTCAAATTGCGCGAGCTGTCGCGCATTCCCTCGCGCACCGATGTCGACGCCGATCCGCCGCGGCTGAACAAAGGATTCAAAAAAGTCGTGCAGGATTTGGAAAATGACAGCATGGCCGAGTCGATCAAACTGTATCAGCAAATTTTCGGATTGACGCCGGGATAAATTCTGCGGAGTTCAAAATGTTCATTGCGTTCAAAACGTTGAAAGAGGATTCACGGAGCTACGATGCCGATAAAAACAATTAACGGGGTGGAGATTTATTACGAGACCCAGGGGCAGGGCGAACCGGTTTTATTGATTCCGCCCAACTGGTGGCCCTGCGCGACTTGGAATGTCGGCGTGGTGCCGGAGTTATCCAAGCGCTGGCGCACGATCATTTACGATGGGCGGGGCACCGGGCGGAGCGCCAAGCCGGCGGATGGTTATACCGTCAAGCAATTCGCCGACGACGGCATCGAGTTGCTCAACCAGCTCGGCGTCGCGCGTTGCCATTTGGTCGGCTTCGCCATCGGCGGGCAAATTGTTCAGGCGCTGGCGCTGGCGCGGCCGGACCTGGTCGCCAGCCTGACGATCTCCACCACCGGGCCAGGCCTGCGCGGGCTCGACGGCACCCTGCGCGACGTCGGGCCGGAGGCGCTGGACGAGATCAAGAAAATCGGCTTCGAGAAATACATCCTCGAACATATCGACAACGATCACATGGCCTACAACCCAGAGTTTTATCGCAGCCACCGGGAGCAAGCGGCAGAGCTGGCGAGGGCTCTGTGGTCGGGGCAGAGTACGGTGGAGCAGTATCGCCTGCACGAGCTGGCGCGGCTCACTTGGGACCCGCTGGCCGAAGCGCCGAAATTAAAAGTGCCGACGCTGGTGCTCTGCGGCGCCGATGACGGGGTCGAGCGGCACGGCAGCACGCCGGAAGCCACCGCGCGAAGATTGGCGCCGCTCATCCCCGGCGCCGAGTTGGCGCTGGTGCCCGGGGTGAAGCATATGACGTTCTGGGATGGCGATGGCGCGTTGAAAACCTTGCAGGCTTTTATCGGGCGCCATCCAATTGGTGGAAAATAAATAGAAGTTAATATTATTCACCGCGGAGGCTCAGAGGACGCCGAGATAAGAATTGTCTTTGTCTCTGCGCTCTCTGCGTCTCTGCGGTGAAATATCTTTTACGCAAACTTCGCCGACACCAGCATGGCTAGATTACCCTTGGCATCCACCGCCCAGAGCGTGGCTTCCTTGCCGTCGCTGCTCAGTTTGCCGTTGAGCGTGACGTTGCCGTCGCTGTCGTAGACCGAGCGCAAATTTTGGAAGTCGAAGTTGGTCAGGCGCTTGGCCGGCAGTTCTCGGCGGCACATTTCCATCAATAGTTGCGAGATCAGCGAGCTTTGCACCACCAGCCCCGGCAGCTTTTCCACCTTGGTCACATAGTCGCGGTCGTAGTGGATGCGATGGCTGTTGAAGCGGATCGCCGAGAAGCGGAACAGCAGCGGCGGGTTGGGTTCGAGGATTTGCGTCCACTTGGCGTCGGCGGGCGTGGCCGGCGTGGTCTTGGGCGCGGCGTCGGCGCGCGCTTCGCTCAACATTACCATGTCGCGCTCTTCGACGACGCACAGACCGCGCGAGGTCGACAGGCTGTTGCGCTCGATGACGGTGACCTGTTCGCCGCTGGGGTCGATTTGTAAATCGGCGATCTCGGTTTTGCGCATGACATCGTCCCCAATTCGCAAGGGTTCATGAAACGATACCCTTGTGCCGCCGATGCGCCGGCGCGCCAGCGGGATCGGCGGCGCGATGCCGCCGCCGGAGGCCTGGCCGTCGGTGCGCATCTTGTCCGGCCGGTGCGACGCCGGAAACAAACCGCCGTACCAGCCCGGCGGAATCGCCGCGCCTTTTTCCAACGGCGGGTCGGCGAGTCCTAACGTCGCCGCGAACCGCACCATCGTCGATGCGGTGACGACATCGGTCGCGCTCTCGCTCTTGCCGATGAAACTTTTGAAGCTATCCAATGAGTCAGCCATGAGTTTGATCTCCTTCCCTTCGGATCACGGCGGAGCGTAGTGCGGCGGCGAAGCTCATGTCAAGGTAAATGATAGCGCGAAACAATTTGCTGAATAATATTCGCCGCTATGCTAGACGGTGGAGTCAGCGAGGCGAGTTTTTGGGAGGAGTTGGGATGACCAGGAAAATGGTTGGTTTGGCAGCGTTCATGGTTGCCGCGGCTTGGGCTTGTTCAGGCTTGATGCCAGAACCGGTCGGCGATCCGAGATCGGCGCGCATGGTGACCGGACCGAGCGGCGATCCCGGTTGTGACGCGGCCACGTTGGTGTCGACCGGCGGCGCTTTCCCCAAGAACCCAAACATTTTGGCGATTCGTTGGACCGGCTACTCCAACTTCGAGCTGGCCTTCAACGGTAAAGTCATTCTGCTCGATACGTATTTCGATCGCGGCAGTTTGTTCCCAGCTCTCGGATTCAAAGCCGCCGACGTCAAACGGGCAGATGTCATTCTCCTTGGCCATGGACATGTCGATCATATGTCCGACGCGGCGTCGGTGGGCGCCCAGACGGGAGCGCTAGTGGTCGGCGCGCCGGTGACCACGGAAAAGTTGCTGACCCAGAAGATCGATCCGAAGCAGGTGCGGACGGTGACCGGCAAAGGCGGCGAGCTGCTGCAATTCCCCGGTTTCACCGTGGAGCCGATCCTGGGCCGGCATGGCGAACCGCCAAAAGATGTCACCGAGGCTTTTCAAAACGCCTTGAAGCCCTTCGCCAAGGGCGCCACCCCGGAGCAGGCCAAGGAGCGCGCCGAGATTCGTAGCCGCGGCACCAACGATCCGCGGGTGATCGCCGAAGGCACCATCGCTTTCTTGATTACATTAGATAACGGCTTCCGGATCTTCTACCGCGACAGCGGTGGCGTCGTGACCGACTACGAACGGGCCGCCATGGCGCGCATCGGCCGGGTGGATGTCGGCTTGATCGCGGTGTCGGCGGCATTTCTCCATTCACTGACTTCACAGCGCGCCGTCGAGCATATCCGTGTCTACCGGCCCGACGTCTACATCCCCTCGCACCACGACGCCGAAAACGACGGCCTATGGCGCGCCACCGAGCCGCTGTTCCGTGCGGTTAAAGAAACAAATCCGAGCCTCATCACGGTGTCGCGCGGGTATAGGGAGCCGGTGTGCTTCGATACGGAGAATAGTGTGCAGCGTAGGGAGCGGCATTAATTCGATTCGCACAATGTGAGAGGGTGAGTGTAACGTCATTAAACAGCGTCGGAGTTGATGACGGCGAGCCGTTGTTTCTGTACGGGTTGCGGCGGTTTCAATACGACAAAGCGCGATGCGGGGTAAAGGTAATTGTTTTCGGAAGCGTCGACAACCCTAAGACACCCGAGTCCCGCCGCTTTCGTATCCGCTAAGATCCGATAGAGCTTACATAGTTGGAGGTCTGCGCCGGCGGGATAGTCGAGCAGACTGCGATACCTACTTTGTGTGGTTTCATGTTCATCGGAATCGGTTCAGGTCATATAAGGCGATGCAAATACTAGACCCGTGTCCGGAATGAATTAATAGTGCGTCCGACTATACGTGTAATCCTCCCTCTTGGTGATGCCGGCGCGCTGTTCCGCGGGCAGCGGGTGCGCATGAGAAGCAACTAGTAAGCCGGCGAACTGTTGCCGAAACATCCAGTAGAGCTTCACGCTTGATGCCGATAGTGGGGCAAGCTCAGTATGAGAACCCAAGGTACGTGGCTTTTCGCCCGGACTAGTTTTGCGGCCCGAGATTTTAGCGCTGAACTTCATTGGCCAGCAGTGAAAAGATTTCAGCACATAAGTCAAATATCACTCGTGGGTTCTGCAAAACTTGCTCAAGGGCCAGTCCTTGGATGTCCAGGTGCTTTTTCTTCGAATCGAACGTTAAGATGGCAACATCACTCTGGCTGGCGACGGCGAGAAGAAACCCCCACACTTGCTCGTTGGATCGTAGCTGCTGCAGCGTCGTGGCACGGTCCGCCTTGATGATAACGTGGTTGTCGGCTTCGGTACCTTCAAAGTACTGGGTTAATTTCCACAAAAACGGTGAAATCTGAAACTGACCGAAAACCTTGCGGTAAATCGCGAATGATCCCCTTAGCTGCTTGAAACCGGTCACGCGGATGCGAGCCATGTTCATCATAGGCTCGGAGACGATGAATTCTAGTCCGTGATACGAAAATCGAGCAAAGAACCAGTCGGTTTTCGCGCCAAATTCGCTGTTAAGTTTTTCGAATAATGCTTTCTTGTTCGTGTGCGACGGATCTTTGAGGTAGGTGACAAAAATTAGCAGGCCCAATACCGCAAAAATAAGATATGCAATGACACTGTTACTAGTAAAGTCCATCGCACTTGCGCCAGCCCCTTGTAGTGAAAGCCCTTCTGAAGTGAATCCTTGCGCCCGCTAGGTCTCGGCGGCTGGCGCGTATTTATTAAATCATCCAACAGAGGGGAATCTTATGTCTAGTTGAATCGCTGCCGGCTTGCGGCGACCCACTGCCATGCCAGTGGCTTGGGTAGCTCATGACCTCATGTAAGTGGAGCAAAATGACGGTCACCGCGTCCGATTGTATGAATAGTCCTCCCGCTCGGTGACGCCGACGCGCAGTTCAGCCGGCAGCGGCGCACGTGTGGAGTTCACTTTCGAATGTACGTCCAATGCCGCTTGGTCGGTCCAGCGCTCGAGGATGCACAGACGGTCGGGGTTGACGACGCTTTGGAAGACTTCGAACTGTTCGCAGCCGGGTTCTTTGACGATGTCTTCGCAGCGGGCTTTGTAGAGCTTGCCGAGTTCGCTGCCTTTGCCGGCGGCGGCGGTGATGCTGACGATGAGTCGTACTGCCATGGTGGTCTCCTTAGAGGCGCCGCTATTTGGCGCGTGGTTTAGTTAGAACAGTGCGGACTATCGTCCAGGTTGGCTAATAGTGTCAAGTCGCGGTGGCGCAAATGGAGAGGTTCGGTCCTTACCACGAAAGACACGAACGGCACGGAGGGTTCGGACAAGTATCATTCCGAACTTCGCGCTCTTCGTGTCTCCTTCGAAAATATCTGTAGCACCCAATGCGTTCGCGTGGAGACCGTCATACCCGCGAAAGCGGGTATCCAGGCTAAGTGGGCCAGGGAATAAACCTGGATTCCCGCCTGCGCGGGAATGACGGATCGGGAGGAGAAAGGCGCGATGGAGAAGGCTCTTTTTCCAGTTTCAGTGGGCGAGCGCAAGATTGTGAATCACCTCGTGGTGAACGCAATCAGTGAAGGCTACCGATTGTCGCCGCGTTTATTTGACGAGCAGATTTTGCAGCACCGGCTCCAACACTTTCCAGACATTGGCGGCGACGATTTCGTGGCCTTTGGCGGTGGGGTGGATACCGTCGGGGAAGTTGAGTTCGCGCACGCCACCGACATTTTCCAGGACGAAGGGGATCAGTAACGCGCTATGAGTTTTGGCCAGGTCGCTGTAGATGGCGGCGAATTTCTTGGCGTAGTCAGCGCCCATGTTGGGCGGTACTTTCATGCCGGCGAGAATGATTTTCGCCTGGGGGTATTTTTTTCGCGTGCGCTCGATGATGCCTTTGAGATTGTTGCGGGTGGTGTCCGGCGGCAGGCCGCGCAGGCCGTCGTTGCCGCCCAGTTCGAGCACCAAGACATCGACCTTGGAACGCAAGAGCCAGTCCATGCGGTTCAAGCCGCCGGCGCTGGTGTCGCCGCTTTGGCCGGCGTTGACGGTGCGGAAGGGCCAGTTTTGCGCGTCGATCTTTTGTTGGATCAGCGCCGGGTAGGCTTGCGCGGGTTCGAGTCCATAGCCGGCGGTGATGCTGTCGCCCAAGAACAGAATGTTTTTGGGCGGGGGCGTCGCCGCCACTAGCCACAGGCAGATCCCGAGTAGCCAGCCGGCGCGCAGCCAGGGCGATTGGCGAAAACTCAATCGGGTTGTCATCATATTAGTTCATTTTTGCCGAGAGTTGGTTTACTATCGCTCCAACGCGGAGTTTTTATGCGTTCAATTTTATCTCCCGGTAACCGTCATGAGCACCGACAATATCTTAACAGTAGAGCATTTGAGTAAGGAATTTAAGAGCGGCGACGATACCGTTCATGTCTTGAACGACATTTCTTTTGCCATCGAGCGCGGCACCAGTTGCGCCTTGGTCGGGCCCTCGGGCAGCGGCAAGACCACTTTGATCGCCATCTGTGCCGGTTTGGAACGGCCGAGTAAAGGCGCGGTGGAATTGGACGGCGTGGCGCTGCACCAAGCCAGCGAAGAAAAGCTGGCGCGCATTCGCAATCAGTCCATCGGCTTCATCTTCCAAAGCTTTCAACTCTTGCCGTCCTTGACCGCACTGGAGAACGTCATGGTGCCGGCGGAGATCGCCGGCGAGCGCATGGTGCGAGCGAGCGCCTTGGAATTGCTTGGCCGGGTCGGTCTGCGTAACCGCATGTATCATTACCCCATGCTGCTCTCCGGTGGCGAGCAGCAACGGGTGGCGATCGCCCGGGCGTTTATGAATCAGCCGAATATTTTATTTGCCGACGAGCCCACTGGAAATCTCGATGCCGAGACATCGGAGAGTATCGTCAAACTGATTTTTAACCTTAATTCGATGAATCGCACGACCCTTATTCTGGTTACCCATGATCGCGAACTCACCGAGCAAGCTGATCGTATCATCACCCTCAAGGCCGGCCGTTTGGCCTCCGATGTCACCAAGCCCAAGAGCGAAGGCTCTACCAGCGACGGGTAGGCCCGGCCGATGATCACCTTTTGGAAGCCTTGGGTCTGGCGCATGGCCTATCGCGACAGCCGGCGCGGTTTGCCACGCTTGCTGCTGTCGATGTCTAGTGTGGTGCTAGCGGTGGCGCTGGTGGTGCTGGCGTATTCCTTTCGGGAAAATTTGTTGGCGAGCATTCAAGCGCAATCGAAAAGTTTACTCGGCGCCGATCTCGCTCTCGACAGCCGCGAGCCGTTTTCCAAGGACGACGAGCAGCTGTTTCATACCCTGGGCGGCGATCAATCCAAGCAGGTTGGTTTCACCTCGATGGCGACGTTTCCGGCCAGCGGCGACTCGCGCCTGGTCCAAGTGCGCGCGATCAGCGGTCAGTTTCCCTATTACGGCGCCTTGGAGACCACGCCGCCGCTGTCGCTCGAAGTATTTCATTTAAGCGCCAACGCCTTGGTCGATGAAAATGTCCTGTTGCAGTTCAACGCCAAGGTCGGCGATGTCGTCAAGCTCGGCAACCAGGAGTTTCGCATTCTCGGCAGCTTGCGCAAAATCCCCGGTGAGACTCTGGCGTTCTCACTGATCTCACCGCGCATCTACATTCCGCTGGCGTACTTGGAACGGACGCAACTCATCCAGCCGGGCAGTGTGGTGCGCTACCGGGTGTTTTTCAAATTCGCCACCGGCACCCAGGTCGAGCGCATGGTCAAAGCGATCGCGCCGCAACTACAGCGATTGCAATTGGACGCCGACACGGTGAGCAAGCGCACCGCATCGATCGCCGCTAACATGGAAAACCTGTCGCGCTTCCTGCGCCTGGCGGTGTTCGTCGCCGTGCTCCTCGCCGGCGTCGGCGTCGCCAGCGTGACCTATGTCTACGCCAAGGATAAGGCTCAAGCCGCGGCGCTCCTGCGCTGCATCGGTGCTCGGCCGCGGGAAACCGTTTCGGTTTATCTCTTGCAGTTGCTTTTTCTCACGGTGGTCTGCGCCGCGGCGGGAGTCGGCATCGGGGTCTGGGCGCAGTCCTATTTGCCGGCGCTGTTGAAAGATTTCCTGCCGGTGGCGCCGGTGATCGAGATCTCTCCGCTCGGCATCGTCGCTGGGGTGGTGGTCGGCATGACCACGGCGTTCCTGTTCGCCTTGTTGCCGCTGGTATCCTTGCGCCGGATCTCGCCGCTGATGGCGTTGCGCTCGTCCTACGACGAAGAGCCGCGCGCCCGCGATCCGCTGGTGCTGTCGATCGTGTTGCTGATCGTCATGCTGGTGCTGGCCTTTGCCAGCGCCACCCTCGGCAGTTGGCGGCAAGGGTTGGTGTTTACCGGGGCGGTGTTGGTGGTGTTTTTCGCGCTGGCGATTCTCGCCCGCGTGGGCACGTTGCTGGTACGCCAGGTGGCGCCGCGCTTTCTGAGTTTCCCCTGGCGCCAGGGGTTGGCCAATCTGCACCGGCCGAGCAACCAGACCACCGCGGTGATGTTGGCCATCGGCCTTGGCACCTTTCTTCTCGTCGCGCTTCATGGCGTCCAAGACATGCTGCTGCGCCAAGTGGACCGGCGCGTCGGTCAGGATGAGCCCAATCTAGTGCTCTTCGATGTCCAGAATGAGCAACGCCAAGCGATCGGCGCGCTGATGGAGCGGTTGGAAATTAGCCGCCACGCCGAAGTTCCGGTGGTCACCATGCGCTTGGCGGCGATCAAGGGCCGGCGCGTGGAAGAGATCCGCGCCGACGAGACATCGAAGATTCCCTCCTGGGCGCTGCGCCGTGAGTACCGTTCGACCTACCGGGGAAGGTTGACTGGCACGGAGAAACTGATCAAAGGCGATTGGGTCGCCACGGCTGACGAGCGCACTCAGCCGATAGCGGTTTCAGTGGAAAAAGGTATCGCCGAAACCCTCGGCGTCGATGTCGGCGATCCACTGCAGTTTGAAATCCAGGGCGTGCCCATCGATACCCGGGTCGCCAATCTGCGCGAAGTCGACTGGCAGCGCGTGCAACCTAATTTCTTCGTGGTCTTTCCCGAAGGCGTTCTTGAGAAAGCGCCGCAATTCTACGCCCTGGTCGGACGGGCGCCGTCGAGCCAGGCCTCGGCGCAGTTGCAGCGCGCCGTCTTGGAGCGCTTTCCCAACGTCTCGGCCATCGATCTGAGTTTGATCCTGAGCACGCTCAACTCGGTGCTCGACCGGGTCGCCGGGGCCATGCGCTTTGTCGCCTGGTTTACTCTGCTCACCGGATTTACCGTGCTCGCCAGCGCCGTGCTCGGCAGCCGCGGCCATCGGGTGCGCGAGAGCATTTTGCTGCGCACTCTGGGCGCCGCGCGCGGGCAGATTTTTACCGCCATCGTCGCCGAATATGTTTTCACCGGCGCCATCGCCGCCTGCGCCGGCGCCATCCTTGGCATCCTGGCCGGCTGGGGTTTGAGCTACTACTTTTTCGGCACGGCCATCGCCATCGCGCCATTGCCTGTGCTGGCGATCATTACGGCCGTCACCGCCACCACCGTGCTGGCCGGCGCGCTCGGCTGCCTGGGGGTGATTCGCCGGCCGGCGCTGGAAGCGCTGCGCGCCGAAGCGTAATGGCGCTTCTGTCATTTCGAGCCAAGCGAGAAATTTCTTTCCATTCAGCGCGAGCCTATCCTTCAGCCTGAATCGTCAGCGCCGCTCCTATTCGTGGCGACAGCCGGCGATTCCTGCTAAGTTGCGGCTTGGTTCAGCGCTTACTTCAATGCAACTTCTTCCCGCCTGGCGCGCCAAGTTCGCCAATATTTTCTACGGCTGGATCATGGTCGGCGTGGTGTCGGCCATGCGCGTGCTCGGCGGTGGCCTCCATGGTTACGGCTTCACGGTTTTTTTTCTACCGGTGAGTCAGGACCTGGGGCTCAATCGCGCTGAGACTTCGTTGGCATTTTCCCTGGCGCGCGCCGAGGGCGCCATCGAAGCGCCAGTGATCGGCTATCTGGTCGATCGCTTTGGGCCGCGGCCGTTGATGGTGGCGGCGGCGCTACTCGCGGGCATCGGCTATATCTCGCTCTCCTGGGTCAATAGCTACATCGGCTTCTTGATCGTCTATCTCGGCCTGATTTCGCTCGCCTATTCCGCGGGGTTCATTCAAACCCCCATGGTGGTGGCCAACAATTGGTTCATCCGCCGGCGCGCCCGGGCCATGACCGTGGTCGGCTCGGCGGTCACCGTCGGCGGCATGGTGATTACGCCGGTGCTCGCCACCATCGTGCACCGATGGGGTTGGCGCTGGGGCGCATTGATCGCCGGCTGCGCGTTTCTGCTGATCTGTATTCCTCTCAGTCTGCAAGTGAAGCGCTCGCCCGAGAGCGTCGGCCTGCAACCGGACGGCGACGCGGTTGGAGAATCGGCCACGCCGGGAAAAAACTCGGCGCTCCGTCAGGTGCCTGATGTCAGCGCCATGGCGGCGCTCCGGACCCTGCCGTTTTGGTGCCTGGCCGGCTCCATGCTCGCGCGGGTGGCGACCCAGAGCACCATGATGGTGCACTTCATTCCGATCATGGTGTGGAAGGGGATGTCCCAAGAACATGCGGCGCTGCTTCTGAGCATCTTCGCCGGCCTCAACCTGGTCACGCACTTCGCTCTCGGTTGGATCGCCGACCGGATGAACAAGCCCAAGCTGTTGTCGCTGTGGATGCTCCTACCGATTATCGGCATTGTCATCCTGCGCACCGGCGAGGCGCCCTGGTCGCTCTGGCTGTTTACGATTTTCTTTTCCACCTTGGACGCGGCCTTTCCGGTCACCTGGGCTACCAGCGGCGATTTCTTCGGCCGCAAATATTTCGCCACCATCCGCGGCAACATGACGTTTATCTATATGTGGGGCAGCGCCTTGGGCCCGGTGATCGCCGGCTACCTGTACGACCAGACCCAAAGCTACGGCACGATCCTCTGGGCGATCGTCGCGACGCTGTCGGTGTCGGTGCTGTTAACTGCGCTGTTGATCAAGCCCTGGCGCGTGAAGGTGGCAGCGCAAAGCGAGGGGTGGGTTGGGGCGAAGGTCCCATAGCGTTCTGCGGATTATTCATTCCGATAACCGGAAGGCCCACTAGCCTGGACTGGAAGCGATGTCATGGCCGAATTAATATTCGGCGTTCCTCGCCATGACTCAGGACTACTAGAGATTTGAGTGGTCGTGAGTTGCGTTCTTCAGCAGTTCGATGGCTTGTTTGACGATGCTCTCTTGTTCGTCGTTCGTGAGCACGGTGAAAGTAACAGTAAGTTCACCGACGCGGACTATGCCTTGGGTTAGGAATTTGAACTCGCCTGATTTGGGGGCGCGATCAGTGGCGGAAAAATAGTAACCTCGGTTCGATTGTCCTTGGAATTCAATGATGCTCAGAGCCGATTCGATGGCTTGGGATTTAGCGGAGGCGGCAATCTTTTCGACTTGCTGTCGAATCATGTCTGGTGTTGGCGGCTGAAGATCTTTATTGGCGGGCCAGATTGTCGTGATTAAGACTTCGAATGGTTTCCCTGATGCTGGGCGAAATTGGATGGTTGGAGGTAGCCGATTCGGAGGTTGGCGCAATTGGTCAGTCCAAAGTTCCGGCACCTGTACGACAAAATGACCATGATCTGGAAGCGTATAACGGCGTACATGTGCATTTGTGGACTGCCCAGGAGCAATGCTTGAAGCTTTGCTCGGCAACTCGATCGCTTTCTTGGTCATTCCTAATTTTTGCATTTCGAGACAAAATTCGGCGCGATTGCGATTCATCTCGGCGGCACCAAATTTGACTACTTTGAGCGCCGCTTGGGCGGCGTCCATGGCTTTTTGGCATTGATTCAAATGGCGGTAGGCGATGCTGAGGTTGTTCCAGGCGTAGGCGTAGGTCATGCCTTTGTGTTTGGCTTTCTGCAAATAACGCTCGTAATGGGTCGCCGCGTCGGCCCAACGGGGCCGGCTGAGATCGTCGGCTGCCGCCGCGATGAAGAAATCGCGGTCGCAAGGCTCGTCCACCAGGTCGGGCTCGGTGCAGGGTAGTTGGCTGGATATTTTCAATTGCTCGATGCCAAGCTCGATGCGTTTATCGTCGCCGATCCAAGCGCCATGTTTGGTTAGGAGCAATCCCTTGGCGCCGACATAGCGGGCGGACTTCGGTTGGAGTTGTACCGCTTTATCGATCTCCGCCGTGGCGCGGTCGTAGTTGCTGTAATAGCGCGCGTACATCGCCGTGACGAAATGGCGAAACGCCGGCTGTCTGGCTTTGCCCGCCATATCCGCGAGGTCGTTAAAATCCGGGCTGAGTTTGGCCAACTCTACCGCGCGGCCCGCTAGGCCGACATTGGTCAGCGCGCGCAGTTTGGTGCTGAGGATAAACCAGCGCGCTTCCAAGTCGCCGGGATCCTGTTTCATGGCGGCGGTGGCGTGGCGCAGGGCGCCCTTGTCATCGTCGATAGCGCGGGCCTCGCGGGCTTTTTTCAGGAGGGTTGGGCCATCTTCATTGGCCGCGGCGCTACCCATCGATGCGGCGATCAGCAAGGCGATCAATAGGCAGTTCATGATTACATTCCCTCCGTCAGCACGTAGCTCGCCCAATAGTGCGGGTGGCGGTACTTTTCGCTTTTCATGAGAGCTATCTGGGTTTGATGCAAAGCCTGAGAAGCCGGCGCGCGCTTGGCGTAGGCGCGGTAAAAGCTCTTCATGAATTCTCCAGCGGCCTCGTCGGACAAATACCAGAGCGGCGCCAGCACCCGTTTCGCGCCGGCGAAAAACAGCGGCCGGACGATGCCGACGGCGTCCCGTTGATAGCGGTAGACCGGCAATCCAGGAATCGTCATGCTCAATGTCACGAGCTCTACCTGGCTCATGTCGGTGGCGGCGATCTGGGCGCCGGTCCAGGGTATGGGCTGAGATTTTTCCTGGCCGCTGAGCAGTAACGCCGCGTCCATTTGTTTCGGTGGATAGAGCGCTCCAGGGGCACCGAGGTGCACGAACAGAGGCGATTTCTGTTTTTGAATCTCCGCTCGCAGGGCGCTCCCGGTACAAGCCTTGCCGGCAAGACTGACTACTCTGCCGGTGAATAGTTTTGCCAATTGGTCGCCAGCTTCTCTTTGCCCGGTCATGGGCTCACCCCCCACTTCCGGAGCGACGCAAGCGACGCCGCTAATCTCCTTCGCTTGGACGGCCTGCAGCGGGGTTGCCAGGAAGCGCAGCGACGGCACTTGGTAGACCGCGTATTTTTCGCCGACGAAGCGCTCGCCGTCCATCAACGCCGCCAGCGGCACCCGCGCCAACGGTCCGTCGGGACTGTAGAGGATCGTGTCCACCGCCGCCGGCAGACTCTTGAGCGCGTTGCCCAACAGCATCTTGTATAAATATTGCGCCGGCTCGCGGTAGAAGTCGGTGTTGGGATTAGCCAGCGCGACGAGCAACTGCTGGGCCGATTTCATGCAATCGCAACCGCTCAGATTGACCGGGATATGTTGGATGCCGGCGCGGCTGACGACGAACACCGCCGACTTATTATGCTGGACGAAAAACGACAGGATCGCGAGATTGGCCGGCAGGCTGTTTTGAATCGCTCGCAACTTCTCCAGCGAAAGGCTGCGCGCCGCGGTGACGTTTTTCAGTTTGAGCTCGGTATGGAGCGATTGCGCCTCTTGCCTATGCTTGAGCGCCAGTTCGCCCAGCGCCGCCAGCACGGACTCGCCGAAGTTGAGTTCATGGTTGGGCTGCTTATCGAATAGCTTGGCCATCTCCATAGTCTGCCGTAGCTGCATCTGTTTCCACTGGCTCTGAGCCGCGCCGAAGGCGGGATCGTCGACAATATCGCTCAGCGTCGCCGCCTTGTTCGACTCCAAGATTGTTACCGCCATGGCAACTTCGTTGGACTGGACAAAATGATTGACGATGTCGTCGATCAAGCCTTTTTTATTTTCGTCGAGCCACAGCCGGCCCTCTTCGCCGGGAGTGTTCATGCGCGCCAGGTCGTAAAAAGTATAGGCGCTCAAATAGAGTTCGCGCGCGCTGTCCAATTGATTGAGCCGGCCGTGATTGGCGGCGAGCCGATGCAAGATCGTCTGGTAACTTGGCGCAACGGTTTCATTGGCGGCGAAGGCCTGGCGCGTCTGCTCTAGCACCGCGTTGGACTTTTCGTATTGTTTGCGCTGGGCCAGATTGGCGGCGTAGTGCATGCCGGTTTCGCGCACCGCCAGGATTTGGTCATGGGACTTCCCCAGTGAATGGGCGAGATTCCATGCCTCTTCGTAGAGCGCGGCGGCGCGTTCGTTTTCGTTGATGGCCGTGAGCCCATGGGCCAGATCCGGTAGCAGCCGCACGTAGTCGGTTTTGTAGCGCGAGTTTTTCAGACTTTCTCGTGCCCGCAACAGCCAGGGCAGCGCCATGTCTTTGTCTTCGTCCCACAACCGGCGTGCAAAGGATAATTCGACCACCCCGATCTCTTCCTTGTTGTTGAGCGCTTCGGCGACTTTGTAGGCGAGAAAGGTGGCATAGATGGCGCCGAACTTATCGCCGGTTTGATCGATCACCGTGGCCAGCGAATTGAGCGCGATGCCGACGCCCATCAAACTGCCTTGCAGGTAGCTGATGGCGAGGATTTTCCGATAGGTGCCGAGCGCCGCACGAGTCTCGCCGCGGTCCAACTGCGGCCGGCCGACGCCGTGATCCAACTGAATCGCGTGGTTGAGATCGTTCTCTTTGGCGTCGACGCTGACCCCGTCGAAATATTTCATGATCGCTTGTTTGGTCGGCTCGTCAAGCTTGAGGGTAGCGCTTTTGTCGTCGAGCTTTTGCGTCGACACCACCGGCGCGGCGGTGGCTTTGCCGCCGAACAGCGGCAGGAGCTCGGGATGGGTATAGAGATAGTAACCCGCACTGATCAGCTTGATTGCGATCAATGCCCAGAGTCGAGTTATCCTTGGCATAGGCGCCTCCGCTGGGCCAATGTAGCCAGGCCCATGCCAACCGGTGCTAACATTGACTCAGCGGCTTTAACTTCCGTAAATGGCTCAGGGCGGGGTAGTTGGGGTGGCCCGGCGGCTACCGAATGGTAGCTTCCTGCGCACATTTGCCACCAGCGCCAGCCACCGCCGCCCCAGGGCTCGATGGGAGTCATCGGCTTGCTTTGGCCGGCAACTCATGTGACATCAGGACTGATTCTGCTGAAAAACCCCATTGTAAATCGCACTGTGTCGGCGGCTATAGTTCTGCCAGTGATAGATTTCATCATCGCCTGCCGTAGCTGTGAAAAAACCTCACTCTTTGACCCTTATGCGGGGTGCACCGCGGCCATTTCAAAC
>CAMDBU010000144.1 GCA_945889495.1 Syntrophobacter sp. SbD2 | reverse complement strand
CCAACGCAAATGCTCCAGGTATCGCGCGCAGGCTTCGTCATCGGGGAAAACCCGCTGAAACTCGGGAAGCGTTGTCGGAAAGCCGCGGGGGTCCATCCCAGCAAATTAGCATCGCCTCACCAAATTGGCAATAAACCGGATAGGCAAGGAACGAACTAACGAAGCTCTCCAGTTGCTGACCCTCACCGAGGCGGCTCAGCTACTCCATGTCTCGACCAAGACCTTGCAACGGATGATTCGCAGCGGCGATCTACCGGCGCTCAAGGTCGGTGGTCAATGGCGGCTGCGCGAAAGTCAGCTGGTCAACTGGATTCAAAGCCGCGAAAGCAAATCGCGCTCCTAACCCGTGCGGTTAATACCGTCATAGTTTTCTCGGTCCAACGTCGTCGATAACCAGCCCTTGAATTTGACACCAGCACCATGAAGTTGGCGCAGCGGCAGAGAGAAACGATCAAGCGCATGGCGACCGAAGCTTTTCTGCGCCGACTGCGGCGCCGATTGCTAGTGATGATCACCATCGTCGTTGTGCCGCTGCTATTTTGCACCTTTTTTCAGGCGAAGCTGCGCCGCGATGTCCAGGTTTTGGAGGTGCACGAGGTGGCCTGGCGGCTGGCCAATGCCATCGCCATGCGCCAGTCCCAAGTGGTGGATGCGGCCAAGCAACTGTTGACCTTACTAGCGCGCACGCCGGGTATCGACGGCAGCGACCCGAGACTGTGCGGTGCCACCCTGCGCCGGCTACTGGAAAAAAACTCAGCTTACCTCGATGTTGGCGTGCTCGCCGTGGACGGCAGCTTGCGCTGCCAAGCCTACCCGTCAGAGTTCGCCGTTGACCTGGCGCGCAATGCGGTGCTCGCGCGGGCCGTGGAGACCGGCGATTTCGTCGTCGGCGATCTACAGCTGTTTGGCAATTGGCGCCGCCGCGCGCTCATGCTAGGGACCCCGCTGGCCAACCCATCCGACAGCGCCGAGGAGATCCTGTTCGCCGCGTTGGATACCCGATGGATCGGACAATTGGCCGCCGAGAGCAGCCTGCCCAGCGGCATGACACTCACCTTGGTCGACAGTAAGGGAACGATCTTAACCCGAATCCCCGACACCGAAGAGTGGACCGGCCGGCGCATGCCCGATGCACCGTTATTGGAAATGATGCAGCTGCGTCGCCAAAGCAATAAGGAGATTACCGGCCTGGACGGCGTACCGCGCATCTACGCCTTCAACACCGTGGGCGCGAGCCCCGCGCACGGGCAGCTCCACGTGATTGTCGGCGTGCCCAAATCGCTCACCTTCCAGGAAGCCGATCGCGCTCTGCGGTGGAGTCTCGCCTGGATCGTTTTGCTGACCCTGATGGCGTGCGCGATGGCTTGGCTGGTGGCCAGCAAATGGGTCATCGACTTCGTCAAGATCCGCGGCGATCATGACGCGGTGCGCAATCGCTTGGCCGCCATCGTCGACTCCTCGGAGGATGGCATTATCGGCATGACCCTCGACGGCGCGATCACCACCTGGAACGACGGCGCCGAGCAAATCTACGGCTACGACGCCGCGACCATTGTCGGCCAAAACATCGCCGTGCTGATACCGCCGCAACATCGCGGTGAGATCCCCGAATTGATGGGTATCGTCCGCC
Source organism: Syntrophobacter sp. SbD2 (assembly GCA_945889495.1). Classification (GTDB taxonomy): domain Bacteria; phylum Desulfobacterota; class Binatia; order UBA9968; family UBA9968; genus DP-20. The sequence goes on along the minus strand of CAMDBU010000144.1, from coordinate 14,769 downwards.
TCGGCAAAGGCATCAATCGCTATGAAAGCGAACGCACCCGCAGGGATGGCGGGCGCATTATCGTTTCCGCCTCGCTGTCGCCAATTCGCGATCTCGATGGCAGAGTTTGCGGCGCGGCGACCATTACCCGGGATATTACCTTGCTACGCGAAGGCGAAGAGCAGATGGCGCGGCACACCCGCCAACTGGAAACTTTGCAATCGGTAGCCCAGGGCATCGCGGAAACTTTTTCCCTGGCCGACATGATACCGCAGACCCTCGACCGGCTCATCGCCCTGGTGCCCTGCGACGATGCGCTGGCCTACTCGATCGCGGCCGATGGCGCGGTCAACACATTTACCGCCAAGAGCCGCGCCGGCCCGGAACGTCATCAACGACAGCTGGCCGCGGAGGTTGCCTCGGCGGCGACCCAGTGTACCGGCGAGTGGTTCGTCGCCGATGTCGCCATGGTGCCGGAGCTGGCGCAACTGTCGTCTCAGTATGGCATTCAATCGGTGGCGATATTACCGATGTCGCATATGGATCGCAGCCGGACGACCTTGGTCCTGCTCTATAAGACTGCCCAGCCCTTCGGTGTCGACAGCAGTCCGTTTCTCAAAGCGCTAGCCCGCCAGATCGCGCTCGGCGTGGAAAACGGCAGACTCTACGAATCCTCGCTCTCGCTGATCGAAAAGTTGGCCGATGAAATCGAGGTGCGCAAGCAGGCCGAAAAGCAGCTCGCCGACTTTAACGCCATGGTGGTGCATGACCTGCGTTCGCCGTTGTCCAATATTGTCTCCATGGCCGAGTCGGTGAAGGAGGGGCTGTTCGGTACGGTCAACGATCTGCAAAGAACCTGGCTCGGGAAGATCGAAACCAATTGCCATAACTTGATCGACCAAGTAAGCGACTTCCTCGATTTCTCGCGCATCGATGCTGGCAAGCTGGAACTCAAATGCCGGCGCTTGAACATCGGCGCCAGGATTCACGAAAGCCTGCTCGAACATTCCATCGAAGCCGAGAAGCGCGACATTCAGCTGACCGCGGAAATCGCCGAGCGATTGCCCGAGCTGTGGGCGGATTCACGGCGCATCGGTCAAGTGTTGACCAATTTCTTGAGCAACGCCCTGAAATTCACCGGCGACGGCGGCAGCATCGCGTTAACCGTGCGCCATGGCGAGAGCAGCGTGATAGTGACCGTCCGCGATAGCGGCGTCGGCATCGCCGCCGAGGAGTTGAGCCAGCTATTTCAAATGTATGGCCAGGGCGCGAGCAGCGAAAACAGCGCCCGGCGCGGTACCGGCATCGGCCTGGTGATTTGCAAAAAAATCATCGAAGCCCATGGCGGGCGGATCTGGGTGGAGAGCGAACTCGGCAAGGGCAGCAGCTTTAGCTTTTCGCTGCCAGCGCAGGTCGAGCGTAGCGAGCAACTACTTATACCGGCATGAGGCCATGCTTCTTGCGCGGCCGGTCTTCTTTCTTATTGCGCAAAATTTCCAGGGATTGAATCAAGCGCTTGCGGGTTTCCGCCGGGCGGATCGCCGCCTGGGCAAACTGCTTGGCGAGCGCTTCGAAGGGACCGCTGAAGCGTTCCAAATATTCGGCCAGTTTTTCCGTGCGAGTCTTGGCCGGATCGGCGGACTGGTCGATTTCTTTTTTATAGAGCACGTTGACCGCGCCGCCGCCGCCCATCACCGCCAGCTCCACGCCAGGCCAAACGAATAATTGATCGGCGCCCATCTCGCGGGTGCACAGCGCCTGCTTGGCACCGCCATATCCTTTTCTCAGAACGATGGTGATTTTCGGCACCGTCGCCTCGGCGTAGGCGTAGAGCATCTTGGCGCCATGGCGAATGATGCCCTTTTCTTCCTGCTGCTTGCCGGGAAAGAAGCCCGGCACGTCCATAAGCGTAACGATCGGCACGTTGAAGGCGTCGCAGAAACGGATGAAGCGCGCCGCTTTGTCCGACGCGTCGACGTCCAAGCTGCCGGCGAGAAACATCGGCTGGTTGGCGACGAAGCCCACCGGCGCGCCGTTCAAGCGGCCGAAGCCGATGACTAGATTGCGCGCGAACTTGGCTTTCAGTTCGAAAAAATCGCCGTCATCGACGATCGCCTTGATCACCTGGACGATGTTGTAGGCGCGCTTCATCTCTTCGGGCACGAGCTTTTCCAAGTTGTCGAGCAGGCGGCCGGGATCGTCGGTGGGCTCTTTGCGCGGCGGTTGTTCCTCGAAACTGGCCGGCAAAAAACCAAGCAAGCGGCGAATCATCGCCAAGCAGTCTTCGTCGTTTTTCGCCACCAAATCGGTGACGCCGGACACTTCCGAATGAATCTTGCTGCCGCCCAGCTCTTCCATGGTGACGGTTTCGCCCAGGACTTCCTTGATCACCGCCGGGCCGGTGATGAACATCTGCCCGGAGTTTTGCACCTGGACGATAACGTCGGTTAACGCCGGCGAATAGGAGCCGACGCCGATACAGGGGCCCATGATGGCGGAGATCTGCGGGATGCAACCCGAGGCGATGCTGTTTTCGAAAAATATCTTGCCGATGGCGGAGGTAACGGTGAGACCTTCTTGAATGCGCGCGCCAGCTGAGTCATTGAGGCCGATCACCGGCACGCCGACCTTGCGCGCGGTCTGAATCGCGTAGGCGATTTTTTCCGCGTGGGCCGCGCCGACGCTGCCGGCGAGGATCGAACGATCCTGCGAGTAGACATAAACCGGCCGGCCGTCGATCTTGCCAAAGCCTACAACCACGCCGTCGGACGGCCGTTTACGCTCGGCCATGCCGAAGTCCACACTGGGCGTTTCCGCCAGCATGAACTCTTCGACGAAAGTGCCGGGGTCCAGTAGTTTGTCGATGCGTTCGCGGGCGTTGAGGTTGCCCTGCTCATGGAGTTTCGCCGTGGTCTTGGCATCGCCGCCAATGACCTTTTGCTCCAGGCCGGCGAGTTTTTTTTCTAAATCTTCGCGCGATTTCGCCATGACCACCGCCTAATCAGCCGCCGACGATGCCCATTCCTTGCAACACCGAGAGCATCACCGCGGCGGCGATCACCGAACCGATCTGGCCGCCAGCGTTGGCGCTCATGGCATGCATGAGCAGGTAGCTTTTCTTATTATATTTTTGCCCTTCGGCTTGGACCACCCGGGCTGACATGGGAAAGGCTGAGATGCCGGCGGCGCCGATCAGCGGATTGATCTTGCCGCCGGTGAGTGCGCACATCGCCTTGCCGAACAGTACGCCCACCGCGGTGTCGAGACAGATGGCGATGAAGCCCAGGACCAGGACCAATAACGTCTGCGTCTTGAGAAACTTATCGGCCTCCATGGTGCCGCCGATGCATAGGCCGAGTAGCAGCGTGACGATATTGGTGAGTTCGTTTTCGGAGCAGTTCTTGAGCCGGTCGACACAGCCGCTCTCGCGCAGCAGGTTGCCGAGCATGACGGTGGCGATAAGCGGCGCGCCTTTGGGTGCCAGGATCGATGCGAAAATGGTGACGACGATAGGGAAGACGATTTTCGCGGTCTTGGAAATGGGCGCCGACTTAGCCGCGCCCATGACAATGGTGCGTTCTTTCTCAGTCGTTAAAGCGCGCATGATCGGCGGCTGAATCAGTGGCACCAATGACATGTAAGAGTAGGCCGCCACCGATACCGCGCCCAACATATGGGGCGCGAACTTCGAGCTGACATAGATCGCCGTCGGTCCATCGCAGGCGCCGATCACCGCCACGGCGACGGCATCGAGCTTGTCGAAGCCCAAGGCTAGAGCCAGCAAGAGCGTGATGAAGATGCCAAATTGGCCGGCGGCGCCGAGCAGGATAATTTTCGGATTTTGCAATAAAGGCGCAAAGTCGGTCATGGCGCCGATGCCGATGAAGATCAGCAGCGGAAATATCTCGCTACGCACACCGCCATCGTAGAAAAAGCGTAGAAAACCGCCCTGGCCCATCATGTCGGCCAACGGGATGTTGACCATGATGGCGCCAAAACCGATGGGGACTAATAGAAGCGGTTCGTAGCCTTTGGCGATGCCTAGATAGAGCAGCACGCAGGCTACGGCGATCATGAACGCCTGGCCGAGGCTCAGGCTGACGACACCGACAACCAGCCCCTGTAGGCCGTTAACTAACGCTGAATCCATTTTGACAGTGACCTTTCTGCGATGCCGGTGGGTTATTTTTCAGGTTGGTGTGGAAAAGCTTTTTTGATCGCGAGGATGAGCAAGCTCAAGATCCAAAGTATCAGCATCGTGCCGCCCATGCCGATCAGGGCCACCGTCCAGCCGAATGTCCAGGTATCCATGCAGACTCCTTAACCGAAAAAAACCGCGGGGTGTAAACTGGCCAGAGAAACTATTCGATGACGGCGAGAACCTGCTCGGCTTCGACGGCCTGGCCGGGCGCGACTTTGATTTCCTTGACGGTGCCGCCAGCCGGCGCCACCACGGGGATTTCCATCTTCATGGCTTCCATGACGATCACGACATCGTCTTCGTCGACATGTTCGCCCACCTGTTTTTCAATTTTTAAAATCTTACCCACCATTGGGGCTTCAATCGATGTTGCCAAGCGCGCTCTCCTTCTTTTCGCCGCGGAGTCCTCTATCGGCGTTTACTGACGCCGACCGTAGCCGCCATTTAGTAGAGTTTCCGCTTCAAAGTCAATGCTATAAACAGATTCGCGCGCTGGCGGATTGGGCCTTGGCTGGACTTGAAGGCGCGCTAGAACGCACCTTCTTTCTCGAGCTTCCGCACGATCCGGTCGTCGACCAAATCCTCGGCCTTCAGGCCGCGAAACTTTTCATTGGTCGTGCTGAGCACGCGGATGGCGTTACGAATGCCGTCGACGGTGGGATAGATGCGCTTACTGTACATCCGGCGCATGAATTCATAGCCTTCCAGCGCGTCGTCGGTCTTGGCCAACCGCAGCCATTGGGCCAAGCTCTTGAGTACGGCATTCTTGTTGCCGGGCTCTTGAATGAAGCCGATGGCATCGAGCATCGCCCGCATGACATTCTCGACGGTCTCAGGATGCTGGGCCAGATAACTTTTACGAGTGAATAGCGCGCTGTCCTGAAACGGAATATTCAAATCGGCGACATCGGCCAAGATCGGATAGCCGTCGCGCCGCAAGTTGGTGGCAAAGGTATAACCCAGCATGGAGCCGGCGATGACGCCGCTGGCGATCGACTGGGCGCGCACGCCGGTGTTGCCGATGATGCGGAAAGTAATGTTGTCGCGCTTGGGTTCGATGCCCCAATGATCGAAGGCCAACATGGTGAACATCCAGTTGCCCCCGCCCAGGCTGGCGACGCCGATGGATTTGCCCTTCAAGTCGTTGGGCGTCTTGATCTCCTTACCGACGGCAAAGGCACCGACGAGTTTATTGATGAAGCCGGCGACGAACACGCCGTCGAGCCCATTGACCACCGCGCCGAGACTGGTCCCCGAAGTCGTGCCAAAATAAAAATGCGACTCCCCCGCCGCCAAGGCATTGAACGCAATCGGCGCATTGGGCATCAACACCAACTGCACATCGACATTGCGCTTGCGAAAAAAGCCCTGGTTCTGCGCGACGATGAGAATCCCCTCGCGCTCGCTAAAACTCGCCGGGGTGATGACGACCTTTTGCGCTGGGGCGGCGGCGACTGCGAGCGACCAGTTCGAAGCCGCGATTGTGACAAGAACTACAATCAGTTGCAGAATATTCATAAGAGTCTTTTCGATATGGGAATTGACTGAAGCCAGGTTCATCTGTCGTCCAATATGGTCTGAACCAGATAGAGGATCAAGCCGCAAACCTCGACCTTGCGGACGACCCAAGCGAATATTAAGATTCGCGAGTAGATATCCTGATGCTAATTGTCGGTAGTCGTTCATCACTACTTCTTTTCACGAGGCCCCTATGTCAGACCCAACCCAGCCAATTGCCGTCATTGCAGCTGAAGTACCCGCGCGGACCAAACCATCGAACTACCCTGAACCATTCGCATCCCGCATGGCGGGAAGGGAAAAACGCCCGCTTGGCGATCTATTTGGGCTCGCCAACTTTGGCGTCAACCTTACGCGGCTAGCTCCCGGCGCCGTGTCGGCCCTGCGTCACGCTCATACCAAGCAAGACGAATTTGTCTATATCCTTCAGGGCCGTGCAACGCTCCACACCGACGAAGGCCGTACGGACCTCGCTGCTGGCATGTGCACCGGGTTCAAAGCGGGTAGCGGCAACGGGCATTGCCTAATCAACGAAACCTCGGAGACGGTCGTATACATCGAGATTGGCGACAGAACATCGGCGGATGAAGCAACCTATCCCGATGACGATCTCAAGGCATTGCTTGTTGATGGGAAATGGCAATTTGTCCATAAGAACGGCGCACCGTACTTGTAACCTAAGCGCTAGACAGCCAATGATGGCCACCTCTTCCGGCGAGAATGGCGATAGCGCAGAGAACTAATCGCGCAGGGCCTTGGTCCCTGACAGTGCATCATGGATTTTCGTGGCAAGAAAATCGAGTTTGCCGATACCAGCGAAGTTGAAGAACGCGAGCGCGAGATTCGCTATATCTTCAACATCGTCCAACCCGATCCGGCATATCAGCCGATTTTGCTATCGGATGAATCCACGCTTCTCGAAGCCACGAGCCGCAATGAAGCGGAAGCCCTACGAAGGTTGGAGTGTTATTTCGGGTCGCCGTTTCCGTGCAGTCTCCGCCAACCCGTTTGGCGTCTAGTTAACGACATGAAACGGAGATTTCCCGGTTGGCCCGGCGAGTTGATCGCCCGACATTAACGAGCAGTGAAAAAAATGACCATGCTACAACTCTTAGGAATAGACCTGCCGATCGTCCAAGCGCCCATGGCGGGCTCGCAGGGCAGCGCGCTCGCCATCGCCGTGTCCAACGCCGGCGGACTGGGCTCACTGCCCTGCGCGATGCTTGGCATTGACGCCATGCGCGATGAGCTCATGACGATCAAGAAGCAAACCGACAAGCCGTTCAACGTAAATTTCTTTTGTCATGTTCAGCCCACGCCGAGCGCGGAACGAGAAGCTGCCTGGCGCGCCACGTTGGCACCCTACTACAAAGAATTTGCCATCGATGCGGACAGCATCCCCGCCGGGCCGGGGCGCGCGGCGTTCAACGCCGAAGCCGCCGATGTGCTGGAGGAATTCAAACCCGCGGTGGTGAGCTTTCATTTCGGCCTGCCATCGGCTGACCTGATGGCGCGAGTGAGATCGTGGGGCACCAAGATTCTCTCGTCGGCGACTACGGTGGAAGAAGCCCGTTGGCTCGAAGCCCATGGCGCCGACGCCGTCATCGCTCAAGGCTTAGAGGCGGGCGGACACCGCGGTATATTTTCCACGGAAGATTTGACCACCCAGCTCGGCACCTTCGCGCTGTTGCCGCAAATTGTTGCACAGGTAAAAGTCCCGGTGATCGCCGCTGGCGGCATCGCGGATGCCAAAGGCGTCGCCGCGGCGATGGCGCTCGGCGCCGCCGGTGTGCAAATCGGCACGGCCTACCTGCTCTGCCCCGAAGCTACCACCAGCGCAGTGCATCGCGCCGCGCTCAAGAGCGAAGCCGCTGGCCACACGGCACTGACAAATCTCTTCAGCGGCCGCCCCGCGCGCGGCATCGTCAACCGGGTCATGAAAGAGCTCGGCCCGATGAGCAAGGCTGCGCCGGCATTTCCTCTGGCTACGGCCGCCATCGCGCCGTTGCGCGCCAAAGCAGAAAGCCAAGGTTCCGGCGATTTCTCGCCGTTATGGTGTGGGCAGAATGCCGGTGGATGCAAGGAGATCTCAGCCGCCCAACTTACGCGCGAGTTAGCGACCCACCTCTGAGGGGTATACTGGGCGACTCCGAGCACCTATGCCTATTGCAGCTTCCAACTCAGCGCGCTTTCTTGGAGCCAGAGAACGTGCGAATCTCTCCGAGCAAGAAGCGGCGGATCGAATGGGAATTTCACTCGCCTCAATTGGCGATCTAGAAGCTCACGATGACGAACTGTGCTCACTTTACTCGCCAGCAGATGTGCAAAAGTTTTCGGAAGTACTCGGCATTCGATTCACCGAACTCTTAGGTGTCGAGGAAGTCGGACCTGCGATTTTACCGGAAGATCTCGCAGGGCTCATCCGCGACCATTGCCATCATCACAATCGTTCGATCGAGGAGTTCGAACAAATAACCGGCTGGCATGTCGCCAAGAGTCTCTCAGTACCGCGACGTTTTCTCCAAGACTACACAATCGACGGCATACAGGACATATGCCGCGAACTCCAAGTAGACTGGCAAAGGGTCGTTTTGGGCTTATTAAGTTGATCTTCCAATCATTCGTTCGTCTGCCGAGGCCCGCTTACATCCGAACATTAACTTTCACGTCTTCTCCTTGACAGTTCATCACACCTGGAAATATGATCCGGCAAATCCCAAGGAGGCCTTCATGTTCAAATTGTTCGTCGCCATTGCCGTCGTCCTAATCCTCGCGCCGGTGGAGCCGCTCACCGCCCAACCGATCAAACTTACCATCGGCCAGACCGGCATCAATCCCGGCACCGGGCCGTTTTTAATCGCGCGCAAGGAAAACTTTTTCGCTAAATATGGTCTCGAAGTAAGCGTCATCGAGACCCAGACCACCGCCGCGGTGCAAGCGATGCTCGGCGGCAGCATGCAGATGACCATGGGCGCCGGCGCGGCCTTCGCCACCGCGACTCTCGAAGGCGCGCCGCAGTTCGTCAACGTCGCCTCCTGGATCAACGTATTTCCTTACTATCTGGTCGCGCGCAAAGAGTTCACCAAGGTCGCCGATCTCAAGGGCAAGCTCGGCCAAGTCGGCGGTCCCTTTGGCGCCGCGCCCGATGTCGCCATGCGCTTCGGTTTGTCGAAGCTCGGCATTGATCCCGAGAAAGATGTGAAGTTCGTCCAGATGGCGCGGCCCGATTGGCCCAACGTGGTCGCCCAGTTGGAAAAGGGCGATGTGCAGTTCTCGGTCCTGCCGCCGCCCTATGACAAAATCGGCGAGGCCAAGGGCATTCACAAACTCTACGCGCTCCCCGACCTGGGCATTCAGTGGCAGCAAAATGGCGAATGGGCTTTGAAGTCCTATCTCACCAGCCACCGCGACGTGGTGGTGCGGGTCGAGCGCGCGCTCGCCGACGCGATGAAGTTCTACTTCACGCAAAAAGACAAAACCATCGCCCATCTCATCGAATTCCTCGGCACCAGCCGGGAAGATACCGAATATTCTTATAACGCCTACGCCAAGTGGGCCGATAAAAATCCCCGGCCCAAATTGGACGCCATGAAGAACACCTTCCAGGCGATCAGCCGCACCACCCCGGCGGCGTTGAAAGGCGATGCGGCGGCGTTTATCGATACGACGATTGTCGATCAGTTGGTCAAGGAAGGCTATTTCAAGTATTAAACGAAAGCGCTCACGCCCCATTCAAAGGAACCAAACATGGAAACCACGACCACCCAAGAAACCGAAGTCCTCGACCGCAACGTCGATGAGCTGGAAAATTATTTTCAGGAGTATCGCGATCTGCCGCGCGAGATTATTTTGAAGCATGATCTCCTGCGCGTCGGCCACTGGTTCACCGACGCCGCGCTGGAGCTGGCCTCCCACGCACTGGTGAAGTCCTACCGGCTGTTTTCCTACGATCTGATGGCGATGAAGGACATGAAGCGTAAGGAGCATCGCAAGACCCCCGAGTGGTTCACCATCCGGCGCGGCATGTACGGCCTGCGGCCGGTGAGCATTCAGACTTCCCTCGACTCGAGCTCACCCTATGTCATCGATGTCATCGACGGCCAGTTGAAGCTCCTGCTCAACGGCCAGGAGATCTGCGAAGTGCATTTCCCCAAGCCGATGAAATATTACACGCGCAAGTTCGACGACGGCACGGCGTACCATGAGATCATCGCCTTCGGCTACTTCGTCACAGTGTTTCGCAACTGCCAGTACTGGGGCCCCGATGAGGAATGCCGCTTCTGCGACATCAACATCAACGCCCGGCAGATGAAAGACTCGAAGGACTTCACCTTCGACGCGCCGGTGAAGCCCGTCAAGTACATGGTCGAAGTGGCGCGTTCCATCGAAGAGGACGCCACCGCTGAAGTCGGTTTCACGCCGCCGATGGATTTCCTCATCACCGGCGGGACGATTTTGAAGACCCTGCACGGCAAGAACGAACTCGATTTTTATTCCGAATATGTCTCGGCGCTCAAATGGGGCGGCCGGCGCCGGTTCGTCAATTTGCAATCCAACGCCCAAGACAAAGACACCATGAAGCACTACCGCGCCGCCGGTGTCGACTGCCATCACTCGAACATGGAAGTCTGGGAGAAGCGCTTGTTCGAATGGATCAATCCGGGCAAGAACCGCCGGGTCGGCTGGGACGGCTGGGTGAAGAGCATGATTGACGAGGTCGATATTTTCGGCGAAGGCAACGTGCGGCCCAACTTCGTCGGCGGCGTCGAGATGGCCAAGCCCTACGGCTTCGAGACCGTGAAGGAAGCGGTGAAATCTACTTCAGACGGCGTCGACTTCATGATGAGCCACGGCATCATCCCGCGCTTCAACCAATGGCGCCGCGAGCCCGGCTCCAACCTGGGTTCGCAATGGAAGCAGCCGCCGATCCCGCTGGAATATTATCTCCAGCTCATGGGCAACTACTACAACAGCTGGAAGAAATATAACTTGCCGATGCCGCGCCGCGAATGCGTCCACCCCGAACGCCGTATCGGCTCCGGCCACGGCACCTATGACGACATCTTGTTACTAAACGAACTGCCCGACTACGAAGAAGCCTGGGACCGCGGTTACAACGAAGGGCTCAAAGGCTGCGTCACAAGGCAGTAAAGATAAGGATGAAGGCGGAAGAATGAAGGATGAAGTGAATACGAGATCGAATCTCCGAATTTCATTCTTCATCCCTCATCCTTCATCCTGGTATTTCATATGATCGGCTCAGGCACACTCACCAAACAAGTCGCCGGTTATCTAGCCCGCACCGGCTTCGACGCCCTCGATGCCGACGCGCTGCGCGCGACCAAGGAACACATCCTTTATACGCTGGGGACGATTCTCGCCGGCTCCAGCGCGCCGGGCGCCAAGCAAGTGCGCGCTGGAGCGCAGGCGCTCAGCGGCGGCAGCGGCGAAAGCTCGGTGCTGGTCACCGGAGAAAAACTGCCGGCGGCTTCGGCAGCGCTGATCAACGCCACCATGGGCCATAGTAGAGAACTCGACATCAACGACGACCGCATCGCTTACAAATCAAGCATCACCGTCGTTCCCGCTGCCCTGGCGCTCGCCGAGAAAGCCGGCAAAGTTTCCGGCAAGGATTTTATCGCTGCGGTCTGCATGGGCGTCGATCTCGGCATCCGTTTGGGACTAGCGACCAATCCCAAACCGGTGCACGCCCGCGCCATCGCGCTCGGCCCCTTCGCGAGCGCGGCGGGCTGCGGCAAGGTTTTGAAACTAGACGAAGACGGCATGCACAATGCGCTCGGCATCGCGTTTTGCCGCTCCACGGTCGCCGGCAACAGCACGACGGCGCCATCGCTGACCAAACGGCTCGGCGTCGGCTTCGCGGCGCAAAGCGGTTTAGTGGCGGCGACGCTCGCGTCGGTGGGCTATCCGGCGGCGGGCGAAGTTCTTCAGGGCGCCGCCGGCTTCTTCCAAACCTTTTATCAGCAGGAAGGCGACTACGTTCAACTGCTCGACCAATTGGGCCAGCGCTTTGAAATCGTCCTGGTCGGGCCGAAACCGTTTCCGTCTTGCCGCTACACTCACTGCGCCGTCACCGGCGTGCTCGATCTCGTGCGCCAGCATGGAATCAAGGCGCAGGAGATCCAGGAAGTGCGCGTGCGCATCGGCGAGCGCGACATGCGCTCGGTGGGCGGCTGGAGCGAAGACGAGAAACGGAAAAAACACCGCCCCGAAGGCGTGGTCGACGCACAATTTAGTATTCCCTACACCGTCGCCGCCACACTGGTCACCGGCGGCCTGTCGCTGGAAGAATTCACCGACGAGAAAATCCGCGACGCGACAATTCTCGACCTCGCCGCGCGGGTAAAAACCATCCTCACGCCGGAATTTGATCACGGTCCGATGGACGTCAAACCACAAGTGGTCGAGATCGTCATGCGCGACGGCAAAGAATTCGCCACCAAAGTGATCTATCCGAAAGGCAACCCGAACAATCCGGTGACCTCCGAGGAACTGGTCAAAGCCTTCCGCGGCATGGCGAGCTACGCGGTTAAACCGCTCGGCGGCGCCAAGATCGACGACGCCGTCGCGTTGGCGCTGCGCTTGGAAGAGATCGACGATGTCGCCGCGCTGGCGAAGTTGCTAACGGCGTAAGCGGCGGATTTCTGAACCCTCTCCCCTTGCGGGAGAGGGCAAGGGTGAGGGGTAAATTCCATTCGGAGCCCTCACCTCAATCCTCTCCCTGAGGGAGAGGAAATAAGAACAGCGAGATAATCATCGTGAATTCCCACAGCCCAACGGTTTTTTTGTTCAGCGCTTTATTCTCGCTTACCACTGCGCAAACCAATTTCGCCGCCGAACCCTTCTACCAAGGCAAGACTCTCCGCGTCGTGGTCTCCTCTGCGGCCGGCGGCGGCAGCGACATCGTCGCGCGCTTGATGATGCGCAATCTGCCGCGCCATATCGCCGGCAGTCCAACCATCATCGTCGAAAACATGCCTGGCGCCGGCGAGATCGTCGGCGCCAACTATGTTTATGGCAAAGCCAAACCGGACGGCCTGACGGCGCTGTTCGCCACCGGCACGCCGATCAATCAGTTGATCGAACTGCCCGGCATCGAGTTCGACGTGACCAAGATGCAGATCGTCGGCGGCAGCTCCGAATCGGTCGCCGCCTTCGTGCGCAGCGACAAGACCGGCGTCAAGTCGGCGCGCGATTTGTTGAATCCCAAGGGCGCCATCGTCATCGGTGGCTCGGGCTACGGTTCGATCAAAGACGTGTCAATGCTGGCGGCGATGAACCTGCTCGGCGTCAAAGGGCCGACCTACGTCACCGGCTACGGCAGCGCCGGCCCGATCCGTCTCGCCTTCGAGCGCGGCGAGGTGAACTTCACCCAGGAAACCGCCGTCGGCATCGCGCGCTCGGTGCTGCCTTGGGTGAAAGACGGCTGGACCGCCATGCTCTACCAAGTGGGCTTTCTCGATAGCAAAGGCAACATCACCAAAGATCCGGTGTGGAAGGAATTGGGCATCGATATTCCGTCCATCGCCGAGGTGTACCGGACAATTTACGGCCGCGACGCCGCCGGACCGGCTTGGGAAGCGCAAAAGGCTTTGACCGGCGGCTACTCGCTGACCCGCATGATGGCGCTGGCGCCCAAGACGCCGCCCGCGCTGGTCGCCGAGCTGCGCAAAGCATTTCTCGCCATGGGCAAAGACCAAACTTTCTTGAGCGAATGGAATAAAAGCCAAGGCTCACCGCCGCGCCTGGTGCCCGGCGAAGAAGCCGGCGCCATCACCGCGTCGATCCTGAAGGCGCCGCGCGAAGCGGCGAATATTTTGAAGAAACTGTCGGCGCCATGAAACTGCCCAACAACAAAGCAGCCTTCGCGGCCCTATTATCGGTCGGATTCGTCCTATCAGTCCTATTGCTGTCTCGCCCAGCGCAAGCCGCTGCCGCAGACAAACTGCGCATCGGCTATGGCGCGCCGTCGGTGGCGATGTCGGTATTGTGGATCACCAAGGAAGGCCGGCTGTTCGAGAAAAACGGCCTCGACGTCGAGGTGCTGTATCTCGAAAGCGCGTTGGTCCAGCGCGCGCTCATCGCCGGCAACATCGCCTTCGGCGAGATGACCGGCTCGCTGATGTCGGCGCCGCGGCTGCAAGGCGCCGATCTGGTCATGGCCGCGGGCTTTCTCAACAAACTCTTGTACCGGCTGATCGCCCGGCCGGAAATTGCGTCCGCCGCCGACCTGCGCGGTAAACGGGTCGGGGTGTCGCGCTTTGGCGCCGGCGCCGACCGCGCCACCCGCCTATTGCTGACGAGACTCGGCTTGAATCCGGAAAAAGATTTGACCTTGCTCCAAGTCGGCGGCGCGCCGACGCGTCTAGCCGCACTGCTAGCCAACAGCATCGACGCCACCATCGTCGAACCGCCGGATCATAAGAAAGCTCAAGACGCCGGCCTACGCCTGCTCGCCAACATGGAAGAGATGAACATCCCCTTCCAGCACACCGGCCTGGTAACCACGCGCGCTCAGCTCAACAAATCGCCGGATATCTCCCGCCGCGTGATCAAATCCATGGTCGAAGGCATTCATCTCGCCATGACCAACACGGAAGTCGCCAAACAAGCCTTTCGTCGCTACATCCGTTTGCAGCACGACCGCGAGCAAGAGGACGCCGTGCAAGTGCTGCGCAGTTTCCTGCCGCGCAAACCCTATCCGACCATGGAAGGCTTCAAAGCCGTCTTCGCCGAGCTCGCCGAGCAAATCCCCGCGGCAAAAACCGCCGACCCCAAAGACTTTGTTGATACGAGATATTTAGAGGAACTCGACCGCAGCGGCTACATCGACGGACTGTATCGGTAGGCGGGGGAATTCCTCACCACGAAGACACGAAGAGCACGAAGGTTCCGGATGATTCTTGTAGCAACTGTCTTGCAAGTCAAGCTTTCTGAAGAAAAGTATCAGACCAACAAGTTTTATGTTTGATCATAGAATTGAGAATCGTGAGCAGCTTGCGCATGCAAGCGATGAGAGCGACTTTGAACAGTTTACCCTTCGCTTTCAG
>CAMDBU010000143.1 GCA_945889495.1 Syntrophobacter sp. SbD2 | reverse complement strand
ATCGCCGCGATTCAAGCCTATGTCGACTATCACAACGATCATCCCAACCCCTTTGTCTGGACCGCCAAAGCTGAAGACATTATTGCCAAATATCGTCGTGCCAAGGCGGTCCTTAATAAACTCCAAACAGCTTGAGACACTACACTAGCACAGGAGGCTCCATGCAATTTTGCAGAATGTACACCGGCGCCGACGGTAAGTCGCACTTTGAGGAACTGGATCAGAACCCGGGCGCGAAGTTTTTCCTGACGACCATCAACGTCAAAGGATTGGTCTTCAAGAACGACGACAACAAGGACATCTTGGGCTGGCACAACGCGCCGCGCCGCCAATGGTGCATCACTCTGTCGGGCTCCTGCGAGATCGGCCTCGGCGACGGCACGAAAAAAACCTTCGGCCCCGGCGATGTATTTCTCGCCGAAGACGAAACCGGCCAGGGTCACACCGCGCTGCCGAAGAACTGGGTGCGGGCGTTCATCCATTTATAAACGCCGACCCAAATTCGAGATTTCTCGCGCCAAGCACGCGAAGGTCGCCAAGATCGGATAACCCGCAAGGGGCAAGGCGCACCTCGCCCTTCCACGTTTTGATTCATGGCGCGATTCCGCTTCACTACGTCGTCGCTAACCAATTATAATGGGCGCTCCGGAGAAAAAGCGGAGGGCAGCCATGAAGGATATTGACGAATACGAAGATTTTCTCAACGCGAAACTCGACGCCTGGTCGCCCAAGCAGCGTTTTGCCTTTGCGGCGGCCATGGCCGAGCGCTGGCTTCCTACCTATCAGAATTTCTCCGCTGCTGAGCAGTTTGGCGATGGAGCGGCGTTACGGCGCATCCTCGATGGGATTTGGGGAGAGGTGTTGGACCGGCCAATCGTCGTCGCCGCGCGCCTCCGCTATGCCGGTCAGATCGAAGAAAACATTCCGCATATGGATGACTTCGACGATGCCCACGCCGCTCTGGCGGCTTGCGTCATGGTCGGCGAAGCGTTGACTGCCTGCGGCTCGCCCGACAAGCCGAGAGAGGCCGGGCGCACGGCGATCTCCGGATTTCAGGCGGTGATCCCGGATTTCGACTCCGACTCCGATGAGCAACCACGGCTCTGGCGCAAAGCCGTGGCGCAAAATGAACTGAAGAAGCAACTCAAGCTAGTTGAGCACATTGACGCCCTCAGCAACTTCGATGACGCGACGGTTGTAGCATTGCGCAAGGCGGCGACCTCCGCCGCGCTCATAGGCAAAGCCGCGACACCGGCCAAAAGTCACGCGCCAAAAGGTTGGACCAATCAAGCGGCTTTCGAGCAGTACCGGGTGACGATCAATGTAGATTTGAAACAGCCCCCGTGGCAACCACCGCCGGGCATGCCGTTTATGTTTTCCATGCTCACACTCACGCCCTGGGCGGCCCGCTACCGCCGCCGAATGGACAACATCAAGAGCACCGCGATCGACACTCTGGCGCGTGAAGCGCTAGTGGCGCGCAATATCGCCCATGATGCCCCGCCAACAAAACCGTGCCGATGTGGGATAACGACACCCGCGAGTCCATCGACATCACCTACCCCAACAGCTTTCTCGACGTGAAATCGGTAGAGCAACGTCACGGCTATGGCCCATCGCTGCGCCGCCTCTGGCTCGAAGCTAAGCAATTAGGCAAAACCGATGACGAAGCCAGCGCGAGTATACAACAATGGGCGCGCCACGTGCCGGCCGCTTGGGCGATCGAAGATCAGCACAAGAAAAAAGGGCTCGCCTATATCAATGCCGCGCTTGGCGAACATCTAGCGAAACCGCTCACCTGGAACCGCAGCAGCGATGTCGACCATCCGTGGGAAACTGAAGCTGATGGTAAAAAATGGCGTATACGGATTAACGATTTTCCCGATGATTTTATGTACTCGCTTTTGATTGGCGAAGACGAGATCGGCCCGTTCCACGAATGGCCGGCCAACTGGGAAAGAAGTTAGGCCGAGAGCAGCCGGAGGGCGACCGGCCGGTCGCCCTCACCTTTAATCGCGCAGAAACTCCCTAATCACCTTATGCACGTTGTCCGTATCGCTAGCGAAGTAGTTATGCTTCTGCTTGGGCAGCAGGACGAACTTGGCGCCGGAAATTCCTTTGGCGAGGATGTCCGATGACATGCGGTGGGTCATCACCACCTTGGGATCACCTTCGAGCTCGCCGACCATCACCAAGGTCGGCATGCGAATGTCTTTAAGCCGCGGGCTGGTATCGTGGCCTTGGCGCGACAGCACATGGCGCAGGTAAAACTCGACGGGGCAGATGTTGTCCAAACGCTGGCGAAAAAACGTTTCCAAGCGCTCCGGCTGTTCGCGCATGAAGTCGGCGGTGAAGCCGACTTGAATAGTATGCTCGCGCACATAGCGCGCATAGCCCCACTCGATCATTTCCTGGCACATTTGTAGCGGCAAGCCGGCGCCGCCGGGAAACGACGCGCCGGTGGAGGCGAGGATCAATTTCTTCACCCGCTGCGGATGATCGAGCGCCAGGAGCTGCGCCACCCGCCCGCCCATGGAGTGGCCGAGCACGATGGCGTCTTTGACCTGCAAATGATCAAGCAGCGCCACCGCGTCGTCGCAAAACATTTTCGTCGTATAATCGATGGGCGGTTTACTCGACCGCCCGGTGCCGCGGTAGTCGTGCACGATCACCTGATGATCCTTGGCGAACTCCGGCACCTGATAAAGTTTCCAAATCTGCCCATCGCAGGCGGTCTCGCTGAAAAACAAAAACGGCTGCCCCTGTCCATGGGTCTCGTAATAAATCTCGGCGTCGTTGGTGCGGAATGTCGGCATTTTAATTGTTCCCTCTTTTCCCCTTGGCGCCTTTGCGGGAGAATGGATTTAATTCCGAATAAACTCGCGAATCGCCGCGTGCGCGACGCCGGGATTGCTAAAAAAATAACTATGCCGCTCCTGGGGCAGCAGCACGACTTTGGAGTTGGCGATCCCCTTGGCCAGCACTTCGGTCGACATGCGGTGATTCATCTCGCTGGTCATGTTGACGTCGCCGTCGCCGACCAGGATCAGCGCCGGCTGCTTGATGTCCTTCAGCCGCTGGCTCGTGTCATGGCTCTGGCGCGCGATCAGGTGGCGCAGGTAAAACTCCACCGGACAGAGATTGGTCATGCGGACTTTTAAATAGGCCGCGATCTTCTCCGGGTGTTCTTTGACGTAATCGTCGGTCCAGCCGACTAGGATCGTGTGATCGCGCTCATATTTTTCATAACCCCACTCAATCATTTCCTTCATGATCTTGAGCGGCAGCCCCTTGGTCTGCGGATAGTGGGCGCCGGTGGAGGCCAACACCAGCTTATGAACCTTCTTGGGATGATCGAGGGCCATCAATTGAGCAACCCGCCCACCCATGGAGTGGCCGACGACGATGGCGTCCTCGGCTTTGAGATAATCCATCAAGCCGATGACATCGTCGCAAAACATCTTGGTCGTGTAATCGCTGGACGGCTTGCTCGACTGCCCGGTGCCGCGATAGTCGAAGGTGATCACCCGGTGATCCTTGGAAAATTCGCCCACCTGGTTGATCTTCCAGACCTCGCCGTCGCAGGCGGTCTCGCTTAAGAAAACCATCGGCCGGCCGCTGCCATGCTCTTCGTAGTAGAGCTCGATGTCGTTAACTTTAACCTTGGGCATGAATTGTCCTCCTGGCGTAGCAATGACCAGTCGATGATTATGCGAAGGTTGGGCACTTGGCAAGAACCATCGGGAATTTCTTGACGCCAAGCTGATAGAAGCGCTATGCAGTCGGTATGAAAACCCTCGCCGCCGCCGCGCTGCTCGTCGCGCTCGTGCTCCAACAGCAATCTTCGGCGCAAGAGCTGACCAAAGTCCCCTTCCCCTACGGCCCGCTGGGTTTGAATAGCGTGCCCTTCGTCATCGCCAAGGAAGCCCGGCTGTTCGAAAAGCATGGCCTGGCGGTCGACATGGTCTACGTCGGTGCCTCCGCCGTGATGGTGCAGTCGATGCTCTCCGGCGCCGCCAACTTCGCCGCCTTCGGCGGCCCGGCGGTGATCACTAACGTCCTGAGCGGCGGCGACATCATTCAGATCGCCGCGCTCCTGCCCCACTTCACCCAGTCGCTGATCGTGCGCGGCGAGATCCGCGAGCTGCGCGCGTTGTCGGGCAAAAAGATCGGCATCACCCGCTTCGGCTCGGTCACCGACTTCGCGATCCGAACGCTGCTCGAGAAAAACAATTTAAAAGACGTCAGCACGCTGCAAATGGGCGGTTTTCCCGAAGCGGTGGCGGCGCTGCTCCGCGGCGCCATCGACGGCGCGGTGTTGTCGCCACCGCATACCTTTCGTTTGTTGAAAGAAGGTTATCGCGAGCTCGCCTCGCCCAAAGACTTGCGCGCCCTGGGCAGCGGGGGCTTCTTGTCCCAAGGCATCGTCGCCCGGCGCTCCTACGCCGCGACCCATCGGGATTTGGTCCTGCGTCTGCTCAAAGCCACCGTCGAAGCTACCCGGTTCGCCAGCGCCAATGAAGACTTCACCAAGCGGCTCATCGGCAAATACCTGGGCATAAGCGACGCCGAGCTCTTGCGCCAAAGCTACACCTACGTCACCGACAACTTCGCCAAAGATCCCGCGGTACCGGAGGCCGTCATCCAGTCGATGGTGCAGCGCATGGCGCAATTGAATATGATCGACGCCAAAGCCGCCCAAGCGACGCCGACCGCCGCTTACTTCGACAACTCCTACGTCAACGAGCTCAAACAATCCGGCTTCCTCGACAGCGTGTGGAAATAGCGCGCCACGAATCGAGTTTTTCTCGCCGCTTCCCTTGACGGTTAGCGGCGCTTTCTACTACTTAGGAGAAGAGAATTTCTCACCACAAAGTGTTTAATGAGCTTACGCGCTTCCACAGGAAATGAAAATGGCGGCTACTTCTCTACAGGCCGCATTAACCTGATTCGTCATTCCCGCGCAGGCGGGAATCCAGGTTCGGCCACCGTCGAATTAACCTGGATGCCCGCTTTCGCGGGCATGACGAAAACTGGTACCGATTCGGTGTGCAGATCGGCCAAGGGCGAATCTTTTCTAAGGATACACGAAGGCCACGAAGGGCGCCGGGAATTTTATCGTTTGGCCCTTCGTGCTCTTTGTGCCTTCCTGGTGAATGGCCTAATGGACTATGGCGTTTCGTTCCCGCACATCCAGGAGTTTGCTGATGCACCGTAGATTCCCAAGCTTATTTCTGATCATTGCCTTCCTGTGCTTGACCCCACCCGCCAGCGCCCAGGATAAGATCCGCATTGGCCTGAGCTCCGTGAGCGCTACCCAAGGCCCCATGTGGCTGGCGGAACAAAAAGGCATCTTTAAAAAACATGGCATCGAGACCGAGATCATTATTATCGGCGGCGGCGCGGCACGGGTG
This sequence comes from Syntrophobacter sp. SbD2, assembly GCA_945889495.1. Lineage (GTDB taxonomy): Bacteria > Desulfobacterota > Binatia > UBA9968 > UBA9968 > DP-20. The sequence goes on along the minus strand of CAMDBU010000143.1, from coordinate 10,988 downwards.
GTGAGTTCGCTCTTGGCCGGCGAGATTCAATTCGCCGTCGGCGGCGGCGACGCGGTGGTCAGAGCGGCGATCCGCGGCGCCGATACGGTGATGGCGGTGTCGCCTTTGATCACCGGCCTGCAACGCATCATGGTTCGCCCGGCGATAAAAACGCCAGCCGAGATCCGGGGCAAAAAGATCGGCGTCACCCGCTTCGGTTCGGCCTCCCACTGGGTGCTCCAGGCGATTCTAAAAAAATGGGGCATGAAGTCCGACGACGTGCAGATCCTCCAGCTCGGCTCGTCGCCGGCCAATCTGGCGAGCATGGACCAGGGCGCCATCGACGGCGCGGTCTTGACCATGCCGTCCTATTTCGTCGCCGAAGACCGCGGCTACCGCATGCTCGCCGACCCGGTGGACCTCGACATTCATTATCTGCAAAATTCCATCGACACCACGCGCGGCTACCTGCGCCAGAAACGGCCCCAAGCTTTGCGCTTCGTGCGCGCCTACATTGAGGGCGTCGCCTATTTCAGGAAATACAAAAAGGAAGCCGTCGCGGTCATGCAAAAACAGCTGCGCATCCAATCAGCTCAGGAAAAAGATTTGAAGTATCTCGAATTATCCTACGACCTGCTGACGACCAAGTTTTTCAATCGCGTGCCCTACGCCTCACAGAAAGCGATCGACGCGACCCTCGACTTCATCGCCATCGAAGAGCCCAAAGCGCGCGGCGCTGACGCCAAATTGTTCGTCGACGAGAGTCTGGTCCGCGAGCTCGATGTCAGCGGCTTTATCAAGAACTTGTATGAGAACGAATACCGATAATCCGATGAATTGGGAACGGGAACCGAACCTCGGAATGTCTCCCGCAAAGGCGCAAAGGCGCAAAGGGTAAGAAGAAAATGTCATCGCAGCCAAAGGGAGAAATCTTGAGATCCCTCGCATCACCTCCGGATGACGGGCATTGCCCGTCACTTAGCGCCTTTGCGCCTTTGCGGGAGAAATATCCGAATCCGTCATTCTCTGGGAGTGGAAACTGTCATATAGCAGCACAAAGGAACGATCATGTCTGACTACAAAGAAATCATCTACCAAAAGCAGCGCGGCGGCGTGCTGATCACGCTCAACCGGCCCGAAGCGTTGAACGCCATCACCCGGCCCATGCTGAAAGAATTTCACGATGCCCTGGACCAGGCCGAGGCCGATCCGGAGATTCGCGCCGTGGTCATTACCGGCGCTGGGCGGGCCTTTAGCTCCGGCTTCGATCAAGCGCCTGGCAGCGGCCGGCGCCGCGATATCGACTGGCCCTACGGCATCCAGAGCGGCATGAGCGCGGCGGATTTAATGAACTACTGGTCCCACGACGACGTGAACTTGGTGCGCATCTTCGAGATGACCAAACCAGTGATCGGCGCGGTGCGCGGCTGGGCCATGGGCGGCGGCTGTTGGCTGGCGCTCTACACCCACATCACCATCGCCGCCGAAGACGCCGTCTTCGCCCAGCCCGAAGTGCGCCATGGCTCGAACACCACTTTCATGTGGACCCTCCTGGCCGGATTTAAAAACGCCCTGCGCTACGGCCTGGTCGGCGATCATATCGACGCCAAGGAGGCACTGCGCATCGGCCTGGTGAACAAAGTCGTGCCGGTGGATGACCTGCTGGAAGAATGTTTCGGCATCGTCGAACGCATCGCCCGCGTGCCGCCGGAGACGGTGAAGATCAACCTCGCGATCTCGACCATGGGCTTACAGATGATGGGGCTGCGCGACGCCCTGCACATGGACGAAACCCTCTCGATCCCCGCGCACATGATGCTCAACGAAGAGTTCCGCCGCCCGCTCGACGATGCCCGCGCCAAGGAAGGCACCAAGGCCTATCTGCAAAAGCGCGACGGACCGTTTCAACCGGAACCGTTTGGGCCGAGGGCGAGGAAGAAGGGATAGTTGTCAGCAGTCAGTTTCCAGGTGTCAGTTGGGAACACGAGCGAAGACATATGATGGCCAAAGTTTTTTTCTGGTTACTGATAACTGCCTTGCTGGCATTTGCCCCATTCGCTCAGGCCCAGCAGGCAGGAAAAATATTCCGAATCGGTGTCTTGGATGTAAGCACTGCTTCCGGTAGCGCCGTACTGTGGGACGCGTTCCGACAAGAGCTGAGCAAGCTTGGATGGGTCGAAGGAAAGAATGTTGCCACCGAGTACCGATTTGCCGAGCAAAAGTCTGAACGCTTAGCTGAGCTTGCAGCGGACCTGGTTCGTCTTAAGGTTGATCTAATTGTGGTCTCAGGGCGACCGGTAGCATTGGCGGCCAAGAGCGCCACCGCTACGATCCCGATCGTGATGACGAATGTTGGGGACCCCGTGGGTGCAGGTTTGGTTGCCAGTCTGGCGCGGCCGGGAGGCAATGTCACGGGGTTTTCGAGTTTATTGCCCGAGCTAGGTACCAAAAGGCTGGAGATACTCAAGGACGCGGTCCCCAAGCTCGTCCGAGTTGGAGTTCTGCGTTCGGCGGGCACAGGACAACCTTTCCAAATGAAAGAACTCAGGCCCGCGGCTCAGGCACTGAAGCTAAAATTGGAGGAGATCGAGACTCAAGCCGACGCCAAAAGTTTAGAGAGCGCCTTTAAAACCGCCAAGCAGAAGCAGGTGGGCGCGATTATGACGATGGCCACTCCCTCCTTTTTCGCCGCACGAAAGCGGATCGTTGAGCTTGCCGTCAAATACCGGTTGCCGGCTATCTACTTCCAGAAGGAGTTTGTCGATGAGGGCGGTCTCATGTGCTACGGGGAGGACTACGATGACCTGTACCGCAAGGCCGCCCACTACGTCGATAAGATCCTCAAGGGCACCAAACCCGCCGATCTGCCGGTACAGCAGGCAACGAAGTTTGAATTTGTCATCAACCTTAAGGCGGCAAAACAGATCGGACTGACAATTCCACCTGACGTGCTGGCACGGGCGAATCAGGTGATTAAGTAGCGGGGTAGCTGTCAGTTATCAGCGGTCAGCAAAAGACACGAGCGAAGATCATGAAGGCAAAATTTCTTTTCTGGTTACTAGCAACTGTCTTGCTGGCAACTGCTCCCACTGCTAACGCCCAGCAGGCAGGGAAAATCTCCCGCATCGGTTTCCTGGACAATAGCACTGCTTCCGGTATGACGGTCCTCGTCGATGCATTCCGGCAAGAGCTGAGCAAGCTTGGATGGATTGAGGGAAAGAATATTGCCTTCCAGTACCGATTTGCAGAGCACAAAAGTGAGCGCCTACCTGAGCTTGCGGCGGACCTGGTCCGTCTCAAGGTTGATGTTATTATGGGTACATCGCCGGCGGCGGCATTAGCGGCCAAGAGCGCCTCTACTACCATCCCCATCGTGGTGACGAACTCTGCGGACCCGGTCGGCGAAGGTCTGGTTGCCAGCCTGGCGCGGCCGGGAGGCAATGTCACCGGTTTCTCGAATTTAGCGACCGAGCTAAATACCAAAAGGCTAGAGGTACTCAAGGACGCGGTCCCCAAGCTCGCCCGAGTTGGTATTCTGCGGAGGTCGACAACCAGCGTATCAGTAGACCTCCAAATGAAAGAGCTCAGGCCTGCGGCTCTAGCACTGAAGCTAAAATTGGACGAGATCGAAACTCAACCCGACTCAAAGGGTTTGGAGAGCGCCTTTAATACCGCCAAGCAGAAGCAGGTGGGCGCGATTATGACCACCGCCGGTCCCTTCTTTTTCGCCGAAAGAAAGCGGATCGTCGAGCTTGCCGGCAAATACCGCTTGCCGGCTATTTACTGGCGGAAGGAGTTTGTCGATGAGGGTGGCCTCATGTCCTACGGGGCGGACTACGATGATCTGTTCCGCAAGGCCGCCGGTTACGTAGACAAAATACTCAAGGGAACGAAACCTGCCGAGCTGCCGGTACAGCAGGCGACGAAGTTTGAATTTGTCATAAATCTTAAGGCGGCAAAGCAAATCGGCATTACCATACCGCTCAGATTGCTGGAGCGGGCGAATCAGGTGATTAAGTGAAGAAGACAACAGACGAGAGACAAAATACGGAGTGATGGAGTATTGGAGTGGTGGAGTGATGGTTTCCGGACCGACCCCAACCCTCCAGTACTCCATCACTCCAATACTCCAAGTCGAGGACATTGCTATGACCACACAAACATTCGCCTGGCGCGACCTAACGCCCCTCATCGCCCCCCGTTCCGTCGCCATCGTCGGCGCGTCGCAGCGTGGCGCTGATGCCAATCTGGCGCGCGAACCGCGCGGCAATCGGGTGATCCGCAATCTGCGCACCTTCGGTTTCGACGGGCGCATTGTGACGGTCAATCCGAAGTATTCTGAGATCATGGGCTATCCCTGCTATCCCGATGTCGCCTCGATTCCCGAGCCAGTGGACTGCATCGTTTCGGCAGTGCCAAATCGTCATGTGCCGGACCTGTTGGAGTCGGCGGCGCAAGCGGGAGTTAAAGCTGCGGTGGTGTTCGCGGCCGGCTTCGGCGAGATCGGCGGCGAAGGCAAAGCGCGCCAGACCCGGCTCGAAACCTTGTCGCGCGAGAAAGGCTTTCTGATCTGCGGCCCCAACTGCTACGGCGTCTTGAACGTGTTCGGCAAGGCGCCGCTGTTCGCTTCGACGATCCCGGCCGGCTTTCTCGCCGGCAACGTCGCCTTGATCTCCCAGAGCGGCGGCCTGAGCACGACGATTGCCAACGCGCTCATGCTCAACCGCCATGTCGGCTTGAGCCATATTATTTCCTGCGGCAACCAGACCGGCGCGACCATCGAAGAGTACATCAACTACTTCGTCGAAGACGCCAACACCAAAGTCATCGCCGTGTTCGTCGAAGGCTTCAAGCAGCCGGAACGTTTGCTCGCCGTCGCGCGTAAAGCCGCCGAGGCGAACAAGCCGCTAATAATATTAAAAGGCGGCCGCTCGGACGTATCCAAGCGCGCCGCGGCAACCCACTCAGGTTCGCTGGCCGGCGCGGCCGAAGTGGTCGACGCGGCGTTTCGCCAGGGCGGCATCGTCTCGGTGCGCAGCATCAATGAACTGATCGACAGCGTCAGTGTTTTCTCCTGCGACGGCTTCATCAAGAAATACCACGGCGGCCGGCGCATCGGCGTGCTCAGCGGCTCCGGCGGCGAGTGCACGCTGGTGTCCGACGCGGCGTCCAACGTCGGCGTCGAAGTTCCCGAGCTCACCGAAGCGACCAAAGCCAACTTGCAAGAATCGGTCGCCGACTTTGGCAACATGAACAACCCGCTCGACGGCACCGGCGCCATGTACGACGACGACAAAATATTCCCGCGCCTGCTCCAAGGTTTGATCGACGACGCCAACATCGACATCGTCACGATCAATCTCGAAACCAATGATCCGCGGCCGAAGGAATTGAAAAGCGGCAACCGCTTCACCTTGGCAATCGAAACCGCCGTGGCGGCGAGCAACAAGCCGGTGGCGACTTTCAGCTCGGTGGTCGGCGGTCCGGTGGACCCGGAGATTCTCCAGCCGCTACGCGCCGCCGGCATCCCGATCATGGAAGGCGCCGAGTGCGCCACCGCGACGATCAGGAATCTCGCGGACTATTACGAATTTCAGAAGGCACGCAAATCGGCGGGCAGCGAAGCTGCCTGGCCGGCGGCCCACGCCAAGCTACCATCAGGAATACTCGGCGCGGAAGCGGCCTTCGCGCTGTTCAAAGAGTTCAACATTCCAGTGGCGCCGACGGTGCTGGCGCAAAGCGCCGATGAAGCCGCCGCCGCCGCCGACAAGATGGGCTACCCGGTGGTGCTCAAAGTCGAGTCGGCGCAGATCACTCACAAGAGCGATGTCGGCGGCGTGGCGCTACGATTGGCGAATACAGCGGATGTGCGCGCCGCGTTCACAAACATCCAAGGCACGGTGAAAAGCCGCATGCCGAACGCGACCATCGACGGCGTGGTCGTCCAACGCATGGCCGGCGAAGGCGTCGAGATGATCCTCGGCATCAAGCGCGATCCGCTGTTCGGCCCGGTGGTGCTGTGCGGCTTGGGCGGCATTCTCGTCGAAGTCCTGAAAGACATCGCCGTCGGCATCCCGCCGCTGTCGCGCCAGCAGGCCCACGACATGCTGGCGCGCCTGCGCGGTTTCGAAATCCTCGGCGGCGTGCGCGGCAAACCCGCGGGGGATATTGACGCGTTGTGCGCCGCCATCGTCGCCGTCGGCAACCTCGCCGTCAGCCTCGGCGATCAATTGAACGGCGTCGATATCAATCCACTGATCGTCCTACCGAAGGGCCAAGGCGTAGTCGCGGTCGACGCTGTGGTGGAGATTGCATAGACGATGGTGGTCATGCTCGCAATAACCGGCAGTTCAACGCAATCCGTCATACCCGCGAAGGCGGGTATCCAGGCTAATTCGTACTGCGCCAAAACAACTAACCTGGATTCCCGCGTTCACGGGAATGACGCTGGAGGACTCATGGGCGGACTGATTTGGTGCGCGGTTTTTCTCACCATGTTGGCAATTCCCCTTTCACTCCCCGCCCAATCAAAACCGCTCAAGGAAGTCCGCGTCCCCTACGCTCTCGGCGGCTCGACAGGATTCTTCTGGGTGGCGCAGCGTTCGGGGTCATTCGAAAAATATGGCCTCAAAGTTCTGCCGATCTTCATGCGCGGTGGGCGCGAGGCGGTGCAGGCATTGATCTCGCGCGACGTGACGATCCTGCAACAGGGCAGCGCCGGCGTCATCCTCGCCTGGGCGCAAGGGGCGAAGGACTTGGTCGTCCTGGGCGCCACCGGCAACAAGCTCGATTATGTCTTCGTCAGCAATCCCAACATCAAAAAGCCCAGCGACTTGAAGGGCAAGCGTATCGCCATCAGCCAGCTAGGCGCGAGTACTGATTTCATCGCGCGGGTGGCGTTGAAGCAGCTCGGCATCAACGACAAGGAAGTGCAGATCTTGGGCATCGGCGCCCAGGGCGAACGTTGGGCAGCGCTCGCCGGCGGCCATGTCGACGCCTCGGTGTTTCAGCCGCCGGTGACATTACGCGCGCGCAAAATGGGGCTGCCGGTGTGGGTCGATTTTTCCAAGAGCGATTATGAGTACGTCGTCGCCGGCCCGGTGACACTGCGCTCGTTCATCAAGACCGATCGCGAGACCGTGATGAACTTCATGCGCGGCCTGGCCGACGGCATGGATTTTTACCGCGACGAGAGAAACAAAGACGCGGTGATCAGGTATCTCGGCGAGTTTTACAAATCGAGCAATATAGAAGAGCTCGACGAAACCCGCCGGGTCTACAGCCAAGTGACGCCCGGCCTGCCCATCGTGACCACGAAAGCCATGGACAACATGATCGCCAGCGACCGCACCATGGCGACCATGAACATCAACAGCGCCGACGTGATGGATTTATCGTTTTTGAAGCAGCTGGAGGAAGAACGGAAAAGTAAAAGATGACTGGAGTGATGGAGTCTTGGAGTAATGGGTTCGGACCGACCCAACACTCCATGACTCCACCACTCCAACTTATCCCAAAGGAGCCCGAATGCCCGACTACAAAGAAATCTTATACGAGAAACAACGCGGCGGCGCTTTGATCACGCTCAATCGACCCGACGCGCTGAACGCCATCAGCCGCAGCATGATCAAGGAGATCCACCAGGCCCTTGATGACGTCGAGCATGATCCCGAGGTGCGCGCGGTGGTTTTGACCGGGGCCGGGCGAGCGTTTTCCGCCGGCATGGATCAGGGCAACGCCTCGGGGCGGCGGCGCGATCTCCATTGGCCCTACGGCATCGTCACCGGCGAGACCGCAGCCAGCGTGGTCGATTCCTGGCGCAACGACCCGCGCAACTTCCGACGCATGTGGGAGTTCGGCAAGCCGATCATCGGCGCGATCAACGGCTGGGCCATGGGCGCGGGCTCTTGGCTGACGCTGTTCACGCACATTACGATCGCGTCGGAGACCGCGGTATTCGCCCAGCCCGAAGTGCGCCATGGCTCGAACACCAGCTTCATGTGGACGCTCATGGGCGGCTACAAGAATGCGCTGCGCTACGGCCTCACCGGCGATCACATCGACGCCCAGGAAGCGCTACGCATCGGCCTGGTGGTCAAAGTCGTGCCGCCCGATCAATTGATCGACGAATGCTTTAACATCGTCGAGCGCATCGCTAAGGTCCCGCCGGAGACCGTGAAGATCAATCTACAGGTCGCCACCATGGGCCTCGACATGATGGGATTGCGCGACGCGCTGACCCTCGACAATCAATTATCGGCGCCGGCCCATGTCATGCTGCGCGAAGAATTTCGCAAACCGCTCGACGACGCCCGCGCCAACCAAGGGATTCGCGATTACTTGCAAAAGCGCGACGGACCGTTTCAGCCCGAACCGTTTGGGCCGAGGGCGAAGAAGAAGGCGTGATGCTATTTTGGATTTTGGATTTTAGATTTTGGATTACGGGAGTGTAGCCTTGAAGGGAGTATCATCGAAGCGAGCTTCCCAGTCTTGTTCCGACAATCCAAAATCGAAAATCCAAAATCTAAAATTGACTCGAAATTGAACACAACGGAAAGAGGACCCGACATGGCAGACTACAAAACGATCATTTATCAGAAGCAGCGCAAAGGTGTTCTTATTACGCTCAACCGGCCCGACGCTTTGAACGCGATGAACCAGGAAATGATGAGCGAGCTCGACGCGGCGTTGGCGGAGGCCGAGAAGGACGCGGAGATTCGTGGCGTCATCATCACCGGCGCCGGCGGCGCGTTCTCGGTGGGTGAGGACATTAGCGGCGACGACGGCGAGACCGCTTGGCCCTACGGTATCCCGAAGGACACCTCGCTCAACGCCACCTACAATAAATTCCGCGACGCCGACCGCAAGGACATCCTCGGCCGGCAACTGTACCGCTGGCAGTATCCCAAACCGATCGTCGGCGCGGTGAGCGGCTGGTGCTTCGGCGCGGCGTCCTGGCTGGCGCTCACTTGCCATGTGACCATCGCCGGCGATGACGCGGTATTCGGCCAACCCCAGGTGCGTCACGGCGCGAACACCGATTTTATCTGGATCGCGCTCGCGGGATTCAAAAACGCCCTGCGCTATTCCCTCACCGGCGACCATGTCGACGCCAACGAAGCGCTGCGCATCGGCCTGGTCAATCAAGTGGTGCCCAAGGGTGAATTGTTGGAGACCTGCTTCAAGTTCGTCGAGCGCATCGCCCTGGTGCCGCCCGAGACAGTGAAAATCAACCTGCACATCTCGACCATGGGCTTGGAAATGATGGGCCTGCGCAAAGCCTGGACGTTGAATTCAGAACTAGCCTCCATGGCGCGGCTGACCAAGCGCGAAGAGTTCAATAAGCGTTTAGACGACGCCAAGGCGAAAGGCGGCCTGGCGGCATTTCTCGATGCCCGCGACGGCCCGTTTCAGCCGGAACCGTTCGGGCCGAAGGCGAAGAAGAAGTGAAGAAGTAAGGAGTGAGTAGTAAGGGGTAAGGAGCGAAGAGTTCGGAGTGCGGCGTCCCTCTTACCTCCTCTCCCTGGACGGGAGAGGATTGAGGTGAGGGTGCAAGAATTTTCCAATGGGACGGATGGAGTCCGTAAACCGGATCAGGTGAGTCCGGCTGGAATCGACGCATTTATCTTTTCGTTAGCGCCCGCGTCGCCTGCATCCAGCGGTCCTCCGCCTTCTCGTACTCCACGCTGGTCATGCCGCGCTCGGGATACTCGCGTTTAAAAGAGTACTCTTTCCAGGCCACGCCGTAGCGGAACTGCTCCATCAATTTTTGGCCTTCCGGGCCGATGACAAAGTCGGTGAAGAGTAGCGCGGCGTGAGGATGGGGCGCGTTGGCGGTGATCGCTGAGCCGCCGGCGTTGGCCACCGCGACATCCAGCGCCACCCAATCCACCGGCGCGCCACGTTCCTTTTTCACCGCCACTTGATTTTGAAACACCACCGGGCCGCCGCCTACTTCGCCGGCGGCGATCAGATCGAGGAAGCCGGCGCTCGACGCTTTGAACAAGCGCACTTCCTGGGCGCGTAAGCGTTTGATGTATTCTTCGCCTTTGTATTTGACCATGGTGCCGATCACCCGGCTGGTGGAACTCTCCGTCGTCACCGCCATCTTGCCCTTGAGCTCCGGCCGCAACAGATCCTGAAAGCTCTTGGGAACTTCATGGGCGGCAATCATCCGGGTGTTGTAGCCAAATCCCATATACGCCTCGCGGTCGGTAACCCAAAACACCCGCGCACCGTCGGCTTTGCCTTTCGCCTCGTCGGGAAATTTCGCCAACTCCGGCGAAGTGTAAGCCTTGAGCAAGTTACGATCGCGCAGCGCCATCAGCAGCCCCGGCGTACTTTCGAGCGCATCGGCCACCGGACGGCCGGCTTGCGCTTCGTTGATGATGCGCGGCGTCAGATCGTTGCTGCCGCCGCGAAACACGTCGACTTCGATGAACGGATATTTTCTTTTGAAGGCATCGACCATGTCGCGGTAGACCCCGGACAAGGACGTGTACCAGACGATCTTGCCTTCGGCCTTGGCACCGTCGACGAGAATCTGCTGGCGGTCGGGGCCGGTGTAGGATGCCAGCTCGTCCAACGTGCGCGGCTTGCGGGTCTGCGCCTGACCTGAGGAAGCCGCAAATAATAGAAACGTGAACAGGATGACCAAGGATTTCATGAAAACCTCCGCCACGAGAGTTCGTCAGCTTCGGCAGTTAGCATGGCGGCAGCGATGCACGCAAGCGGAAAAGTTCCGACGACGGCGGTTTCAATTGACAGCCACGCGCCAAACGGACTATACGGCAGATAACCATCTGCAACGACATTCACCACGCAGCGCAGCGCGGGTTATTATACAAGGGGCGAAAAACCTTTCGCCCCTTGTATAATGAAATTGAAGTGTCTGTATGCACATTGTTTAACACGAAACAGGATGGGACAGGCCGTTCGCCCCTCGGTCCTTGGAGACCGTTTTGTAGCATGGACCGTCCCATCGTGGCTCCCAAAAAGCTCGAACAGTT
>CAMDBU010000142.1 GCA_945889495.1 Syntrophobacter sp. SbD2 | reverse complement strand
TCCAGTTTGAAATGGCCGCGGTGCACCCCGCATAAGGGTCAAAGAGTGAGGTTTTTTCACAGCTACGGCAGGCGATGATGAAATCTATCACTGGCAGAACTACAGCCGCCGACACAGTGCGATTTACAATGGGGTTTTTCAGCAGAATCTTTACTCAGTCGCGAAGCCGGACGGCCTAACGTTGATCGGCTCGGTGATCCCATCGCTCTATCTGAATCAACTGGTTGGCAGACCGGAAATTCAATTCGACTGGGCGAAGTTCAGCTGGATCGGCTCGCCGGCGCGCGGCAATAGCCAGATGTACATGCGCAGCGACAGCCCATACAAAACCATCGAGGAAGTGCGCAACGCCAAGGAGCCGCCCAAGTGCGGCGCCACCGGTGTCACCGGTCCCGACTCGTACTATCCGAAACTTCTGCTCGAAACTGTCGGCGCCAGGTTTCAGATCGTCACCGGCTATCCCGGCGGTACCGACATCGATCTCGCCGTCGAGCGCGGTGAGATCCATTGCCGGGCGTTTACCATCGAAGCCTACTTCGGCCGCGAGCCCTATAACACTTGGCGCAAGACCGGCTTCGCCCATCATCTGTTTCAAAGCGGCAAGAACCGCGACGCGCGCCTGCCGACCACGCCGACGATCTTCGAGTTAATGGATCGCTACAAAACTCCCGACGCCGGCCGCCGTCTCGCCACGGCACTCCTCGGTGCCGACGACATGGGCCGGCCGATGTTCGGCCCGCCGGGCATGCCGGCGGACCGATTGAAGACGCTGCGCGACGCCTTCGTCAAAACCATGGCTGACGAGCAGTTCCGCGCCGAGGTAAAAAAGCGCGGCTACGAGTTCGACCCGGTGGGCGGAGAAGAGTTGGAAAGGCTAGCCAAAGAGATCATCGGCCAGCCGCCCGAGGTCATCGAGCGATTGAAGAAGGTATTGGGCAACTGATCGGCTGCGGAGTATTGATCGATTCGAATAATCCGGTACTAGTCCTTTGACAGGTTTTGGAGGATCTCATGACAAAGCGTTCGTCAATTTGGTTGCGCGTCCTGGGCGGGTTGCTCCTTAGCAGTTCGATCGCCGCCACGGCACTGGCCCAGGAGCCCTTCTACAAAGGCAAGACCATCACCATCGTCCAAGGCCGCGACCCCGGCGGCACCGGCGACCTGCGCGTGCGCGCGTTGGTGCCGTTCCTGCAAAAATATATTCCCGGCAGTCCGACGATCATCATGGAGTTCATGCCCGGCGGCGGCAGCCGCAAGGCGGCCAATCATGTTTTCCGCACGTCCCGTCCCGACGGTCTGACCATCGGCAACTTGAGCTCTGGCATGGTGTCCCTCGCCATCCTCGGCGAATCGGGCGTGCTCTATGATATCGACAAGTTTCACTACTTGGGCTCGCCCTACAGCACCTATCACTCGATCTTCTTCACGCGCCGCGACGCTGGCTGGAATAGCCTCGAAAAATTGCGTGCCGCCACCGGTGTCAAGATCGGCGGCCAGTCCCTGGGCTTTTCCACCTACAACGAAGGCCGCCTGTTCGGTTACATGCTCGGCTTGAAAGACCCGCTGTTCATCGCTGCCTTTGGCGGCGCCGAGCTCGACCCAGCGGTCATGCGGGGTGAGATCGATGGGCGCGCGACTGGCCCGGATACCGTGTTGCAGCGCAACCGTGACTTTATCGATAAAGGGCTGGTCGATTTTCACGCGATCATGGAAACCCCCAAGGGCGACAAACATACTCATCCGGTCTTCGCCAAGCTGCCCGAGGTCGAGACCTTCGCGAAGAACGACAAGGAACGCAAAATGCTCGCCCTACAGCGCGGCTTCCGCGTCACCGGCACGCCCTTCGTGCTGCCGCCGGGCACACCGAAAGACCGCGTCGATATTCTGAAAGACGCCTTCCGTAAGACCTATCTCGACCCCGAGTTCGCCAAGTACTATCTCAAGCTCAGCGGCGACGAACCTTCACCGCTCTTGCCGGAAAATCACGAGAAGGCGATCCGCGAAGTGCCACGCGATCCGGAGGCCATCGAGCTGTTTAAAATCATCGCCGGGCCGAAAAAACTCCCGCCGAGATAGGTCGGATGAAGATGTTCAAGGAGTTCAAATCGCTCACCCCTCCTCCTTCATCCTCCCCCGCGACGCGGGGAGGAAAAGATTGGGAGGTTCGAACGTCTGAGTATTTACGGAGCGTAAGCGGTTGAACGCAGCGAAGCGATTGAGCGGCTTGAACGTTTTGAGCCAAACAAAGTCGGAGGAGCGGTGCTGCTAAAATGGGCTCTCATCGCCTGCTTTTCTCTAGCGCTCAGTAACGCATCGGCCCAGACGTCGTTTTTTGAAGGCAAGACGGTGCGCTTCCTAGTCGGCTTCACGCCCGGCGGCTCCTATGACTTGTGGGCTCGGGTGATCGCCGCGCATATGGGCAAGTACATCCCCGGCAACCCAACTTTCGTGGTGCAAAACATGAGCGGCGGCGGTTCCATGGTGGCGGCCAATTACGTCCACAATATCGCCAAGCCCGACGGACTGACTTTCGCAACCGTGACTCCGGGCCTGTACACCGAACAAATCCTCGGCCGCAAGGAAGCGCAGTACGACTGGTTCAAGCTTTCCTACTTGGGCTCGCCGGAGCGCACCGCGCGGATTTTTTATCTCCGCGCCGACACCCCTTACAAGTCATTCGAGGATTTGCGCGCCGCGCCGGAGCCGGCAAAATGCGGCGTGACCGGGCTAGGCACGGCGAGCTATTTTTGGCCCAAGCTGCTCGGCGAGGTCGCCGGCTTCAAGTTGAATCTGGTCACCGGCTATCAAGGATCGAGCGACGTTAACCTGGCCATCGAGCGCGGCGAGATGCACTGCTGGGGCGGCACGCTGCAAGCGACTTTGGGTAGTGAACCAGGCCGCACTTGGATGAAGTCCGGCTTCGTCCGCGTGCTCGCCCAAGGCGGGCCCAAGCGCGATGGGCGACTCGCCGAGGTGCCGACCATCTGGGAAATCTTGGACAAATACAACAAAAATCAATCCCTGCGCGGCCTCACCCGCGTGCTACTCGCACCCGACGATATGGGCCGGCCGTTCTTTGGCCCGCCGCGGGTGCCGGTGGAGCGGATGAAAATATTGCGCGCGGCATTTACCAAAGTCCTGAGCGACCCGGAAGTCTTGGCCGACGCGCGTAAGAAAGGCCTAGAACCATCGCCGGTGAGCGGCGAAGAGCTCGACAGCTTGGTCAAAGACTTGGTACAGCCCGCGGAAGTGATCCAACGGATGAAAGTGTTTTTACAGAACTAGCCACCGAGGCTCGAAAAAGTGTTAACGGAGCGCTCCTCGCTAAACCCCTGCGGGCTTACTTGGGGATACGTATTGGGCGCCGACGTCTTGAGTAGCGCGCCGCGCATAGCGAAGTATCAAACCCACTGAACGCGACAAAAAACAATTGAGAGGTGGTTATGCTGCGATATCTCGCGCTCGCAATGATCTTGACAATAACGGACACCGGCTACGCCCAGAGCAATTTCTACGAGGGCAAGACCATCACCCTGGTCGCCATGACCGCCGCCGGCGGCAGCGGCGATCTGCGCATCAAAGCGGTGGTGCCGTTCTTGCGCAAACATGTTCCGGGCAACCCGAACGTCGTCATGGAATACATCGATGGCGGCGGCGGGCGCAAAGGCGCCAATCATATTTATAGCAACGTCAAACCCGACGGCCTCACCATCGGCGCCGGCAGCGGCGCCATCGTCCCCCTGGGCGTCATGCGCGAGCAGGGCGTCAGCTATGATGTCGATAAATTCATCTATCTCGGCACTCCCGAACATGAGGCGCACACGATCATCTACACCCGCGCCGACCTGGGACTCGATACCCTGGACAAGCTCCGAGCCCGCCCCGGCATTCGTATCGGCGGGCAAAATGTCGGTCATACCTCCTATGTCGGCGGCCGGATGTTCGCCTATTTCATGGATTTCAAGGAACCGAAATTCGTGGTCGGCTACAGCTCCACCGAAGTGGACGTGGCGTTGATGGGCGGCGAAGTGGACGCCCGCGCCAATGCCGCGATTTCCGCCCTGCGCCGCAACCCTGACTGGTTCGACAAAAAGATCATGAATTTTCACGCCATCATGGAAATCCCCAAAGGGCTCAAACATCCGCGCCTCGCGCACCTGCCGGAAGTCGAATCCTTCGCCAAGACCGATCGCGAGCGCAGACTGCTCGCCATGTGGCGCGCCTTTCGCGGCGTCGGCTCGCCCTACGTCCTGCCGCCGGGAACACCCAAGGATCGCGTCGCCATCCTGCAAGAAGCGATGAATCGAACTTTCAAGGACCCGGAGTTTACCAAATACTTTCGCAAACTCGTCGACGACGAACCGTCGCCGCTCGGCGCCGCGGACCTCGGCCGGCTGATCAGGGAAATGCCGCGCGACGCCGAGGTCCAAGACCTACTGAGAAAATTGTCCGGCGCCGACCCGTTGCCGCCGCGGTGAGCAGCCAGGAGGCGAAATATCGGCACTTGCTCGGAGGAGCTATGTTAAAGCCGTTTGTACTGGTTGCCCTGTTGCTCTCGCCCTTCGGCTCCGTCCACGCTCAGCCGAATTTTTATCACGGCAAAACCGTGACGCTCATTCACGGTCGCTCGGTGGGCGGATCGGGCGATTACCGCGCCCGCTCGGTGGGGCCGTTTTTGCAAAAACATATTTCAGGCAATCCCACCATCGTGCATGAGTACATGGACGGCGCCGGTGGCCGCAAGGCGGCTAATCATATCTTTAACGCCGCCCGCCCCGACGGTCTAACCATCGGTAGCGTCGGTAGCGGTGTGGTCGTCAGTGCGGTGCTCGGCGAAACCGGCGTACAGTACGACATCGATAAACTTCACTTCATGGGCACGCCTTATAGCGGGAGTCACTATGTGCTGATCACCCGGCGCGAGGCCGGACTCACCACCCTCGATAAATTACGCCAAGCCACCGGCCTGCGCATCGGCTCCCAGGCCGTCGGCCATAGTAACTACACCGTCGGCCGGATCATGACTTGGCTCCTCGGTCTCAAGGACATCAAGGAAGTCATCGGCTTTACCAATCCTGAGCGCAGGGCCGCTTTGATCCGTGGCGAGATCGACGGCTACGCCGTGTCTGACAGCGGGGTGCTTCCAGAATGGCTGGAAAAGAGTCTCGTCGATGTCCATGTCCTCTTTGCCGTGCCGCGAGAGAACAAGCATCCGCACTTTTTCAACGTCGCCGAACTCGACGGCTTCGTGAAAAGTGAGCGCGAGCGCAAGATCGTGACGCTATACCGCAATTTCAGTTTGACCGGCTCGCCTTTCATTCTACCTCCCGCCACGCCCAAGGATCGGGTTGAGATCATCAAAGAAGCGTTGCGCAAGAGTTTCAAAGATCCGGCGTTTCTTCAGGAGTACCGCAAGCTGGTTGGCGACGAACCGAGTCCACTCATGCCGGAAGAAAACGAACGGGCGATTCGTGAATTGCCGCGGGATCGGGAAACTGTCGAGCTTTATAAGAAATTCGTCGGCCCGGGGCCATTACCGCCGCGCTGAGTGTGAATATTTCAAGTCATTGCAAATGTCTCAACGAATATTTAAGAGGGATAATGCTAAAGATACTCGCTCTGGTCATCTACCTTTCATTCTCGGCGACAACTTCCTTCGCCCAGACTCCTTTCTACCAAGGCAAGACCGTCACCGTTCTGATCAGCACATCGCCGGCGGGCACCGGCGACATGCGGGTCAAGGCGCTGGTGCCGTTCCTGCGTAAACATATTCCCGGCAATCCAACCATGATCATGGAATACATGGACGGCGGCGGCGGGCGCAAAGCGGCGAATCATTTATTTCGCGGCGCGCGTGCCGACGGCCTCACCATCGGCGCCATGAGCAGCAGCGTGATCTCACTCAACGTCATGCGCGAAAGCGGCGTGCTCTACGATCTCGATAAGTTTATTTATCTCGGCGCGCCGGAAAGCGTCGGCCATCAAGTGCTCTACACGCGCAAGGAATTCGGCGCCAACACGCTGGAGAAACTCAAAGCCAAACCGGGCCTGCGCATCGGCGCCCAATCGGTGGGCCATGTCTCGTATATCTCGGGACGGCTGTTCGCTTACCTTTTGGATTTGAAAGAGACCAAGTTCATCGCCGGCTTCACCGCCCCCGAGCTCGACGGCGCGCTATTGCGCGGTGAGATCGACTCGCGCTCCAACGCCGCGGTATCGGTCATGCGGCGCAACCCGGACTGGCTCGACAAGGGCATCATGGACTTTCACTCCATCATGGAGATCCCCACCGGCGTCAAACATCCCAAGTTGAGCCATCTTCCTGAAATCGAGAGTTTCGTGAAGAACGACCGCGAGAAAAAGCTCTTGAGCGTGTGGAAACTTTTCCGCCAAGTGGGATCGCCTTATTTAGCACCGCCAGGAACACCCAAAGATCGTGTCGCCATCCTCCAAGACGCGATGCGACGCACGCTCAACGACGGTGAGTTTCAAAAGGAGTTTTTGAAACTGGTCGGCGACGAAGTCGAGCCGCTATTGGCCGACGAACTGACCAAGATCGTCAAGAACGCGCCACGCGACGCCGAGACCATCGATTTGTTGAAAGTGATCTCCGGCGCCGGGCCGTTGCCGGCAAGATAGCAGAGTTCAAGCGGTTCAATTTGAACCTGTTTAGAAAGGAGTGACCTATGCTCAAGCCATTGACTCTAGTCATTTGCTTTTTGCTATCGTCGTTAACCGCCGCCCACGCCCAGGCTCCCTTCTATCAAGGCAGAACCATCACGATCATCCAAGGGCGCGATCCCGGCGGCACCGGCGATCTGCGGGTGCGCGCGCTGTTTCCATTCTTACAGAAATACATTCCCGGCAACCCGACGGTGGTGAGCGAGTACATGCCGGGCGGCGGCGGACGCAAGGCGGCCAATCATATTTATAACTCCGCGCGTCCCGACGGCCTGACCCTCGCCAATCCCGGCGTGGCGATGATCTCTTCAGCGGTGCTCGGCGACTCGGGGATCCTTTACGACTACAGCAAATTTAATTACATGGGCTCGCCCTACAGCCAGTATCACGGGCTGTTCGTCACCCGGAGAGAAGCTGGCCTGAGCAGCATAGAAAAACTGCGCGCCGCGCCCGGCGTTCGTATCGGCGCCCAATCCGTCGGCTTTATAAATTACAACGAAGGCCGCCTGTTCGCCTTTATCCTCGGCCTGAACGAACCGAAGTTCATCGCCAGCTACAGCGGCCCGGAGTTGGATATCGCCTTGGCGCGCGGCGAGATCGACGCCCGCGCCAGCGCCGCCGACACCGTGGTCAAACGCAACCGCGACTGGATCGACAAGGGGCTGGTCGATTTTCACGCGATCATCGAAGCGCCCAAGGGCGACCGCCATCCCAATTTCAGCCAAGTGCCCGAGCTGGAAACTTTTGCGAAATCCGAGCGCGACCGCAAGCTGGTGGTCATGGCGCGCGCCTTTAGACTGAGCGGCACGCCCAACGTGGCGCCGCCCGCCACGCCCAAGGATCGCGTGGCGATTCTCCAGGAAGCGTTTCGCAAGACATTCAAAGACCCGGAGTTCGCCCGCGAGTATAAAAAAATGACCGGCGAAGAGCCCACGCCGCTCTTGCCCGAAAACAACGAACGGGCGATAAAAGACATTCCGCGCGACCCGGAAGTGATTCAGCTTTTCAATAAACTGATCGGCGCCGGGCCGTTGCCAACGAGATAGAAGAGTTCACAACCTTCCAGTCGCTCAAGCCTCCTTCATCCCTCGGCCGTTCGTCCTGAGCCTGTCGAAGGACGCGGGGGAGAATCAAGGAGAGGGCTCGATCGATTGGAACGATTAGGGAGAAATCATGCTCAAGAAGTTTGCGCTCATCACATATATGTTGTTCGTGGCGACTAGCGCCCATGCCCAGACGCCCTTTTATCAGGGCAAGACGCTGACCATCGTCCATGGCCGGGATGCCGGTGGGTCGGGGGATCTGCGCGTACGCGCCGCCGCGCCGTTTCTGCAAAAATATATTCTCGGCAATCCGACCATCGTTCATGAGTACATGGACGGCGGCGGCGGGCGCAAAGCGACCAATCACATCTTCAACACCGCCCGCCCCGATGGCTTGACCATCGGCAATGTCGGCGGCGGCGTCATCGCCAACGCCATCCTCGGCGAGACCGGCGTGCAGTACGATCTCGACAAGCTGCCGTTCTTGGGCTCGCCCTCCAGCACAACGCATTACATTCTCTTTACCCGGCGCGACGCCGGCTTTCGCACGCTCGACAAATTGCGCGGCGCCACCGGCGTGCGCTTCGGCTCCCAATCGGTCGGCCATATCAATTACAACGTCGGCCGCATCATGGCCTGGTTGTTAGGTCTCAAGGACATGCGCGATGTCACCGGCTTTTCGACCCCCGAGCGCGACGTCGCGCTGATGCGCGGCGAGATCGACGCCGTCGCGGTCGCCGACGACCTGCTGACGCGCCGCCCTGAATGGTTGGACAAGGGCTTGGTTGACCTGCAGGCGATCTACGCCATCCCGCGAGAGGAAAAACACCCGCGCTTTTCCCACCTGCCGGAGATCGACGGCTTCGTGAAGAACGAGCGGGAGCGCAAGCTACTGGCGATGTTTCGCAGCTTCCGGCTCGCCGGTTCGCCGTTCATCGCGCCGCCGGCGACCCCCAAGGACCGCTTGGAAATAATCAGGGAAGCGATTCGCAAAACTTTCCGCGACAAGGAATTTTTCAAGGAGTACAATAAAGTGGTCGGCGAAGAGCCGACGCCGCTGATGCCCGAGGCCAATGAGAAATCGATCCGCGAACTGCCGCGCGATACGGAGACCATTGAGCTATTCAAAAAATTCGCCGGGCCGGGGCCGCTGCCGCCGCGCTAAGAACTGGAGAGTTCCAAACGTTCAAGCCGTTCAACCGCTGCGCTCCGTTCAATCCCCCTCCGTCTTCGAAGAAACTCCGGTGGGCTTTCCTCCCCCGGCCCGGTCATCCTGAGCTTGCCGAAGGACGCGGGGGGAGGACTAAGGAGGGGGCTGGAGCGATTGGAACCTGCTAAGGGGAAAACATGCTGAAGAAATTAATTCTACTTGTTCTGATCTTGTTGCCGTTAAGCTCCGCCGTCGCCCAATCGAATTTTTACCAAGGCAAGACCATCACCATGATCGCCAGCACGGCGCCGGGTGGCACCGGCGATCTGCGGGTTAAATCCATGGTGCCGACGCTGCGCAAACATATCCCCGGCAATCCGACCATCATCATCGAGTACATGGACGGCGGCGGCGGGCGCAAGGGCGCCAATTATCTATTTCGCAACGCCAAACCCGACGGCTTGACCATCGGCGCGCTGAGCGGCGGCATCGTCGGCTTGCAAATCATGCGCGAGAGCGGCGTCATGTACGACGTCGACAAGTTCATCCAGCTGGGCACGCCGGAGAGCACCAACCATTACACCATCTACACGCGCAAGGAGTTGGGCGCCAACAGCATCGACAAGCTGCGCGCGCTCAGCGGTGTGCGCATCGGCGCCCAATCGGTGGGCCATGTGTCGTATATCGCCGGCCGGCTGTTCAGTTATCTGTTCGGTTTGAAGCAACCGCAGTTCATCGCCGGTTACACGGCGGCGGAAGTGGACGCGGCACTGGTGCGCGGCGAACTCGACGCCCGGGCCAACAACGCCGCATCCGTGTTGCGGCGCAATCCCGATTGGCTCGACAAAGGCGTGATGGACTTTCACGCCATCATGGAAATCCCCAAAGGCGACAAGCACGCCAAGCTCGGCCACCTGCCCGAGATCGAGAGCTTCGCCAGGAACGACCGGGAGAAAAAGTTGGTCGCCATGTGGCGCGGTTTCCGGCTGGTCGGCTCGCCCTACATGCTGCCGCCGGGCACGCCGAAAGATCGCGTCGAAGTGTTGCAGGACGCGTTTCGTAAAACCTATCGCGATGCCGAGTTTCACAAGGAGTTTGTCAAACTGGTCGGCGATGAGGCAGAGCCGCTGATGCCCGAGGAACTGGCCAAGGTGATCCGTGAGATCCCCCGCGATGCCGAAGTGGTGGAACTACTGAAGAGTCTAGCCGGCGCCCGGCCGCTGCCGTCGCGGTAGAACTGACGGGTTCAAGCGGTGCAAAACCTTCAACCGCGACCCTGCGATTCTTCTCAGGGCCGTGAGGCGCTCGAACGGCGCTCGGGTCGATCCGCCACCTCGTTCCTCCGCCGCGATCAGGCTATGTCGTAATCGGACGTTCGCCCTTCGAGAGCCTCAGGACGAACGGGGAAGTGGCTGAAATCACTGCCAAGCAATTCCGTTCGTGGTGAGGTTCTCGAACCATGAACGGAATTGCGACACAGTCTGGAGGCGCGGGAAGATGTCAGGAAACGGCTTGAACGTTTTCCACCTTAATCGTATAAGTGCCCAGCAACTTCGCTATTGAGGACAATAATTCATGGACAGTTCACTGTTCGACGCCGCTATCCAAGGCTTCATCAATATACTTCAGTGGAAAACATTCTTCGCCATGTTCCTCGGCGTCAGCATCGGCACCTTCACCGCCGTGGCGCCGCAAGGATTGGGCATGCCGCTGGTCTACGCCATCGCCCTCCCGGTGGTGATCAAATGGGAGCCGGTGACCGGCATCGCGTTTTTGATCGGCGCCAGCTCGGTGAGCGCCATCTGCGCGGCCTACTTGCCGATCCTCTTCGGCATCCCCGGCGGCTCGGGATCGCAGGCGACGGTGCTCGATGGTTACCCGATGGGCAAGAAAGGCGAGGGCCGGCGCGCGCTCGGTGCTTCGTTCATGGCCGGCGGCATGGGCTGCTTGATCGGCACGTTTACTCTGGTCGCGGCGATACCCGCGGCCAAGCCGTTAATTTATTTAATGGGCTCGCCCGAACTATTCGTCATCATGCTCTGGGGCTTGAGCATGGTCGCGGTGCTCGCCGGCAGCCGGCCGCTCAAGGGATTGATCGCGACAGCATTGGGATTGCTGCTCGCCACCATCGGCCAGCAGGCCCAGAGCGGCGTCATGCGGTTTGTCTACGATCAACCCTACCTGCTCGACGGCATGTCGGTGAGCATCATGGCTTTGGCGCTATTCGGCGTGCCGTCCGCCCTCGATCTCGCGTTGACCAAACTCGGCGTCGAGCAGCAACCGATGCCGCTCAAGGGCAGTCTGTTCGATGGCGTCAAGGATTGTTTGCGTGAATGGTGGCTGGTGGTGCGTTGCAGCTTCGTCGGCGTTTGGGTCGGCATCGTGCCCGGCTTGGGCTCGCAAGTGGTCGACTGGCTCGCCTACGGCCACGCGGCGCAAACCTGTAAAGGCGGCCGTGAAACTTTCGGCCATGGCGACGTGCGCGGCGTCATCGCGCCCGAGAGCGCCAACGACGCCAAGGACGGCGGCGACCTGGTGACAACTTTGCTGCTCGGCTTTCCCCAGGGCGTGACCACCGCGCTGTTCATCGTCGCCTTGCTCGCCTGGGGATTCGTGCCGGGCCCCGAGATGATCAAGAAAAATCCCGAAGTGATTTACAGCGTCGTCTGGCTTCAGGGTATCTCCGGCATCATCGGCACGCTGATCGGCTTTTGCCTGGCCAATCAACTCGCCAAGCTGGCCGAGGTGCGCTACACCTTCATGGTTCCGATCATGTTCATGTTCATCCTGCTGGGTGCCTACAGCGTCAACCGCGATCCGCTCGACCTGGTCGTGGTCATCGGCTTCGGCATCCTGGGTTACTTCATGCGCCGCGCCGGCTATCCGCGCCCGGCGATGATTTTGGGCCTAGTACTCGGCGATCTGATGGAAAAATATCTTTACCGCTCGGTGGCGAGCTACGGCTTTAGCTGGCTCGGCCGTCCAGCGGTCATCGTGCTGCTCATCATCGCCGGCGGCTCGCTCTACCTGACGCTGCGCGGCAAGATGAATGCGAACAAAGATGCTTCCACGGCGACCTTTAGCGGCGCCATCGCGAGGTCCGACAATGAAGATTAATTTTGCGCTATTTCTACTGGTCATCTTCGCCGTCGCCATCGTCTCCGGTTGGGGCTGGCCCGACATCGCCAAGATCATGCCGGTCTACGTCGCCGCGATTCCTGGGCTCCTAATGATCCTCATCCAGATCTATCGCGAGGCCATCGGCTGGGAGAAGAGCAACAAAGCCGGCGGCATGGACATGGACGAGAGCGGCGCGGATAAGTTGGATGCAGCCACCGCCCGCGCGCGCACGCTGGCCTTCTTCGCCTGGTTCATCGGCGGCGCCCTCGGCATCTGGTTGGTCGGCATCGTCTACGCGCTGCCGCTGTTGGTCTTTCTCTACGCCCGGCTCCAAGGCGAAGAAAAGTGGCTCACTTCGCTGATCACCGGCGGCTGCGCCTATCTAATGATCTGGGGCCTGTTCGAATACATGCTCGAAACCCGCTGGCCCTCCGGAATCCTTTTCGGATGATTCCATTTTGGATTGTCGGATGGACTACGGTCTTGGCGATTTCCGGTTCAGTTCCGGTAATCCAAAATCGAAAATCTAAAATCCAAAATTAGACAGGTGCTGCTCCCATGATAAAAACAGTTGTCGCAGGAATCGTTTTCTCGTTAACGCTGGCGATCGGGCTCGCGTTCGCTCAAGCCCCTTATTTCCAAGGCAAGACCATCAAGATCGTCCGCGGCGGCGAGCCGGGCGGCACCGGTGACGTCCAAGCGCGCGCGTTGATCCCGTCGCTACGCAAACATATTCCCGGCAATCCCAACATCATCGTCGAGAATATGCCCGGCGCCGCCGGCCGAAAAGCGGCCAACTATATTTACCAGACGGCGAAACCGGACGGTCTGTCCATCGGCGCCGTCGGCGCTGGGCTGGTCGCCGGCCATATTCTCGAACTGGCCGGCACCCAGTACGACATCGACAAGCTGATTTATCTGGGCTCCACCGAAAGCGGCGATCCCTATGTCTTTGTCAGCCACAAAAGCGCCGGTTTCGATAGCCTGGACAAATTGCGCGCCGCCACCGGCGTGCGTATCGGCGCGCAAGCGGTCGGCCATCCCATCTACGTCAGCGGGCGGCTGTTTGCTTACATCTTGGGTCTCAAGGAACCGCGCATGGTGCTGGGCTACGGCGGTCCGGAGCTCGACATCGCGCTCACCAGAGGCGAAGTCGACGTGCGCGCCAACGGCGCCGACACGATCCTGTCGCGCAGCCGCGACGCCATGGATAAAGGCTCGCTTCAATTCCACGCGTCGATCTCCATCCCCAAAGGGCGCTACGCTGCTGGACTGCCTAAGGCGCCCGAGCTCGACACTTTCACCAAGACCGATAAGGAACGCCAGCTGATCGGCTTGTTTCGCACCTTCATCTACCCGCGCTGGCCCTATCTGCTGCCGCCGGGCACGCCGAAGGAAATCGTCACCACGCTGCGCGGCGCCATGACCAAAGCGTTGAAGGATCCCGAATTTCACAAAGAGTTCAAAAAATTAATGTCCACCGACGCCACGCCGCTCACCGGCGAGGAGTTGGAAGCCGCGATTAAAGAGTTGCCGCGCGACCCGGAGATCGTCGCGCTGTATAAAAAGTTAGCCGATCAGGGGCCGATTCCCGCGCGCTAAGCGCGCGGGCGTTCCAAAGGTTCCAGCCGTTCGATCGCTTCGCTTCGTTCCAACCCCCACCTGCTTCGAAGCGGGGGAGGATCAAGGAGGGGGCTGAAACGATTGAAACCTACTTAAGGGAGGGAACATGCTCAAGACAGTTCTCGTCGCTTACATCTTGTTGGCAGTAAATTCTGCCTTCGCCCAGACCCCCTTCTACCAAGGCAAGACCCTCACAATCATCCAAGGTACCGAAGCGGGCGGTAGCTCGGACATGATGACGCGGGCGATGCTTTCGCACCTAAAAAGACATATCCCCGGCGAGCCCAATGTCATTTCAGAATATATGCCGGGCGGCGGCGGCATGAAAGCGGCCAATCACGTATTTAGAACCGTCCGCCCCGACGGCCTGACCATCGGCCGCATCGGCGGCGGCTTGGTCGCCAACGCCGTGCTCGGTGAAAAGGGCGTGCTCTACGATCTCAATAAATTTATCTACCTCGGCTCGCCGCATAGCACCTACCATTGGGTGTTCATCACGCGCAAAGAAGCTGGTTGGAAAAATATCGAAGCGCTGCGCGCGGCGACTGGGATCAGAATCGGCGCGCAAACCGTCGGCCACTCCAATTACTTCGTCGGCCGGCTGTTCGCCCATCTGATCGGTTTCAAAGATCCCAAGATGGTGGTCGGCTATTCCGGCACCGAGCTCGATCTCGCACTGACCCGCGGCGAGATCGACGGCCGGATCAACAATCCCGACACACTGGTCCTGCGCAACGCCGAATGGTTCGCCAAAGGCATGATCGACATCCACGCGATCATGGAAGTGCCGCGCGGCCTGAAGCAGCCGGGCTTCGACAAGTTGCCCGAGATCGAAGAGTTCGCCAAAAACGACCGGGAGAAAAAACTCCTAGCCATGATCCGCGCATTTCGCCAGGTCGGCACGCCGTCGCTCTTGCCGCCCGGCACGCCGCCGGAGTTGGTGAAAATCCTGCGCGACGCGAACGCCAGAATGTATAAAGATCCTGAGTTCCACAAAGAGTACACCAAATTGGTCGGCGAAGAGCCCTCGCCGATTTTCGGTGAAGACATGGAACGGACCATTAGAGAATTGCCGCGCGATCCGGAAATCGTCGAGCTGTTTAAAAAACTGAATGCGGCGGGCGGGATGCCGGCGAGATAACCGTGCTCGTGGCTCGTGTTCGTGATCGTAAGTCGTGATTCGTCCGGCCACGAGCACGAGCGACGAACACGAGCCACGAAAAATATGCGATGAAGGATTCACGATGAAATCACAAAAGAAACACCAAGCAAAGTTAATTCGGACCGCGCTCGTGCTCGCGATGCTGTCGCTGACCGGTGCCGCTCACGCCCAGACCCCCTTCTACCAAGGCAAGCACATCCTACTGATCGTCGGCGCCGGGCCCGGCGGCATGGGCGATCTGCGCGCCAAGGCGCTGGCGGCGGGACTGACGCGCAACATTCCCGGCAACCCGCCCTTCGTGTTTCAATACATGGCAGGCGCCGGTGGGCGGCGCGCCGCCAATCAGATTTCCAACAGCGCCAAACCGGATGGCCTAACGCTCGCGCGCATCACCAGCAGCATCATTCCCTACGCCGTCCTCGGCGAATCCGGCGTGCAGTACGACATCGATAAGTTAAATTACTTGGGCGCCACCGAGCATCAGCTTTACTACATGTTCGTCACCCGCAAAGGCGCGGGAATAAATAGTCTGGAAAAACTGCGCAGCACGCCCGGCATTCGCATCGGCACCAACCCCGTCGGCCACACCGGTTACTTGCAGAGCCGCATGCTCGCCCACCTGCTCGATTTGAAAGATCCAAAGATCATCCCCGGCTTCGAAGGCAAAGATCTGGACGTCGCCATGGCCGCCGGCGAAGTCGACGCGCGCATCGCCTCCACCGGAACCGTAGCGCAAAACGATCTGTTGACTAAAAATCTCGCCGACTTTCACGTCGGCCTGGGCATACCGGCGAGCTACAAAGACCCGCGCTACGCGCATCTGAAGCTGCCCGATCTCAACAGCTTCGCCAAGAACGATCGCGAACGAAAACTGCTCACCATGGCCGAAGGCTTCCGCGTCGTCGGCACCATCCTCATGGCCCCACCCGGCACACCCAAAGACCGCCTCGACATTCTTAGAGAAGCCGTCGCCAAAACCTACGCCGATCCCAAATTCGCCGCCGACTACAAACGCCTCACCGGCGGCGACGACCCATCGCCGCTCCTGCCCGACGAGCAAGCCAAGATCGTCCGCGGCATCCCACGCGACCCGGAGACTATTGAGATGTTCAAGAAGTTCGCGGCAACGGCGGCGTTGCCGGCGAGGTGAGACAATGAAACAACATCAATTCCCCGCTGGCTGGGACGATCAAAGAGTTCGTCGGGTACTCACACATTACGAGAAACTAACGGACGAAGAAGTGGTCGCAGAAAACGAGGCGGCGTTTGAAACATCCTCGGCGACTGCGATGGCAGTGCCGAGAGATCTCGTTCCGACGGTCCGCGGCCTGATCGCGAAACATAAGCGTTCGCGTAGACCCTAACGAGCGACAGGGGTTTTATCCGTGAGAGCGGTAAGGAGACGCATCAGACGTTAAATATTCCACTTGCTAGGTTCGATCTCGGGTTATTGTCAATTCATCCGAATAAGCAAATTACAAAAGCCTGGGCCTTGATCCGTAGGTAATTTAGTTGGGCGGCGGATTTTCTCAAACACGGCGGGTGTTTTTGATGATAGAGTCGGCCATCGGGCATCACCGAGGAGGTGAAAGGATGGCGCAACGCGAAGGTTTATTGCCGTTCAAGCTGATCGAGGA